>JANQNV010000073.1 GCA_028279425.1 Longimicrobiales bacterium | reverse complement strand
TTGCGCCGAGGGGACCGCCGCCGCCGACGGCGACGCGGGCCCGAGGACGCCTCTTCGAGAGCCGCCTGAAGCGCCTCCGACGCGTCCTTCTTGCCGGCCCGTCGCTCCCGCTCGATCCGCGCGAGGACCCTCGCCACCGCAGCATCCGGCAGCGCCGTATCGGCGTCGCTCGCGTGGATCCCCATCTCCCGGAGGAGGTGGAGAAGCACGTCGGCTTCGACCTTCAGATCCTTCGCTAGTTCGTCAACCCGCATACGTCTGGTCGTCCTCCCAAGCTCGTGCACTCCCCTCGCGGGAGTCCACTTCTGCATCCAGCTCCTCGAGGAGCCGGTCGGCAAAGCCCGCCCGGGTCAGGGCCACCGCAGAATACGGGGGCCCCCCGAGCGCCGCGCCCAACTCGACGCGGGTCCCAAATTTCCGCCACGGCACATCGCTGTGTGCGAGCAGCCGTTCCACCTTGGCCGCCTGCCCGGCGGCCGCATCCTCGGCCACGAGGACGAGGTCCGCGTGCCCACCGCGCACGCTCTGACGCACCGCTTCGGAGCCCATGATCACTGCCCCGGCCCGGCGAGCCAATCCGAGAATCCCCAGGGCGTCAGCCCGGCGATTCCTCGGAGTCATCCGCCCCTCCCTCGCTTTCGCTCCCCGAAGGCACTTCTCCCTCCACGACCGTCAGCTGATCGATAATCGACAGCAGAAGGTCGGCGTCCTCTTCGGATAGCCCCTCGGTGCGTAGAAAATCTTGACGCTCGAGGTCGATGATGTCGAGAAAAGTATTGTATCCAGCGGCATTCAGGGCCGCCAGTGTGGTTGCGGGGATATCGAGCTCCGACAGGGGGAAGTCGGAGGTCTCGTATTGGTCTTCCTCACGCTCCGCGAAAAGCGTGAACTCGGGGCCCTTTTCGAGCCACTCCCGCGAGCCGTACAGATCGATCTGCCAGCCGATCAACTGCGACGCCAAACGGACGTTCTGGCCGTTGCGACCGATCGCGAGAGACAGCTGGTCTTCGTCGACGATGGCCGTGATGACCTGGCGGTCCTGATTGGAGACCACGCGCGACACCCGCGCCGGCGCGAGCGCCCGCCGAGCGAACACCTCGGTCTCCGGGTGCCACGGCACGATGTCGATTCGCTCTCCTCCGAGCTCCGACACGACCGCCTGTACGCGGGAGCCCTTGAGCCCCACGCAGGCGCCCACCGGATCGATCGACTCGTCCCGGCTCGACACGGCGATCTTGGTGCGACCGCCGACCTCCCGGGAGATCCGCTTGATCTCGACGATACCCTGGTAGATCTCGGGAACCTCGAGCTTGAAGAGCGCGGCCACGAAGTAGGGGTCGGCGCGCGACAAGATGAGGCGCGGGCCCTTCGGTGTCTCCTCGACCTTCTTCAGGACCGCCCGAATGGGATCCCCCTGGCGGAAGCGTTCCCGAGGGTTCTGTTCCTTCCACGGAATGATCGCGTCGGCGTCGCGGGCCCGGTTGAGCATGACGACCATCTTGCCGCGCTCGGTCTGCTGAACCTCGCCCGAGAGGAGTTCACCCACACGGTCCTCGAACTCGTCGCGGATGCGCTGCCGCTCGCCCTCACGGACGCGCTGGACGATCCGCTGCTTCATCGCCATCACTGCGTTGCGCCCGAATTGGGCGAACTCGACCGGCACCTCCATGATGTCGCCCACTTCGAAGCCCGGGTCGTCCCAGCGGGCCTCCTCGAGCGAGATCTCCGACGAGGGGTCCTCGACCTCTTCGACCACTCGTCGCAGAACGACGATGTCGAACTCCCCGGTCTGCTCGTCGATGTCGATCTCGGCCTCGACGTTGGGTCCATGGATGCGGACCAGCCCGGCCATGATGCCATCTTTGAGAAGATCGTGGACCTCGTCTGGCGACAGGTCCTTCGTCGATCCCATATCTCTAAGCGCGGCTACGATCTGACCGGCGTTCGCCATGTTCTCCTCTCGCGTCCAGGACCCTCGTCAAGACCACCGATAGACCAGATTCGCCCTGGTCACCCACTCGCGGGGGACACGCACTTCGTCCCCATTTTCGAGGCGCAGGTGGATCACACCCCCGTCCTCGCCGGCGTCGAAACCGAGAAGGCGACCCTCGAGCCGGCGGGCATCTCCCGCCAGAGGGACCTTCCCCTTCAACACCACGTCTTCGCCCGCGAACCGGTCGAAGTCGCGCGGGCGCACCAGAGGTCGGTCCACCCCCGGCGACGACACCTCCAGAACGTAGCGCTCGGGAAGGGCCTCCACCTCGTCCAGCCAGGGCTCGATGGCCCGGCTGACCTGCGCGCACTCGTCGACGGTCACAGACCCGTCACCTTCGGGTCGGTCGACCCGGAGCCGGATGATGGGGCGAGCAGAACTCCCTGCCCACTGCACCTCCACCAGCTCGAACCCGAGGGCCTCGACTCGCGCATCCAACTGATCCGCGACTTCAGCCACCGGTTTCGCCATCGTGCCTCCCGCTCGGAGCCGACCGCCATCCCGGACGCGGCGCAACCTCGCCCATACCGAATAAAAAAGCGGGGGCGAACCGCTCCCCCACTCCGAAAAGGCCGCTCGATGGCGGCGCGTCCGAGAAAGAGTATAGAGAGATCCCCCTCCGGTGTCACCCCTCCTCGCGCCGAATGCGCGCTCCGAGTGCGCGCAGTCGCTCGTCGATCCGCTCGTACCCGCGTTCGATCTGGTGGATGTTGTGGAGGGTGCTCGTGCCCTCGGCGCCCAGCGCCGCGATCAGCAGTGCCATTCCGGCCCGAATATCGGGGCTCTCCACGATTCCGCCGCGCAGCGCCGAGGGGCCGACTACGACCGCGCGATGCGGATCACACAGCACGATGCGCGCTCCCATTCCGACCAATTTGTCGGTGAAGAACATGCGGGACTCGAACATCTTCTCGTGAATCAGGATCGTGCCGGTGCAGCGCACGGCCGTCACCAGCGCGATCGAGGTGAGATCTGCGGGGAACGCCGGCCATGGGCCATCGTCGATCTTGGGGACGGCGCCGAAGGCGTCGTGCACGATTTCATGGTCCTCGCTGCCTCGCACGGCCAGATCCGGACCCTCGATCGAGCAATTCACGCCGAGCCGGCGGAACCCGACGAGGGTCGAGTCCAGGTGTTCGAGCGGGGGCCCCTCGATGACGAGGTCGCTCCCCGTGACGGCGGCGAGTCCGATGAAGGAGCCCGTCTCGATGTGATCGGCCCCGATCCGGAAGCGCGCCTCCCCGAGGCGGTCGACACCCTCGATCGTGAGTCGGCCGGTGCCGATTCCGTCGATGTGCGCGCCCATCGCCACCAGCAGGTGGCAGAGATCCTGCACGTGGGGCTCCGCCGCAGCGTTCCGAAGCACCGTGGTGCCTCGAGCCAATACGGCGGCCATGATCGCGTTTTCGGTGCCCGTGACCGAGGGCTCATCCAGAAAGATGGGGGCCCCACGCAGGCGCCCATCGACCCGGATCCGGAAGTCGTCGCTGAGGGCCACCGTGGCCCCGAGCGCCTCGAACGCCAGGAAGTGGGTATCCATGCGACGACGCCCGATCACGTCTCCCCCGGGAGGCGGGAGACGGACGTCGCCGAAACGAGCCAGAAGAGGACCCGCGAGCAGGAGCGACGCACGGATGCGGGCCGCTTGATCTCGATCGACCCGACCCACCTCCACGCCCGAGGCGTCGACCGCGACCGTATTGGGTCCCTCCCATTCGGCCGTGGCGCCCAGCGACCTCAGGATCTCGAGCAGCGTGAGGACGTCTCGGATCCGCGGCACGTTGTCGAGTACGACCGGTCGATCGGTCAGCACCGCCGCACAGAGACAGGGGAGTGCCGCGTTCTTGTTGCCAGCGGGGCGGATACGACCCGAGAGGGTCCGTCCGCCCTCCACGATGAAGCGGCTCATGTCGGCGCTGTGGGGCGGGATGGGAAGGGGTGGGGGCGGCGAAGGATAGAGGCCCGGAACAGGCCGAGCAATCGCCTTCGGGGGATCTCGTGTTGCACGCTCCGTGCCGCCGCTTGACCCCCTCGGGCGGGTGCTCTACGATCAGCCGCCTGGCTGCATTCCGGTGGCGAGGTGACCCTCTCCGTCCCGTTCGCCCACCCCCTTCATGCGCCTGAGTCCATACCTCCGCCCCGACCTCGTCATCCAGCGACTCGACGCGGTCGGGGTCGAGGGTGTGGTCGCGGCGCTGGCCGACCACCTGGAGCGCACCGGTGTGGTCACGCCAGACGACGAGGTCGCGCTCGCCCTCGCCGAGCGCGAGCGCGCACATACCACCGCGATGGGACGCGGGATGGCGCTGCCGCACGCGACGGTCGCCAGCCTGGAGCGCCCCCTCGTGCTGGTCGCCCTCGCGCCCGAGCCGATCTCCTTCGGCCCTGCCGACGTCGACCCCGTGCGCATCTTCTTCGTGCTCCTCTCCCCGCCCGGCCGCGAGGGGGAGCACATCAAGCTGCTCGCGCGCATCTGCCGGTTGATTCGACACCCGGGCTTCGTCGACGAATTGATGGCGGCACACGACGGGGCCACGGCCATCGACGTGATTCGGCGCGCCGATGAACGGCGCGTCTGAAACCGGCATGCACCTTCTCGTGGCCGTGATCAACGACCCTGACAAGGTCGACCCGATCCTCGCGGGTTTCGTCGAGTTGGGTGTGACGGGTGCCACCGTCGTCTCGACCGAGGGAATGGGGCGCGTTCTCTCCAACGACATCCCGATCTTTGCGGGTCTTCAGGCGCTCTTCACCGGTTCCCGCCCGAAGAACCGGACCATCTTCTCGGTCGTCGCCGACGAGAAGGTCGAGCCTGCCCTGGCGCTGCTTCAGGACGTGTGCGGAGACCTCGAGACGCCGGCGACCGGGATCGCCTTCTCGCTCGCCGTCGATCGGGTCGTGGGACTCGCCCCGGAGTTCGGGAAGCGCGCGCCGAGCGACGAGACGGCGCCGCCGCGGTAGACCCCCGGGTGTGTCGGAGGAACGTGGGTGCCGACACACCTACGGCCCGCCCCCGGGTGGCCCGGCCCCCACTACGACGAGTAGACTTCAGGCATGGTTCTTCAGGCTGTCGACACCGTCTTCCTTCAACCCTCCCGAGACACCCTCTCCGTTGCGGCGGACTGGGCGCTCGTGATCGTCGCGATCGCGATCGTGGTCACGGCCATCGCGGGGCTCGTGCTCGCCGCGCGCACCAGTCGAGCCCTGCGGCGTGTGGCGCGTTCCGCCGAGAAGAAGGCCGACCCGTTGCTCGACCGAAGTCGATCGGTGGCGGCAAACGTCGAGTTCATCACAGCCACCCTTCGCACCGACGTGGAGGGACTCCATCAGTCGGTCCGGTCGCTGTCGGCGCGCCTTCAGCAGGCGTCCGACCACATGGAGACCCGCATCGACGAGTTCAACGCCCTGATGGAAGTCGTGCAGGGAGAAGCCGAGAGCGTCTTCCTCGACACGGCATCGACGGCGCGCGGGGTGCGGGCCGGAGCCCGCAAGCTCGTGGGCCCATCGGGGCAGAACCCGGCCGACCCGGCGGGTGCCCCCACCCTCCCCGGTGAGCCGACCGCCGACCCCTCACCCGCGTCCTGAGGGCGGAGCGCCGCCGTGATCCGGGTGCTGCCCTTCATCTGCATCTGGTTCCTGATCCCCGAACCGCTGGTGGCCTGGGGGCCCGGAACGCACGTCGCTCTGGGCGAACTCGTCCTGGGAGCGCTCCACCTCCTCCCGCCGGCCATCGCCGACATCCTCCGACGGTACCCCCTGCCCTTCCTCTACGGATCGGTGGCCGCCGACATCTCGTTTGCGAAGAAGTACGCGCCCGAGGGGCGGCACTGCCACAACTGGCACGTCGGCGAGGAGCTCCTCGAAGCGGCCGACGACGCGCCGCTCGAGGCCGTCGCCCTCGGCTACCTCGCGCATCTCGCCGCCGACACCGTGGCCCACAACCTCTACGTGCCTCGCCAGCTCCTGCTCACGTCGACCACCGCGGCGGTGGGCCACACGTACTGGGAGCATCGGATGGACATGCACCTGGGTGAACGCTACCTGATCAAGGCGCGCTCCGTGGTCGTGGATCACGACCACCGGCGGGCCGACGCCCTCTTCGACGAGGTTCTTTCGGCGACCATTTTCAGCTTCCGGACGAACCGGCGGATCTTCCGGAGCATGATGCGCTTTCAGGGCGACGAGCGTTGGCGCCTCATCTTCGACCAGATCCTGAAGAACTCACGCTTCGATGTGCCGAACGCCCTCGTCGATCGCTACAGAGCCCTCGCCTTCGAAGCGATTCTGCAGTACCTCACCGAACGGAGCCGGTCCGAGCCGGCGCACCTCGATCCGGTGGGCGACCTGAACCTGCGCTTGGCCAAGAAGGTGCGGCGACGGGCGATGGCTGGAGGCGCCGCAGACGACCCCTCGGTGTTGGCAGAGATGGCGGACGACTTCTTCCCGCTCCCGCCCGCGCCGACGCACTTCTGGCCGCAGATCGACGCGCCCGCCCTCCCGCGAGAGTCTCGGACGACCCGGCGTTGAGCTCGCCGGCGGATCGTCAGGCGATCCAGTCCTTCTCGAGGTTGGCGTACCGCACCAACAGACGCTTCCGGCCCACGTCGTCGAAATCGACCGTGACCTTCGTGTCTTTGCCGAAGCCGGTCACCTCCTTCACCGTCCCCGAGCCGAACGTCGCGTGTGCGACCCGTTCGCCCTTCACGTATCGGGGCCCATCCTGGTTGAAGCTCGGCTCGAAGGTTTCGTCGGGGACGAAGCGCCGATCGTCGGCGGCGTCGCGCTCGAATCGCGGCCGGCGGCGGTGGGGCGTGCTGCCCCGTACGGACTCGAGCCGCGACGACGTGCGCCCTTCGATCAACGCCTCCGGGATCGCCTCGACGAACGGCGACAACCGACCGTACATGTACTCCCCGGCCCGCCGCCGCTGCCGCGCATGGCAGACGAAGAGCTTGTCTTCGGCCCGGGTGATGCCCACGTAGAACAGGCGTCGCTCCTCCTCCATCTCGGCCGGCTCATCGTAGGCGCGGCTCAGAGGAAACAGGCCGTCCTCCAGCCCCGTGATGAAGACCACCGGGAATTCGAGCCCCTTGGCGTTGTGCAGCGTCATCATGGTGACTGCGTCGGAATCCGGGTCGAGCCGATCCACATCGGCCACGAGGGCCACCCGCTGCAGGAACAGATCCAGCTCGCTGAAGGTGTCGATCTCGTCGGGATCGAGTTCTTCGAGGGTCTGCGCGTCGAAGTCCATCGCCCCGGCGATCAACTCCTTCACGTTGTCGATGCGATCTTCCCCTTCCGGTCCCTCGTCTTCGAGGTGTCGGTAGAGATCGAGCTCTTCGACGAGATCCTCGAGCAGGGGGCCCACGCGCACGGTCGCGGCCCGCGCGGACCAGGTGCTGATCAACCCGGCGAACCGTTCCAGGGCTCGCGCTCCCCCCGTGGGAATCCCCCCCAGCTCCGACGCCCGGGACGCCGCCTCGAGAAGCCCGACCCCCTCCGCCTCGGCCCCCTCCACGAGCCGCTCGATCGAGCGGTTCCCGATCCCCCGCCTCGGGTAGTTGACCACCCGCCGAAACGCATCTTCATCGAGCGGATTGGAGAGGAGCCGCAGGTAGCCCATCACATCCTGGATCTCGCGGCGCTCGTAGAAGCGAACCCCACCCACGATCTGGTAGGGGACCCCCTTGCGGCGGAAGGCGTCCTCGAGGGCACGGGACTGGGCGTTGGTGCGGTAGAGGATCGCGAAGTCTCGGTAGTTGTGGAGCCCCGGACCGTGTTCGTAGCGGCGGGAGATTTCGTCGACCACGACCCGCGCCTCGTCGTTCTCGTCGGCGCATTCGACCCGGTCGATGCCCTCACCGCCCTCGCGCTCGGTCCGCAGCGTCTTGCCCTTCCGATGCACGTTTTCCGAGATGACCGCATTCGCGGCCTCCAGAATCGTCGCGGTCGAGCGGTAGTTGCGCTCCAGGCGAATGACCGTAGCGCCCGGCCAGGTCTCCTCGAAGTCGAGGATGTTGCGTAGATCCGCGCCTCGCCATCCGTAGATCGACTGATCGTCGTCTCCCACGACCATCAGATTGCCGTGGCCCTCGGCGAGCAGCGCGAGGAAGCGGAACTGTGCGTGGTTGGTGTCCTGGTACTCGTCGACGAGGAGGAACGAAAACCGCGCGCGGTACTGCTCGAGGACGCCCGGATGTGCGGTGAACAGCTCGACCGGTTTCACGAGCAAGTCGTCGAAGTCGAACGCGTTCTGATCCTTCAGCGCCTTCTGGTACGCGGGGTACACCCGCGCCACCGTCCGAGCGAAGAGGTCGAAGCCGCCCTCGTGCTGGTCGCGAAAGCTGGCCGGCGACACGAGTTGGTTCTTGGCGCCCGACATCATGGCGCGCACGGCCTTGGGGCTGAAACGCTTCGGGTCGATGTCGAGAGACTGCAGCGTGCGCTTGATCTGCCGCAGGCTCTGCTCGGCATCGAAGATCGTGAAGGAACGATCCCAACCGAGCAGGTGGGCGTGGCGGCGGAGCAGGCGGGCGCCGAGGGCGTGGAACGTGCCCATCCACATCCCGCGCGGCTCCCCACCCAGGAACTGGCCGATGCGCTCCCGCATTTCGCCGGCGGCCTTGTTCGTGAAGGTGACCGCGAGGATCCGGTCGATCGGCACCCCGTGTTCGTGAACCAGATGGGCCACGCGCGTGGTCAGGACGCGCGTCTTGCCGGAACCCGCCCCCGCGAGGACGAGCGCAGGCCCTTCGAAGTGTTCGACGGCGACCCGCTGTTCCGGGTTCAGACTTCCGACGAGAGACGACTCGGAGCGAAGGGACACGACCGCACGACCACGATGGAGACACGACGGGGAGGACGACCGCCGACTCGGATCGCTCCTCAGGCGGGAGCTCGGGGCAGGCGGATCTCAAAGGTCGCCCCCCAGGGTCGCTCTTCCAAGAGCTCGATGCGCCCCTTGTGGACGCCCTGTACGATACGTCGCGAGAGGGCCAGCCCGACGCCCCACCCCCCCGACTTGGTCGACACCCCCGCCTCGAAGATCCGATCGCGAACCTCGGGGTCGACCCCCGGCCCGGTATCCCTCACCTGGAGCACGATCCAGTCGCGGTCGCCCTCGAACGCCCGGATGTCGATCTCGCCGTCGCGCCCGGCCAGAGCATCGAGGGCGTTCTTGACCACATTCTCGAGCGCCCACGCGAGGAGGACGGCGTTGCCCATGACCGCGGGCACGTCGGGCGGAACGTCGACGTTCAGCTCCACGCCTCGACCGAACCGGGGCAATCGGGCCTGCAGGTACCGCTCGAGGTCTCCCACCACCTCGTTCAGGGAGAGCCGGGCGAGTTCGGGCTCACGCCCGATCAGCTCGAAGCGATGACTGATCCGTTCCAGCCGGACGAGGTCTTCCTGGATCGCGTCGGCCACCTCCGATTCCTCGAGGGACCCCGGACGCTCGTCGGGCCCCAGCTTCAAGACCTCGAGCCACCCCTGAAGCGACGAGATCGGGGTCCCGAGCTGATGCGCCAACTCGCGCGCCATCGAGGTCCAGGCGCGCTCGTTGTCGGCGCGGCGCTGGGCGCGGATGAGCGCGAAGCCGACGATGACGATGAGGAGCAGCCCGCCGGTCTGAAGCGACGAGATCCACCCCAGGCGCCGCACGAGGGCGGGATCCCCGAAGTGGATGCGGTCCCCGTCGGGATCACCGATCGGAGGATTCCGCATATCCAGGGTACGAACGTACTCCCGCACCCGGCGTTGGCCGTCGGCTGTCTGGATGTCGACCTCGAAGGGCAGATTCACGACCGCCGTGACGGTGTCTCGCGTCCCGGTCATCACGATCGGGATGTCGGTGGTCAATACGAGGTCCTGGAGTGCGACCAGGGCCTCATCGGTGCGGCCGGGGTCCGGATCGGCGATCGCGCGCTGGATCTCCGCGAAGATCTCGGTGAGCGTCTCCGCATTCTCGTGGAGGGCCGAACCGATGGCCCTCGTGTAGACGAGGTACCACCCGAGGAAGACGAGAAAGAGCGTGGCCAGGAGCAGCGGCCACCGCTCGAACTTCACGAGGGTGCCGTGATCCGATCCGTGCCCAGGTAGCCCTGCAGCACCTCGGGCACGAGCACCGAACCGTCGTCCTGCTGGTGGGTCTCGAGCAGTGCGGCCATCGTACGAGGGAGCGCGAGAGCCGAGCCGTTCAGGGTGTGCACGAACTCGGGCTTCTCCGCGGGGGCCGGCCGGAAGCGAAGGCCGGCGCGACGCGCCTGGTAGTCGGTGAAGACCGAGCAACTCGACACCTCGAGCCACGCCTCGACCCCGGGCGACCAGACCTCGAGGTCGAAGGTGAGAGCCGAAGAGAACCCCAGATCACCCCCGGCGAGTACGACCCGCCGGTATCGAAGGCCCAGGTCGTCCAGCAGACCCTCCGCTTCGGCGGTCAGCGTCTCCAGGGCGGCGCGGCTCTGAGCGGGGCGCTCGTAGCGAACGAGCTCGACCTTGTCGAACTGATGGACCCGCAGCAAACCGCGTGTGTCCTTCCCCGCCGCCCCCGCCTCTCTCCGGAAGCAGGGCGAATACGCGGTCAGCTTCAGCGGGAGCGCGTCGGCGTCGAGGAGGCTGCCGGCGTGGAGGTTGGTGACCGGAACCTCGGCCGTGGGGATGAGCCACAGGTCGTCGCGCTCGATCTGGTACGAATCGTCGGCGAACTTCGGAAGCTGGCCCGTGCCCGTCATGCTGTCGCGCGTGACGAGGTAGGGCACCCGCACCTCTTCGTAGCCGTGCCGGTCGACGTGTCGGTCGAGAAACAGGCTGATGAGCGCGCGCTGAAGCCGAGCGCCCCCTCCGCGCAGGACCGGGAAACCCGACCCGCTCACACGTGATCCACCGGCCAGATCGAGAATCCCCAACACCTCGCCCAGCTCCCAATGCGGCTTGGGCTCGAACGTCCATTCACGCACCGCACCGCGCTCGTGCACGACCACGTTGTTGTCCTCGCCGCCCTCCGGCACCTCGTCGAGAGGCGTATTCGGGAGGCCCAGGAGCGCATCCGTGATCGCGACATCGGCGTCGGCCGCCTGTGCGTCGAGCCGGTCGATCGCGCCTCCCACCTCGCGCATCTCGGCGATGAGGTCGTCGGCGTCTTCGCCCTCTCGCTTGCGGCGCCCGACCTCCTTGCTGACCGCGTTGCGGCGGGCTTTGAGCTCGTTCACCTCGGTGAGCGCGGCCCGGCGTCCCCGATCGAGCTCCAGGATCCGGTCGACCGTGGGCCCGAAGTCCTCGCCCCGACGCGCCAGCAGCCGGACCACCTCGTCTCGCTCGTCTCTCAGACGGGGCATCGATAGCATGCGTCAGTCCTCCGGCGGCACCAGATCGCGGCTGTTGCAGATCGGGTTCGAGTCGTACTGGAAGCGCAGTGTGCCCCCCTGGATATCGATCTCGATGGCCTCGACCTTCCCGTAGTACGTACAGCGTTGGCCGAAGGCCCCGTTCTGCTCGTTCGTGCGCACCACGTAGAGCTGGCCGAGTTCGATCGGAACCGCCTCCTGCCTCACGTAGACGGTGGTATCGCCCGGGGCGCTACGAACGCTCTCGAAGGTCTCGCCGTCGATCCGCGCGATCGCCGCGTTCGTGTCGAGCCCCACCGCCGACGGGGTCACGAACACCATCTGACCATCGACCGTGTTGACGAAGAAGTCCCACGCTCCGGTGGACCCCGCGGCTTCGACCCGAACCACCCGGCGGGTATTCAGGTTGAAGCCGGAGGCGAGGTTCAACTCGGGGCGCGCCAGAGAATAGAGGAACGCGGTGTCGGGCCGCAGTTCCCAGTCGTTGAAACCGAACGGATCCTCATCGCCGCAGGCGGCGAGGAGGGGCGCGAGGACGAGCCCGGCGGCGAGCGCCGAGGCGCCTCGCGCGGGAAAACGACGGGGTCGGGCCATAGTCGGATCTGCTGCGGTGGCGTGGGCGGGGTGCCCGCCGTCGGAACGGCCAAGGGTAGGCGCTGGGCGAGTCCGATGTCAACCCCGGAAACCCGCATCCTACCTTGACTTTACACCGTCCGCGGCATAGGTTCCGCCGCTGCTGAACCCGAGTCCAACCGGAGGCGATCGGGTGGCCCAACCGCCACGAGACACGCAGGTCCGACGCCGAATCCTGGTCGCCGACGACGAGCCCCACATTCGACGCGTCCTCGAGACTCTGCTCGACAGCTCCGGTTTCGACGTCGACATGGTGTGCGACGGAGCGGAGGCCCTTCAGCGTTTGCAGGACGCATCGCTCCGGTACGACCTCGTGCTCACCGACCTGATGATGCCCGAGCGCGACGGCCTCGACGTCCTGTCGGGCCTCGCGGAGCTGGAGCACCGGCGCGGACTGCCGGTGGTCGTGCTCACCGCGAAGGGACAGGATGCCGATCGCGCCCGCGCCGTCGCCCTCGGCGCGGCCGACTTCCTGACCAAGCCCTTCAGCCCCAAGAAACTCCTCGGACGGATCCTTCAGATCCTCGGCGATGAGACCTGACCTCATGCTCTACTTGTTCGACGACCGTCGCGCCCGCCGCTGGTCGCCTTTTTCGGAGAGTCGTCCCGTGGGCGAGCTCCGATTCGGCGCACATCTTCTGCGCGAGCGCGTGGAGGCGGTGTCGGGTCGCCCCTGCGACGGCCACCTGTGCGGTGGACGAATGGTCGGGTGGGACGAACCCGACGCCCCGTCGGCCCTCGACGTAGCCTCCATCGACGCGTCCACGCACCGGGTCTTCTGGCTGTCGCGGGCGGCGCCCCACAGCTGGCCTACGCTCGGCGACGACGTCACCACACTTCAAGTCGGAGACACGGTCGTCGGGTGGAGCCTCCCTCCAGGCGTCGACTCCCCCACCGACGAGATGCTGCTCGCCCCGACCGAGCACCCGATCGGCAAGATTCAGCAGGTCGACGTCAGCCTCCTCGCCTGGCCGTGGTCGCTGGTTCAGGAGGCGGGCCAGCGGCTGTCGACCGACCTCACCCGTCTGCACGACCCGGCGTCCGACCCGGGCTCCTTGCCGGGAGTGCACCGGATCGGCTCGCACCCGCTGCACCTCGCGCCGGGAGCCGCGATCGAACCGGGGGTGGTACTCGACCTCCGCGATGGGCCCCTCCGCCTCGAAGCGGATGCGATCATCCAGGGTCCTGCGCGGATCGTGGGACCGGTGCATCTCGGCTCCGGTTCTCGGATCTTCGGTGGCCACGTGGCGAACTCGGCCATCGGCCCGCAGTCGAAGGTGCGCGGAGAGATCGCCGACTCGGTGCTGCTGGGATACTCCAACAAGGCGCACGACGGCTATCTCGGGCACGCGCTGGTGGGTCGCTGGGTGAATCTCGGCGCAGGCACCACCAACTCCGACCTGAAGAACAGCTACGGCAACGTGCGGGTCGAGCTCCCGCACGGGCGCATCGACACCAATCTCATGAAGGTCGGTGTGTTCCTCGGAGACCATGTGAAGACCGGCATCGGTACGCTGCTGACGACGGGCGGCGTGGTCGGCGCGGGGACCAACGTATTCGGCGGTGGGCCCGCGGCACCGCGACACCTTCCGCCCTTCACCTGGAGCGCGTCGGGTGGTACCGAACCCTTCCTGTTCGGCAAGTTCCTGGAAATCGCGCAGGCGGCGATGTCGCGTCGAGGGCATGCCCTCTCGCCCGGTGTCGAGGGCGTCATGCGTCGACTCTGGCAGGCCGTACACGAGGAGCGGTGAGAGTATCGGTCCTCGGCTCCGGGAGCGGAGGCAACTCCATTCTCGTAGTGGCCGGCGACTCCCGAATTCTCGTCGATGCAGGTTTCAGCGGTAGCGCCCTCGCCAACCGCCTCGAGCGGGTGGGGTGCGACCCGGACGGCCTCGACGGGATCGTCATCACGCACGATCACGGCGACCATACCCGCGGAATGGGTGTCTTCGCGCGCCGACACGGTACACGGCTGTTCATCACCGAGGGCACGCGCCGCGCCTGCGCGCGACTTCTGAAGGGCCACGAACGCATCGAGCTCTACGGCGCCGGCTTCCCCTTCGAGATCGGCTCCATACGGGTCGAGCCGTTCGTGACCGTGCACGACGCGGCCGACCCCGTCGGGATCGCCCTCGTCGACCTCGAGACCGGCTGTCGCCTCGGGGTCGCGACCGACCTCGGGCGCCCGACGGCGGGAATCCGCCTCGCATTGCGAGGGTGCCACATGGTGGTCCTCGAGGCGAACCACGACGAAGGTCTGCTGCACCAGGCGCCCTATCCGCACTCGGTGAAGGCCCGTATCGCGTCGAGTCACGGGCATCTGAGCAACGAGGCGGCGGCGCGCTTCGCGGTGGAACTGATGCACGACGAACTCGTGGCGGTCGTGCTTGCGCACCTTTCGCGCGAAGCGAACGACCCGAAACTCGCACGGTCCGTGGTCGAGCGGCGCCTGCGCGCCGTCGGGTACCGCGGGCGGCTCGACGTAGCGGCCCAGGACGAGCCGACGGATCTACTGGACCTGGCGAGCCTGCGCCGCCGCTCGGGGCCCACCCAGCTCGCGCTCTTCTAGACGGCTTCGCCCCGGAGCGGACCGGGCCGTCCTCCGCCGTCGCCCCGCCCCGGGGTCAGAGGCCGAAGACGCGTAAGATATCGTTGCCGAGGGCCCAGACCATGATGCCCATGACGATGACGAAGCCGACATTCGACCAGCGCAACCTCTGCTCGATCGAGAGGGCGCGCCCCCGTACCGCCTCGATGGCGAGAAACACCAGATGGCCGCCGTCGAGGATCGGGATCGGGAGCAGGTTGAGCACCGCGAGGTTGACGCTGAAGAGGGCCATGAAGCTGAGGAAGGTGTCGAGCCCCATCGCCGCCGCCTGACCCGACGCCTCACCGATCGTGACGATGCTGCCCATCGAGCGCGGCGAGATGCCTCCCGTCACCAGGTCGCGCAGGAAGCCCAGAATCAGGGAGGTGACGGCAACGGTCTGATTCCACCCATAGGCAACCGCCTCGGTGAGCCCCACCTCTTCGTACACCTGCGGTTGCTCCGGCACAATCCCGATCGCACCCACGACCCGCTCGTCCCCCGTGACGGGGTCCTCCCAGGTGCTTCTCTGGGGGGTCACGGTCCGGACGAGTTCGCGATTCGAACGCGAGAGGACGAGCGTCGTTTCGACGTCGAGCCTCTCCTGGATGCGTATCTGGAACTCCCTCCAGGTCTGAACGGGCTCCCCGTCGACCGACAGGATGCGATCGTCGGCCTCCAACCCACCCCGCTCGGCGGGAGAGCCGGGGCTGACCCCCCCGATGACGGGATCCGCCCACGACTCGAGCGACGAGGCGAGCCGGCGCCGCCCTTCCTCATCGGCCGGCACCTCGATCGCGATCGTCGCGGCCGGGTCGCGAGTGACCACCGTGGTCATCCCCTCGGGGGCCGTGAACAACCCGTTCAGCACCTCGCCCCAATGCTCGGTGGGCGAGTCGCCGACGGAGACGACGTAGGCGCCCGGCGGAATCTGCCCGAGCGCCTCGGCACCGGGCGGGAGGAGCTCGGTCCAGACGGAACCGACACGTGTGGTTTCGGTGTGGGGGACGCCGTAGGCACTCGCCACGAAGCTGTAGGCGACGAAGGCGAACAGCATGTTCATGATCACACCCGCTGAGATCACCCATGCCCGCGCCCACAACGGCTTCCCATCGAAGTCGCGCGGCCCGGGCTTGCGGGGCTCCTCCGAGGTGGCCCCCCCTTCGATCCGCTCCATGACCTCGTCGTCCATTCCGCCCATCTTGACGTATCCGCCCAGCGGAATGATCGAAAGAACGTATTCGGTCTCGCCGCGCTGGAACCCCCAGATCTTGGGGCCCAGCCCGATGGAGAACCTCTGGACTTCGATGCCGACGGACTTCGCCGCCGCGAAATGCCCCAGCTCGTGCACGAAGATCAACACTCCGAGAACGATGGCCGTTGCGATGATGGTCATGCGGACACTTCCTTGAGTCGTTCAACCTCGGCGCGGGCCACCTGCCGGGCCACCCGATCCGCCTCCCAAACCTCGTCGACCGAGTCGGGCTCCGACGCACCCACCGCCTCGACGGCCGATTCCACGACGCGCGCCATCCCGGGAAACGACACACGCCTGTCAAGGAACGCCGAGACGGCGATTTCGTTCCCTGCGTTGAACGCCGCCGGGGCCACCCCTCCCCGCCGTCCCGCCGCCACGCCGAGCCCGAACAGCGGGAATGCGTCGTGCCGGATCTCCTCGAAGGTCAGCGGCGACGACCGCACCGGATCGAATCCCTGTAGAGAAGGATCGGGCACACGTTCCGGGTAGGTCAAAGCATACAGGATCGGCAACTCCATGGTCGGATCGCCCACCTGCGCGAGCACCGATCCATCGACGAACTCGACGAACGAATGCACGATCGATTGGGGGTGGACGACGGCCCCGATACGGTCGTAGTCGAGCCCGTACAGGAAGTGGGCTTCGATCACCTCGAGCGCCTTGTTGGCGAGAGTAGCCGAATCGATGCTGATCTTGGCGCCCATGCTCCAGGTCGGGTGCTTCAATGCGGCCTCGGGATCCACGGTCGCGAGGCGATCCCTGCTCCAACCGCGAAACGGCCCTCCCGATGCGGTGAGAACGACACGCCGCACGGCATCGTCGGCGACGCCCGCCAGGCACTGCAAGATCGCCGAGTGCTCGGAGTCGATCGGAATCAGGGTACCGCCACCGCGCTCCAGGGCTCTGCGAACCAGGTGCCCCCCGGCCACGAGAGACTCCTTGTTGGCCAGGGCCAGGCGATGGCCGGCCTCGAGGGCCCGCAAAGTCGGATCGAGCCCTGCGGCGCCCACCAGGGCGTTGACCACGACGTCGACATCGGGAGCCGCGGCCAACTCGGCGACGGACTCGGCACCGCTGCTCCAGACCGTGCTCCCGCGCATGCCCGCACCGCCCGCATCGTCCAGCGCCGCCTGATCGGCCAGCACAGCCCGCTCTGGACGGACCTGCTCGACGATCTCGGCCAACGCCGAGACCGAACGCCGCGCCGAGACGGAGACCACGCGAAACCGGTCGGGATGTCGGGCGGCGACCGCGAGGGTCGAGCGCCCGATCGAACCCGTGGCGCCGAGAAGCGCAATGCGGATCACTCCACGACCCCCGGCACGCGGAACAGCACCCAGGCTGCCGGGAAGGCGAAGAGCAGCGCGTCGAGACGATCGAGCACGCCCCCGTGTCCGGGAAACACCCGGCCCGAGTCCTTCACACCCGCCTGGCGCTTCAGGACGGACTCTGCGAGGTCGCCCACCTGACCCGCGACACCCAGAACGAGGCCCATCGCCAGAGCCGCCGGCACCGCCACACGAGGCGCCCCGCCGCCCGCGGCCCACGAGGCGACGAGCGCGGAGGCGCCCATGGCTCCGACCAGCCCGGCAAGACTTCCCTCGATCGTCTTTCCGGGGCTCGCATGCGGCGCCAGCTTGGTCCGCCCGACCGCGCGCCCGACGAAGTAGGCGGCAGAATCGCTCGCCCAGATGGCGAGCAGTGGGAGCAGTACGAAGCCCGCGGCGCGCAGGGGGTC
>JANQNV010000071.1 GCA_028279425.1 Longimicrobiales bacterium | reverse complement strand
ATGGAGCCGGAAGCACAGGCCGCCTTCGGGTCCGCGATCGCCATGGCGGAAGACCGCGTCGTGGTCGGCGCGCCGAACGCCGGCCTGGGTGTGGGTGCTCGAAGACGCGACCGGCGGCCTCGACGGTCGCGCCGGTGCCCGTCGCCTCGACCGTCGGGTCGTCGCCGGCCGCCATCGGCGCGCCCACGAGGGCGCGGTCTCCGCTCATCACGATCGCGGCGCCGAAGGCGTCGCCGTTCGCGGGAGCCGGTGCCTGGAAGCGCTGCGCCTCGGCCCAGCTGCCGTCCGTACCGCGCTGGAACGCGTAGACCATCCCCGACAGGGTACCCTCGGCGGCCTCGTCACTCCGGCGGCGCTGACGCAGCCGGCTCTGCTCCGTCTGGACCCCGCTCTGACCGACCAGGAGCCAATCTCCGGCCGCTGCCATCGCGATCCCGAAGTCGACGCCGCAGTAGCCGTTGTAGTTGCAGCGCGGATCGAGGGTGACGAGCCCGTCCGTGTCGAGCACGGAGGCGTGCGCCCAGCTGTCGCCCGACCGTTCGAAGGCGTCGATGCGACCGCCGCGGCTCGCCACGAAGAGGGTGGTTCCACTCGCCGCGAGGAGGGCTCCGAACCCGTCCGCTCGTTGCGCATCGGGCGCCGTGAGTCGACCCGACTCGACCCAGCCTCCGCCCTGCTTCTCGTACATGTAGACGGTGCCGGGACGGAAGCTGTTGTTCGGCTCGCCGACGATCAGCGCGTCACCGTCGACCAGGACCGCGTTGCCGAACGAGCCGGACTGTGCGGCGGCGGGCGCGGCGAGCGCGCCGGCGAGGACGAACGACAGGGCGAGAGGGGCCAGGCGGGTCATGGGAGCTCCGAAAGAGGGCGGCGTCGCAGCGGTCGGCCGTACGAGGCGAACGGCCCGGACTCGTCTAGCCTATGCGAGGCACCCTCGAACGACAATGCGTTCTTCCCGGGTCGGCCGGCTCCTACAGCGCTTGGGGCCGAACTTCGACCCGGGCCGCCACCACGTCGCACGGAACACCCGAAGCGGTCGCAAGGGCGGTGAGATCGGCGAAAGGGGCCCAGCTTTCGAAGCCGTACACGATCCGGTTTCGGGTTTCGTCGATGTCGACCGACACGATCTCCGGGAGCTCCCAGGCGCCGTGGATCTGCAGGCAGAGGGACCAATCGTAGAGCTGGGTGAAATCCCAACTGGCCGACTCGCAGTGGTTCCGCCAGTCGCGGTGCATCGACCCGGGTGTGGGTGCCGATGGCCGAGTCCGGGTCGGATGGCGGGTTGCACCCCCACTCTGCGTTTGCTCCAGCGTGCACACGAACGCTCGACTGGAGGACCGATGGACGGCGGATCGAATCGACGAAAGCAGGCGGGGGGGATGGCCGGGGCCTCGATTGCCCTCCTCCTGGCCGTCACCTCCTGTGGTGACGGCGGAGCGACGCCGACCCCTCCCGACGATGCGGGTCAGACGGTCACGGTGCAGGTGAGCACGGTCGGCGTGGATGTCGACGCCGATGGCTACACGGTCCTGCTCGGGTCGCGGTCGGCCTCGGTGGCCTCGAGCGGGGCCGCGACCTTCGACGGCGTGAGCGCGGGGAGCTACGACGTGCGCCTGTCGGGTGTCGCCGACAACTGCTACGTCGAAGGCGCATCGACGACCACGCTCACGGTGAGCGCGTCCCGTGGGGCGCAGACGTCCATCTCGGTCCGGTGCACGCTCGATTTCGGCGACGGATTGCCGACCGCGGCGTGCGAGGGCGTGTCGCTGGCGGCCCCCTCCGGGGTGCCGGGCGACCGCATCGAGGTGCGGGGGACCGCGGGGCTCGGGAGCCCGATCGTGGGTCAAGTTCGCGCGGCCGACGATGCCGAGAGGGCTTTCGCCCTGATCGACAGCCTCGACAGCGGGGGGATAGGTATGGTCACGCCCCTTCACCCGAACGTCACGCTCCAGGGTGGGCCCGTCTGGATTCGGGTGACCGACGGCGCAGTGGGGTGTCCTCCCGTGCCCTTCACCGTCGCAGCTCTGCCCGCCGCCGAAGGAGAGCTCGCCGCGATCGTCGAACTCCTCACGGGTGTGTTGCGGGCGCAAATGGCCGTGCTCGAGACGACGCCGGAGGAGCTCGCCCAGGTACCGCTCGAGGAGGTGCCCCAGCCGCTGCTCCCCCTGGCGGTCATGCAGCGCGTTCTCGATCACCCCGACAATCCGTCGTCGCTCCAGGCGATGGCGAATGGGGACGGCACGGCGGCGGGGACGCTCGCTGCGGTCGAAGCACTCCTGGCCAGAACTGGACTGCGGCAACGCCTCGAAGGGGCGCTCGGCGGGCCTCGGACGGCACCCACGCCGGGGCGATCCACCATCGATCCGGGGGCGTGTACCGTGGCCGCGATCGGTGGCGACACGGAGCGGCTCAGCGACTGCATGTTTGCGGCCAAGCAAATTGCGACCGAGCTCCAGAACACGGTGAGAGACGACATCATCCGGCGCATGGCCAACGCGCTCCTCGCCGCAGTCGCCGTGGGTGGTGGCCAACAGACGGCGGTACGGGCGACGCTCGCCCTCGTGCCCTGGGCCTGGGTGAACCTCGAGCTGACGGCATGGGCCCGGCTCCCTCTTTCGCTGCAGCGGTTGACGGTCGGCCTGACCCCCGACCGCTTCGGCGAAGACGACGACCGCGTGGGCTATTTGGACGCGCAGGTGTCCGCATTCAACCTGCCGTGGCAGCCGGAGGACCATCCATTCGGGTCGATCACCAGCATCAGCCAAGCCATCTACGAAGTACTCGAGTCCCTCGGCGCGGCTCCGGCTTCACTCGACCACGGCCTTTCCCTGTACATCGAAGATCAGATTGCGGGCAGGCTCGATCCGCGCGTTCACTCCGTGGAGCAGTTCGGACCGGTCCCTGTCAATGACCCGATGTGGTCGACGGTGGAGTGGGCGGGTGATGGGCCCGGCGGTTCACCCGCCGTGACCAAGGTGACGCATACGACGTACCGAGCGGCCGCTCTCGGCTCGACGTCGGTCAACGTGAGCGTGCCCGGCTCCGACGCGGAAGCGTTCGGGGGCGAGTCGATCACGGCCCGGTTTGCGGCCGGCGTCGACGCAATCGACATCCGGATCACGCCCTCCGACACGATCCTCGACCCCACGAAGCAGGCCGTCTTCCTGGTAGCGGTCGAACACGCCCGCTTCGAGGACTCGCTGGCCATCACGACCAAGCAGCCGAGTACCGCCGGCTTCGCCCCGGTCGCTGGGCCCAACGACGAGTTCGTGCTCGTCTACACCCCCCCGCCCAACGCATCCTTCGCCGATCCCGACTCGCTCCACATCGAACACACCGCTCGCTATGGTGCCCGGGTCGGGGGGCCGCGTCGATTCGACCACGCGAGGATCCGCTTCGGGGCCGTCGTGATCTCGTCGCCGCCGTCGTGCATCGACGTCTCGCAAGAAGTGGCGTTCGCGGCTCAGGTGCTCGGGCTGGACAACCAGGAGGTGCGGTGGAGCACGGACGTGGGCTCCATCGGAGAGAACGACGGGGTATTCCGGGCCCCGGCTACGCGCCCGAACGGTGGGGTCGCCACCATCAAGGCGGTCAGCGTCGAAGAACCGGGCCTCGAGGCCGAGGTGGCCGTGCCGATCGGGTGCACCTGTGCGTTCGGTCTCACCCTCGGCGGGCAGCCCTTCGGCCCGCAGCCGGGCGACCGTATGGTGTTCAGCACCGACACGATCGGTCCCAATGCACGCCTCCTGGGCATGACCCTGACGCGCGCGTCGGAGAGTTGGTCTCTGGCGATCAGCCCGCAGTCGGAGAACCCGAGTGAGTGGCCGAACGCGTCGGGCAGCTGGCCCGTCATGGTGCAGGGCGACTTCGGGCTCACCAGCCCCGCCGACATCCTGTACGCGACCGAGCCGGACGCGCTCGGGGTGCTGACGCTCGATATCCTGGATCCCGCTCGCGAGCTTCGAGGGCGCGTGGGGGGGACCGCCGAACTCGTGAGTACGGCGACACCCGGTCCGATCCCCTTCGACTGGTGGTTCTCGATCCGGCTCGTGCCCGGCCAGATCTTCTGCTCGGTGGAATGAACGATGTGGGAGGGGGCCGTCTCCGGGTCAGTCCCAGATCGGGGCTGCGTCGATCAGGACGGTCCACTCGGCTTCGAGCTGCGAAAGCGACGCGCCGGTGGCTTCCTCGAGAGGGAGGCCGTGGAAGATCCGGAAGTAGGTGTCGAGGCCGTAGCGTTCGATGAGGAACTGTGTGAACGCCCCTTCTTGCAGATAGGCGAGCTGGCGGGGGACCGGTGTCTCTGCGGAGCCACGCGTTTCCTCGGTGATGGCCAGGGGGATCAGCCCGCCGTGGCGCTCGGCCATGCGAGCCGTGGCAACGTAGAGATCCTCGCCGAAGTCGGGGTAGTTCGGGGTGGAGCCGAAGCGGTGCTGCAGATAGACGGCAATCCCGTCGTCGTAGAAGCGGTCCTGGTCCTCCCGGGCGTAACTCGCGGCCAGCACGTGTACGATTTCGTGGATGATGCCGAGGTCGATACGAGCGTCCTCCACTTCGTTCACGAGGTTGAGGACGCGCGCCTCGGGCAACGCGATGTTGCTGCCGAACTGATAGGGCGAGAATCGTTCGGGATCGAGGACGACCCTGAGCGGAGTGTCGTACGGGGGGCCCTGATAGGCGGTACTCTGCGCGAGGTAGGTGCGGACGATCCCGAGTGCCGCCTCCACACGATGTGCCACGAGTCGAACCCCTTCGATCGGGACGTGGTCGGGGCGGTAGTCGACGGTGAACTCACCGAGTTCGAGGGTCCGGTACCGTTCCGCGGGAGGCGTCGGTTGTTGCGCGGGGAGCGGCATGGGAGCGATCGAAACGAGGGTCAGGGCCACGGAGATCAGAGTGCGGCGCATGGATGGCTCCTGCACGAGAACGAATCAATGGAGAGGCTGCGGCCGCCGGCGAAGCCACGGCCCGGGGTAGAGCAGTGTAGCCCCCGTCGTGCCAGGAGGACTTGTACGAATCGGCCTGGTGGCTCGAAGGCGATCAGGAGGGGCGGCTGATCGAGGCCGGAGCCCGACCGACGACGCAGTGCGGGGCCCCGGTGACGCCCGGGGCCCCGCGGTTCGGGTCAGGTGCGAGTCGAGCGGTCGGTCGGGTCAGCCGTTCCCGTCGTCATCGTCATCGTCATCATCGTCATCATCGTCATCATCGTCATCGTCGTCATCGTCGTCGTCGTCATCGTCCGACGAGTCCGTCTCGCCCTCGTCCTCGACATCGACGTCGATCACGTGGGCGGCGAAGACGCCGTCGGGGCCCTTGGTCCCCTCACCATCGATGTCCACCTCGGAGCCGGCGATCAAGGCGGTGAGCAGGGCGGCGAAGTCGGTGATGTCGCCATCGGTCTCGAACCGGGTGCCCGCCTCGGAGATGTCGACGCGGTACTGGTCGTCATCGTCGTCGTCGCGGAGGAGGACGTGGAGGATGCGCTGGCCGTCGGCGCCATCGACGCTGAACTCGGCCGCGTAGCCGTCGAACTCGTCGCTGTCGTTGGATCCGTCGTCATTGGAGCCGTCATCGGCGTCGTTGGATCCGTCGTCGTAGCTCTCATCCTCGAGGTCGACGTCGATGACGTAGGCGGCGAAGACCCCGTCCGGGCCCTTCGTCCCCTTGCCGTCGATCTCCACCTCGGCGCCCGCGATCAGGGCGGTGAGCAGAGCCGCGAAGTCGGTGATGTCACCGTCATCGTCGAAGCGGGTGCCCGCCTCGGAGATGTCGACGCGGTACTGGTCGTCATCGTGGTCGTCATCGTCGTCGTCTCGCAGGAGGACGCGGAGGACGCGCTGGCCGTCGGCGCCATCGACGCTGAACTCGGCTGCATACCCGTCGAACTCGTGATCACCGTGTGTCAGGGAGGCGCCGCTTCCGCTCAGGGACACCTGGATGCCCAAAGTCGAGCCGGGCTCCACTCCGCTGAGCACGACCTCTCCCTCGAGGTCGTCGCGCTCGAAGCGGATGCGGATCGTCTCTCCGTCGGTCTGGCCTTCGACGCTGAAGCTGCCGTCCGAGCCGGTGACGTCGGAGGTTCCGATCCCCTCGAAGGTCACGGTGACTCCGCCGGCATCCGCGCGAGAGGCGGCGCCCGGGCCATCGATGACCGATACCTGACCCGTGATGACGGTCGGCGCGGCCGCCGCGTCGATCTCGGGGGAGAGGGGGTCGGAGGTATCATCGCACGCGGCGAGTGCCCCCAGTCCGAAGAGGACCATGGCTCCCTGCCGAAGACGAGCGGCGAAACGGTGTTGGAATCGTGGGCGGTACATATCGATCACTCCTGGTGGAAGTCTTCTGGAGAACGACCCTCAGGAAGAGCAACCGCCGGGCCACAGATCGGCCTGCCGTGCCATATTCCGTAAATTGTTGTTTGTGTGGGAGATACATGATCGGCGTCCGTGGGTGGTCGTTCGGTTTCGTCAGGATTGCACAGAGGAGGGGCGACTTCGGGTCGTAGCTTGCACCAAAGATGTGCAGGCCGTGCAGGCGTTTCCTCGAGGGGGCGGCACGGCGCCCTCGGTATCGGGTAGACGGGTGTTCGACCGGCGTTGACCGTACGGGTCACCGCAGCTTCCCCATTCCCCCTCGTTCATGAACGACGCAGTTTCGTCGGCATCGATCCGGGCCCCGCTTCGCACGCACCGGCCCGTGGCGATCTCTGCGCTCGGCGTGGCTTCCCTGCTGCTCGCGGCGTGTAACGCTCCGGCGGAGACGGAGGAGCCCTTCTGCCAGGAGGTCCAACTCCGAGTGGAGCGATTTCTCTCGAGCGCCCGGGAGGGCGACGCGGGAGCCTCGAGCGGATCCGGGAGAATCGTCGTGGTCGGCGGCAACGAGGAGATGCCGGCCGGCATGAACGTCGCCGTATCGACGAGCTATGTGGCGAGCCAACACCAGAAGTTCGTCCATCTGATGCCGCTCATCCGCTACGATGCCGACCTGGAGCCACGGCCCTGGCTGGCCGAGTCGTGGTCGGTCTCCGCCGACGGTGCCGAGGTGACCTTCCGGGTCCGCGACGACGTCTTCTGGCACGACGGTGAACCCACCGACGCCCACGATGTGGCCTTCACCTATCGGTTGCTTACGGACCCCGCCGTCGGGTATCCCAACGCCGCCTTCTGGGAGGAGTACGTACCGGGCCCCGACGGGGTGCGTGTGGTCGACGACCGCACGGTGGTCGTGCGCTTGAATCCCCACGCGGATTTCCTCGACCCGTGGCGTGCGGTGGCCATCCTACCCGAGCATCTCCTGAGCGAAGTGCCACCCGAGGAGCTGGCGGCGCACCCGTGGGGCGCGCGGTGCCCCGTGGGGAACGGCCCTTTCGTCTTCGTCGAACACCGGGAGCAGGAGTCGTGGCGTTTCGCGGCGAACCCCGCCTTTCCCGAGTCGCTCGGTGGGCCCCCGAACGTCGATTCCTACGTCTACCGGGTGATTCCCGACGGAAACACCCTCCTTCTCGAACTCCTCGGCGGTGGGATCGACGTGTTGATCACCCCGCAACCCGACCAGGCACCCGCGATCGTCGACGATCCGGATCTCGACCTTCGTGCGTTCCCTTTCCGAAACGTGACCTTCGCGGCGTGGAACGCCCGTCGTCCTCCCCTCGACGATTCCCGCGTGCGACGCGCACTCACGCTGGCCGTCGACCGGGACCAGGTCGTGGGAACGCTCCTCCAGGGTCGTGGAACCGTGGCCCACGGCACGGTGCCCCCCTGGCACTGGGCCTACGACGAGGGGGCAGGGGTGAGGCCACACGACCCGCAACAGGCAGATGCCCTCCTCGCGGAGGCGGGCTGGACGGATCGAGACGGCGACGGCATCCGCGAGAACGCCTCCGGTGAGGCGCTGGCGTTTTCGGTGAAGGCCAACCAGGGGAACCGCCGTCTTCAGCGTCTGGCGACGATCCTACAGGCCAACTATCGGGACATCGGCATCGAGGTGGAGGTCGAGACGGTGGAGTGGGGCACCCTCGTCGAGCAGATCACGACCCCGGAACTCCGAGACTTCGACGGCGTCCTGCTCTCATGGGTGGCCGAGTTCCGCCTCGACGACCGAGATCTCTTTCGCTCGGACCGCGTGGATGCGCCGTACGGCTTCTCGGGGACGGCGGACGAGTCCCTCGATCGCTACCTGGACACCCTCGCTGTCGTGAGCGATCGCTCCGAGGCTCGGTCGCTGTGGCGCGACTACCAGAACCGGCTCGCCGAGGTGCAACCCTACACCTTCTTCTACTTCCCCGACCGCCTGACCGGTGTGAATCGTCGGCTCGAGGGCGTCGAGATGGACGCCCGTGGGGAGTGGGTCAATATCCGGGAGTGGCGCCTCGCGACCGAGGCCGCGGGGGGAGGCTGATTCCGACGAGGACCAGCCATCCCCCCGACGCGTGTGGCATCAGCGCACGCGCACCTGGATGGCGTTCGCGAAGAACGTCTCGGCCACCACCTGCAGGTCCGGGTCGACGCTCGAGAGCCAGTTCTGTGCATTGAGATCCAGGAGAAACTCGACCCGATCCCCGTCGTCCAGGCGCAAGTCGACCGGCAGAATCACCTCGAGGGCCTCGGCTTCGAACTCCACGTCGACGCGGCCGGTGATCACCTGGCCATCCACGACGAGCCCGCCCTCGATCTCCACCTCCACATCCGTGAAGCGCGCGTACAGCGCCGTATACCGGTCGGCGGGGACGGACCGTGTGCCCGTGGAGAACTCGTTCGCCCCCTGAAGGTCGACCTCGACCTCGATCTCGGAATCGGTCAGGGGGACCCGCTCGCCGACCTCGCTCTCGAGGAAGAGTTCGAGGTAGGCCTCGAGTTCTCCTTCGGCCTCCTCGTCGTCGTCGTCGTCATCGTCGTCTTCGTCCTCCTGCGCGGCGAGACGCGGCATCCGTCCTATGGTGGCTGGGGCGATCGCTGGATCCATGGCGTCGCCGGAGATGCTCACCTCGGCTTCGGAGAAGCCGCCGGCCGTGAGGTTGCCGCACGCCGCGAAGACGACCGTCAAGAAGGCGGCGAGGAGGGAGCGGGTGCGCCAATGCAGGCGTCCTGGACTATGGGTCGAATACGTCATCGTCGATCTCGTCATTCGTGGGAGTGCAGGGGCCCGTCGGACGGGGTGCTGTCGGACGGCGTGCCGTTGGTCGGAGCGAAGTACTCGGACCAGGGGTGGCGGGGGTGGGCGATGCCCAGCGTGCGGTAGAGTTCGTCCGCGCGATCGTGCAGTTCGCGGGCCGTTTCGGGCTCTCCACGCCGGGCTTCGGCCTCGGCGTACGCCTGGAGGGTTCGGGCCGCCTCGACCGCGGGGAGGGCGCGGTCCTCGATGATCTCCAGCGCGCGCTCGAAGAGCACGAAGGCATCGGGGTTGCTGCGCTCGGAGGCGACGCGCCCGAGAATCCGGTAGACCTCGGGCAACCTCGGTACGAGTCCGTGCGAGAGAGCCTCCACCTCGGCCCGTCGGGCGGTCTCAGCCGCGTCGAGAGAACGTCGCTGCGCCAGGAGGCACTCGGCGAGGTTGACGCCGATCACGACCCGAGCTCCTGGTGCGTCCGATGCGGCGAGGGCCCGTCGGAAGTGTTCTTCGGCGGCCGTATGCTCGCCCTGGA
Source organism: Longimicrobiales bacterium (assembly GCA_028279425.1). GTDB lineage: Bacteria > Gemmatimonadota > Gemmatimonadetes > Longimicrobiales > Gaopeijiaceae > Gaopeijia. Next base: position 6,135 of record JANQNV010000071.1, on the reverse strand, counting down.
GCTGCCGAAGCTGGCCGCGCGCGTTTTCGATGAAGGGTACGGCGCTCGGGTCGTCTTCCGTGAGTCGGGCGGCCTGGCGGAGGAACGGCAGGGCGTCGTCGAGCCGCCCCTGGGAGCGCAGGACGATGTGTAGATTCAGGAGCGCGTGCCAGCGCTCTGCCGCACCGTCGGCGCCGTGTTCGTCGAGGAGGTCGAGAGCCCGACGATACCACCGCTCGGCTTCGGGCCAGCGACCCTGGTCCTCGAGAACGTTGCCCGCCCCGACCGCCGCCTCCGCCCCCGCCCGGGCATCTCCGAGCGCATGGCAGATCTCGTAGCCGTCCCGGTAGCGCTCCAGCGCCGAGGTCAGATCGCCGCGGGCCCGGGCCGCACGTGCCCACCGCCGCAGGGCCAGCCCCGCGGGGCGTTGGTCCCGGTCGTCGCGCGCCACCAGGAAGGCGGAGCGGGCCCATGCCTCGGCCCGGTGGGGATCCTGGCCCGCCTCCTCGAGAGCGGCGATTTCGAGCAGCGCCGTCGTCGCCGCGGGTCTGTCTTCGTCGACCAGCGCCGTCAGGGCGCGCGAGAGCGCGGCAAAGAGCTGTGCGGTGCGCTCCGCAGCGCGGCGGGCCAGCTCCGCAGCGTCCGTCGCAGACATGCCGTCCCCCACGAGTCGGGCCCCGGCCGTCTCCAGCTCGCCGGAGCCCGCCCAGGCATGTCGAGGGTCGGGCACCGACCGCGACAGGAGCAGGTCCTGTACGGGGCGCAACTCTTCGAGCTGCGGAAGCAGCTGCCAGAGCTCGTCGAGGCGGAGATGGGTCATCGAGGGCGGCTTCGGGGTCGGGACGGGTCGCTACCGGTCGCTACGGGCGACACCCTTCATCGTGCAGGATCCGTGCTCGCGCCCTCCAGCCCGCCTTCGTGACCGGCCCTTCCGGATCGCCCCGTCGTACAAGGCGATTCGGCGGAGAGTGGGGCGCACGTCGACGGCGATGGGCTGCACAATTCCAGTGCAGGGAGGCGAGTTCTTCACAGGATCGTTGCACCGTCTTCTCCGGCTGCGTCCACTCCGATGCCGTAGCTCTGGACCTTTCGGGTCAGGGTGTTGCGGTGGATCCCGAGGACCTCGGCGGTACGCCCCATGTGACCGTCCTGGGCCGCCAGTACCTTCGTGATGTAGTCGGCCTCGACCTGTTCGAGCGTCAGCGTCGGGGAGTAGGGGTCCCCGCCGCCTGGGGTGGCCTGGGCCGAGGCTCGGGGGGAACCCGCTCCGATTCGCAGTTCTCCGGCCCGAAGGGCGTCGCTTCCGGCGAGCAGGATGGCGCGGTCCATGACGTTGCGCAGCTCCCGAACGTTGCCCGGCCAGGGGTAGGTCTCGAGACGCTGCAGTGCCTCGAGGGTGATCCCGGAGAGGGGACGCTGATACCGGGCCGCGAAGTGGGCGGCGAAGTGCAACGCCAATTCGCGGATGTCACCCCCTCGTTGGCGCAGCGGAGGGAGCGTCACCTCCACGACGGCGAGCCGATAGTAGAGGTCCTCGCGAAAGTCGCCCGAGTCGATGCGAGACCGGAGGTCCTGATTCGTTGCGGCTACGATGCGCACGTCCACGTCGAGCGACTCTTCGCTGCCGACCCTCTCCAGGCGGCGCTCCTCGAGCACTCGCAGGATCTTCGCCTGGAGGACCAGACTCATGTCGCCGATCTCGTCGAGGAAGAGGGTGCCTCCATCTGCCCGCTCGAACCGTCCCACCCGGCGCGCGACCGCTCCGGTGAATGCTCCCCGCTCGTGGCCGAACAGCTCGGACTCGAGAAGGTGCTCCGGGATGGCGGCGCAGTTCACGGCGACGAAGGGACGTCGGTTTCGCGGACTGGCCCAATGCAGTACCTGCGCGACCACCTCCTTGCCGGTGCCCGACTCCCCGGTGACGAGGACGGTCGAGGGGGTCGGGGCCACGCGGGCGAGGAGCTGTAGAATCCGACCCATCGCCGGGCTGCTCCCGACGAGGGTCGGCCCCTCCCGCTGTTCCACTTCCGGGAGGGCGATGATCGGCCCCTGATCCACCACATGGTGCAGGTGGCCCTCCACCTCGTCTGCGTCGAAGGGTTCCCGCAGGATCGCCACCGCACCGGCCCGCTCCATGAGGAGCGCCGCCTCGAGGCTGACCCGGTCCGCCGAAAGGAGAAGGGTGCCGCAGTTCGGGGACTCTCCGATGCGCAGCGCGACCCGTTCGTCGACCGTCTCCACGGTGAGGGAAAGAATGCACGCCGCGGCGGGTGCCTCGGCGAGCGCATCGAGGAACGCCCCCATGGAGGTGGTGCCGACGCAGGTGAAGCCCGATCGCCGAGCCGCCTCGGTGAGGGCAGGCGGCGGCGGCCCGGGAAGGAGGGCGATCAGGCGGACAGAAGGCGCGTTGGTCATCTCGGCAAAGTCGCTTGAACCACATGTGTGCGGCAAGAAAACTGGGATGCACGGATTCTGTGCATACCTCGGGCCAACTCTGGCCCGGTCGCCCCGGTCTGCCTTTATTGCGGCGCCATGCCCGCCTACGCCCTTCGCCGCCTCGCCCACGCCCTGCCGCTCCTTCTGGGCGTCTCGATGGCCGTCTTCGCCCTCGTTCACGGGGTTCCTGGCGGACCAGAGGCGGCGCTGATGTCCGGGGGGCGCGCCCCGGATCCCGCCGCCGTCCAGGCCTACCGGGATCGCCTGGGGTTGGACCGCCCGCTCCACGTGCAGTACGCGCGGTGGTTGGGTGCGGCGCTCCAGGGAGAACTGGGGACCTCGTACGCAACCGGTCGGCCCGTATCGCAGGCCATCGCGGAGCGCCTCCCGGCGACCCTCCTCCTGGCCGCCACCGCCCTCCTGCTGGCGGCCGCGGCGGCGCTCGCGGTGGCGGTGATCGGTGCACGCCGGCCCGGGGGCGGGGCCGACCGGGTGAGCACGGTTGTGGCCTTCGGCGGGCTGGCGATGCCGGCCTTCTGGTTCGCCCTCGTCATGCAGCTCGTGTTCGGCGTCTGGTTGGAGTGGCTTCCCGTATCCGGCATGCGTTCGCCCGGTGGCGGAGGCCTGGGTGATCGCCTCCTGCACCTCGTTCTCCCCGCCGTCGTTCTGTCGTTGCGCTATGTGGCCGCCTGGTCGCGCTATCTCGGAGCCTCGTTGCGGCGAGTGCTCCGCTCGGCCTACGTGCGCACGGCCCGAGCCAAGGGGCTTCCCGAATGGCGGGTGGTCGGGGTGCATGCGCTGCGGAACGCCCTCGGTCCCACGGTCTCTGCCATCGCCCTCGACCTGTCCGCGCTGGTGAGCGGGGCGGTCATCGTCGAGACCGTCTTCGCCTGGCCAGGGGTAGGGCGGCTGTTCGTGACCTCGATGTTGGCCCGCGACTACCCGGTGTTGATGGGCATCCTTCTGCTCGGGTCGGCTGCGGTCGTACTTCTGAACCTGGCTGCCGACGTTCTCCACGGCTGGCTCGATCCCCGGCTTCGCCATGTTTGAGCGACGCCGATCGTGGGTGGCCGGAGGGGTGTTGGGCTTGTTGGTGGTGCTGTGCGTCGTGGGCCCATGGCTCCTTCCGCACGCCCCCGAGACGGTGCGGCTCGACGCGGTTCACAGCCCGCCCTCCCTCGTTCACCCGCTCGGTACCGACGATCTGGGCCGCGACATCCTCGTTCGTCTACTGCACGGGGGACGCACCTCACTCTTCATCGGACTCCTGGCCGGTCTTCTGGCCACCGTTGCCGGAACGCTCGTAGGGGGAGTTGCCGGTTTCGCTGGAGGGTGGATCGACGGAGCGCTCATGCGGCTCACGGATGTCGCCTATTCCGTCCCAGCGATCCCCCTGCTGATGGTGCTGGCGTCGTTGGTGGGGACCGACCCCGCATCCATCGCCGCGACCATCGGGATCCTGAGCTGGATGGGGACGGCCCGGGTCGTTCGGGGCGAGGTACGCCGATTGCGCGAAATGCCCTTCATCGAGGCGGCTCGGAGCTACGGCGCCGGCCCGCAGCGGATCCTCCTCCACCACCTGCTCCCCAACACCGTCGGTCCGATCGCCGTCTCGGCGACCCTCGCGGTGGGGAATGCGGTGCTGGCCGAGTCGGCCATCTCCTTCTTCGGGCTCGGCGTCCGCCCTCCCACCCCCACCTGGGGCAACATGCTGATGGACGCGCAGGCCTCGATGGCGCTGGCTCCCTGGCTCACCCTGGCGCCCGGGCTCGCCATTCTCGTGACGGTACTCGCCGTCAACCTGTTGGGCGAAGACCTGACGGAGCGCGTGGACGCCCACGGAGCGCAGGCGTGAGCGGTCCCCTTCTCGAGGTCGAGAATCTGACGACACACTTCGGCCGCAGGGAGGTCGTTCGGGCGGTCGACGGAGTCTCCTTTCGCGTAGACGAGGGGGAGATCCTGGCGCTGGTGGGAGAGAGCGGGTGCGGCAAGTCGGTCACGGCTCTGTCGCTCGTCGACCTCGTGCCGCCACCCGGCGAGGTGGTCGCGGGTGCGGTGTGGCTGCGGGGTCGCGACGGACACCGCAGAGATCTCCGGCGCCTGGACGAAGCCTCGTTGCGCCGGATTCGCGGCGCAGAGGTCGGGATGGTGTCCCAGGACCCGGGCGCGGCCCTCAACCCGGTCTTGAGCGTCGGGTACCAGCTCGGCGAGGTGCTGCGGGTTCATGCGGGGGCGTCGGCCGCTTCGGCTCGGCGTCAGGTGGTACAGCTTCTCGAGCAGGTTGGGATTCCGGAGCCGGGGCGGCGCGCGCGCTGGCACCCGCACGCCTTCTCCGGTGGGCAGCAGCAGCGGATCCTGATCGCGATGGCCCTCGCTGCGGGCCCGTCGCTCCTGGTGGCCGACGAGCCCACTACGGCGCTGGACACCACGGTGCAGGCCCGGATCGCCGCTCTCGTCGACGACCTGCGACGACGCTCGGGTACCGCGGTGATCTGGATCACGCACGACCTGGCACTCGCTGCTCGGGTGGCGGATCGGGTGGCCGTGATGTACGCCGGCGCGGTCGTCGAGGCGGGCCCCGTCTCCGACGTCTTCGGCGCCCCGGCCCACCCCTACACCCGGGCCCTGGTGCAGGCCGCTCGCGAGATCGAGGCTCCCCGGGGCTCGCGACTCACCGAAATCGCGGGAGCCCCCCCGGACCCCCGTGGGGCGGCGCCCCCGGGCTGTGCATTCCTGCCACGCTGCCCGAGAGCCTCGGGCCGCTGCCGGACCCTCCGGCCGTCGCTCGATTCGACGGGACGAGGGGGGCGTCGGGTCGCCTGCTGGCACCCCGTGGACGACGGTTCGCAGGGCGAGGAGGGTGGGGCGTGAGGGCCCTCCTCGAAGGGCGCGCCCTCGTCCGGGAATTCATGCCCCGACGCAGCCTCCTCCGGCCGCGGCCAGCACCCGTTCGTGCCGTCGACGGCGTCGATGTGGTGCTCCGTGAGGGTGAATCGGTCGGAATCGTGGGAGAGAGTGGCTCCGGAAAGTCGACGCTGGTGCGGCTTCTCATGGGGCTGATCGCTCCCACCGAGGGGGTCGTGCGATTCCGGGGAGAGGAGCTGCGGCGAGAGGTCCAGCTGGTGTTTCAGGACGCGGCCGGCGCGCTCAACCCCCGTCACTCCGTCTCCCGAATCGTGAGCGAACCGCTGGTCATCCACGGGATCGGGTCCCGAGCGGAGCGGCGACGTCGCGTGGACGACGTGCTTCGTCGGGTCGCCCTCGATCCGGGGTGCGCCTCTCTACGACCCCATGAACTGTCGGGCGGCCAGCGGCAGCGGGTAGGAATCGCTCGTGCGCTCGCGATGCGCCCGCGGGCTCTGATCCTCGATGAACCGGTCTCGGCGCTCGACCTTCCGGTTCAGGCTCGAATCGCCAACCTGCTAACGGAGATGCGGGACGACCACGGCGTCGCCCTTCTGATCGTGGCCCACGACCTGACACTCGTGCGCCACCTCTGCGGCCGCGTACTGGTTCTGCAGGACGGTAGGGTGGTCGAGGAGGGCCCGGTCGCAAGGGTGTATGGAGAGCCCAGGCATCCACACACGAAAGCGCTCCTGAGGGCGACCCCTGTCCTGATCACCCGCTAGTGTAGTGTCGCCAAAGTCTGGTGACCGCCGAGGGTGCGGAGGCGCCGCGGGGGCGAGGCGGAACGACGCGGCGTAGCGATAGCTACGGCAA
>JANQNV010000097.1 GCA_028279425.1 Longimicrobiales bacterium | reverse complement strand
GACCGACGAAGCGATCGCCCGCATCCTCGGCGTCGTCGGGCGCACCCTCGGCGTCGTCTGCTGCCGCTGCGGCCTCGCGTGCCGCCTGCTCGGCCGCCTCTGCAGCCGCTCGACGCTCGGCGCGCGACGTGCGCATCTCGAGGTAGCGGGCGATCGCTTCGTCGGTCTCCAGGGCCGCGAGTTCCTCTTCGAGTGCCGCCAGCGCCTGCTCGGTTTCGTCGACCTCGTCGGCGTCCCCCGCCTCGGCATCCTCTGCGGCTTCGTCGCCCGCCGCCGCGTCGCCTGCACCCACACCCACCTCCTCGAAGGCCCGGTCGATGACCAGGTCGGCGTCGTCGCGCCACGGGGCGTCGTCGGGCACCAGTTCAGTCAACACATCGCGGGCTTCGTCGGGCCCGAGACCCGCCCCCCCGGCCGCCTCGAGGACGCGCACCGCCGCGGCGACCGCGTCGTCGGTCGTTTCGGCTCCGCTCATGGCGGCCAGACCGGAAAGACCGCCGATGACGGTTTCCAGGTCGATGCCGTCTCCCGAGCTCGGGGCGTCGGATCCCGCCGCGTCGTCCGGCCCGTCCTCATCGGACGCTCCCGCGGGGGCCTCGTCGGACGAACCACCGCCGTCGCCATCGATCACCGCGGCTACGTCGGCGAGATCGTCGAAGTCGATGTCGTCGCTCGTGGCCTCGCTCGCGCGCACGACCAGATACCCGATCAACACGCCGACCAGGATCACGACCCCGAGGCAGCCTGTGGCGCCGCGAAACAGCATCGATCCCACCTGGCCCAGCCCGCGCCCGGGCTTGCGAAACGCCATCGAAATCAGGAAGACGGCGACGGCGCCCCACACGACGAGGGTGATCGACGACGTGACGACGGTCAGGAGACCGATCACGGTCAGATCGATGAGCATCGCCCACAGTCGCCGCGACGGCTTCGCGAGCGGCGTCCCGAGAAGTTCCTTCGCCAGCTCGAAGGCGTCGGGTGTGATGATGCTGCGGGGGTCCCGCACGTTGGTGGCCATCGTACAGCCTTCGGCTACCGCCGCATCCAGCGGATCAGCAGGATGCCTGCCGCCGCACCTAGAAGCGCGGTCGCGAGCAGCGTGCGCTGGGAACCCGTCGAGCCCGAGGGAGCGAACGAGCTGGCCGGCACGTCGTTGGCCAACTCACGGATCACGGCCTCTTCTTCTTCGAGTCCGCATGCCGGGCAGGTCACGAATCGCTTGTCGCGCGCGGTTCGATTCGGGTACTCGAGCTCCGATCCGCATTCGGGGCAGTCGATTGCCGCTCCACGCGGGCGAATCATCCCGTACAGGCTCCCCTTCGACAGATCGAGCTCAGCCGCGATCTCGTTGACACTCGCGTCGGAGTCCCAGTACGACCGGTTCGCGCGGTCCGCCAGCTCGTTGTCGCGTGCGTCGTTGGTGTCCATCGGATTCCCGTATCCTTCGTAGAGCGAGATTCGTTTCGGTTGCACCTGCGGACGTCGCAAGGTACCCAACCTCATACGGACCCGCACCACAGGAGCTTCGAACCGACCGCCCGGACCGACCGAGCCAGGGCGGGGTAGCTGCCCCGTCGCTCGACCCACGACGCACGACCAGGAGGCCGGATGCGCCACCGCGAACGAATCGTATCGAGTCTCGAGAACGTGTATCGCGAGGCCTTCGAGGCCGCTCGAGACCGGTCCGACGACGCTGCAGCCGACCGCCTCGACTTCGAGTTCCAGCGCGACCAGATCCACCTCGAGGTTCTGCTCGACTTGCGCGACTTGTTGATGCCCGTCGACACGCCGCCGGAGACCGATACCCGCGGCACCGTGTCCGACCTCATCGACAAGGCCCAGGCCATCCGGAGGTTCACCCGACTCAAATGAAGATCTACACACGGACCGGCGACGCCGGTGAGACGACCCTCTTCGGGGGCGGACGGGTCTCGAAAGACCATCACCGGGTGGCTTCGTACGGCACCGTCGACGAGTTGAATGCGTACATCGGGGCCGCCGTGAGCCGCGTGCGCGACGACGTCGTCCGGGCGCGCCTCCAGTCGGTCCAGCACGACCTGTTCGCGGTTGGCGCGATTCTCGCCACGCCGCCTCGAGACGACGGGTCGATGCATCCCCATGTGCCCCCGATGCCCCGGGAACGGATCGACGAAATGGAGCGGTGGATGGACGAGGCCGAGACCGAACTCCCCGCGCTCACCCAGTTCGTGCTGCCGGGAGGGGCGGATGGAGCCGTGGCGCTCCACATCGCGCGCACGGTGTGTCGACGAGCCGAGCGGGCCGTGGTGCACCTCGCCACCCTCGAGCCGGTGGACCGCGATGTGGTGCCCTACCTCAATCGCCTCTCCGACCTGTGCTTCACCTTCGCGCGGCTCGAGAACCTGCGGTCGGGCGTGCCCGACGTGGTGTGGGAGAAGTAGGTGCCCGTTCCCGTCGCCGAGCGCGCGCGGGGTGAGGCCATGGGGGTGCGCGTCGTGCGCACCGCCCAGGAGTTGGGCGTCGGTTCATCCGATCTCGACCGCCTCGACCGCGTGCACCGCGCCGCGATGCAGGTGCGCAACGCGGTCCTCGACGACGATCACGATCCGGCCTACCTCCACCCGGGGCGCAGCGCGTTGATCCTCCTCCAGGACGTCGAGGAAACCGACCCTACCGTGCTGGCGGCGGCGATGGTGGTCGACTCGCAACGGCCGGCCTGGGCCCCTGGCGATGCCCAGGTCGACGACCCGGCCGTGTGTGCGCTGCGCGACCAGGTCCCGCCGAGTGGATCCGAGGAGCTTGCCGAGCGGCTGGTCACGGCCGATACCATGGTGCGCCGGGTCGCCCTGGCCGAGCGTCTCGACCATCTGCGACATGCGCACCTCTGGCCCGATATGGATGCCCGGAGACGGGCGCACGAGGAGGCGGTAGCGGTGTATACGCCCATCGCCGATCGTACCGATCCGGTGCTGTCCAGACGGCTGCACTGGTGGTGCCGCATGTTCGGAGCGCGGCACGTGCGCTGAGCGCACAGGAAGGCCCGAATCCCATGGCTTCTGGCGCTCTTGCGGGGGCCCAGGGGTTCGGACAGTATTGGGGCCCTGTCACTTCGACGCGGCAGGGCAAGTCAAAACTCGCATACGACTAGAGCGGAGTCCCGACGTGGCATACATCATCACAGAGCCCTGCATCGGCACCAAAGACGCGGCGTGCGTCGAGGTGTGCCCCGTGGACTGCATCTACGAGGGCGACGATCAGTACTACATCCACCCCGACGAGTGCATCGACTGCGGGGCGTGCGAGCCGGAGTGCCCGGTTCAGGCGATCTTCCCGGATACCGATGTGCCGCCGGAGTGGACCAGCTTCATCGAGAAGAATCGGGACCACTTCTGACCGGACGGTTCACCGTGGATCGCTGGGTGCGGGTCAGCCACTACTTCGTTCCTCTCGTGGTGCTCGCCTCGGCATGCGGTGGTCCTTCTTCTACGGCCGAGGGTGTACGTCCCCCCGGCCCGACCCTCGCCGAGGGCACCGAGCCGATTGATGTGGCGGCGGTGTCGAGCGAAATCCGCGGTATCCTGAGCCGTTCCGTCCAGGCCTGGAATCGGGGCGACCTCGACGACTATCTCTCGGCCTACTCGGACCAGCCCCTGCTGACGTACGTTCGGGGCGATTCGGTCTTCACGGGCAAGCGAGCACTCCGCGAACGCGTCGAGCGCGCCTTCGCGCCGGCGGCGGGTGAACCCGACGATCTCAGCCTCGACGATATCGAAGTGTCGGTTCTCGGGCCGGGCCACGCGCTGGTGACGGGTCAATGGACCACCTACCAGCCGGGTTTCGACACACAGCCGGTGACGGGTCGGGGCCGTTTCACCATGGTGTTCCGCGACGAAGCGCTCGGGTGGCGGATCGCCCACGAGCACGCTTCGTAGCTGGAGACGCTCAGAAGCCGCGTTCGCGCAGCTTCTCCAGCGAGATCTCGCTGGGCACGGTTTCTCCGGGAGGGACGACGCGCTGCCGTGCGCGGTCCTCATCTTGTCTCTGCTGCCGTAGCAACACGAGACTCGCTGCGATCGCCGCGGCTCCCAGCAGGCTGACGGTCAAGGTACGCATGGGATCCTCCTCGGGATCGAAACGGGGTCGTTGTGCGACGTGACCAGCACGAAGCGTGCCGATGCGGCCCGGCGGCGTTCAAGTGCCGGCGGCCCGCGGAGGTGCAACCTTTACCGACCTGCACCCGGTCGGTTACCCAGCAGGGTGCGCCACATTTCCGTGTCGGAGATCAGTGAGATGTCGGAATTCCATGCCCCGTCGCGCGACCCGATCGAGCTGTTGCGTGCGCTGATCGAGACGCCGTCCGTGAACCCCTCGCTCGAGCCGGGCGGCGCGGGCGAGACGGCCATCGCCGCCCTGTGCGAAGAGTGGCTCGCGGCGTGGGGCTTTACGGTCGAGACGGTGGCCGACGACCCCCGTCGGCCGAGTGTGGTGGCCCACCACGGGGCCGGAGGCCCGACGCTTCTCTTCAACGGCCATCTCGATACCGTCGGCGTCGCCGACATGACCGTGCCCCCCTTCACCGCGATCACCGAACGTGGCCGCATGACGGGCCGGGGCGCCTGCGACATGAAGGGAGGAGTGGCCGCACTGCTAGCCGCGGCGGCAGACGTTGCGGCGTCGGGCCACGAGGGTACGCTTGTGGTCGCGTTGAGCGCCGACGAGGAGCACGCCTCGATCGGGATGGAGCGCCTGGTCACGGGGGGACTCCGGGCCGATGCGGCGATCGTCTGCGAGCCGACGAGCCTCGCCGTCATGCCGGCGCACAAGGGGTTCGTCTGGGTCGAGGTGCGCTTCACGGGTCGGGCGGCCCACGGCTCGCGTCCCGACGTCGGAATCGACGCGATTCGACACGCGGGAGGGTTCCTCGCGGAGCTCGATCGCCTCGACGAAGATCTACGCGCTCGCGACCCCCATCCGCTGCTCGGTTTCGGCTCCATTCACGCCGGCACGATCGCGGGGGGAACCGCGGCTTCGGTGTATCCCGAGCACTGCACTTTGTTGCTCGAACGCCGCACTTTGCCGGGCGAGTCGGCAAAACGCGTGATGGCCGAGCTCGACGAGGTGGCGGCGCGGACGAGGGCGACGCATGCCGAGGTGGCGCTGGAGATGGAGGTGACGCTGGAGCGACCGGGTACCGAGGTCGCCGCCGATCACACCCTCGTACGAAGACTCCTCGAGTCGGCCCGCCGAGTCGGGATCGAGCCCCGGATCGAGCCGATGACCGCCTGGGTCGACGCCGCATGGCTCAACGAGGTGGGCGTGCCCGCGGTCTGCTTCGGGCCGGGGTCGATCGCACAGGCCCACTCGGCCGACGAGTGGGTGCCCCTCGACGAGGTCAGGGGCTGTACGACGGCGCTCCGGGACTTCGCCTCGCGCTTCCTGGCTTCCTCGGCGGCTCCGTGACGAGCGGCGGCTCCGTGACACTCGCGCTGACGGGAGGGCGCGTCTGGAGCGGGGTCCCCTCGACGGCAAAGCCGGATCAGCCGGCTGCGACCGCCCTCGCGATCGAGGGCGGTCGCGTCGCCTGGGTCGGCTCCGACGACGAGGTGCGCAACGGGTCTCGGGCGGGCACACGCACCATCGATCTCCACGGCCGCTGGGTCGGGCCCGGCTTCATCGACGCCCACACCCACTTCATCGACGGGGGACTCCAACTCGGCGCACTCGATCTACGAGGGGTGGACTCGAGGGAGGAGTTCACGCGCCGTGTGGGCGCCGCCGCCGATCAGACGGCTCCGGACGCCTGGATCACGGGCGGCAACTGGGACGAGCAGCGCTGGGGTGGACGGCTGCCCTCTCGCCACTGGTTGGACGCGGTGTCGCCGAAGCGCCCGGTCTACCTCGTGCGATCGGACCTGCACATGGCCGTGGCCAACTCGGCCGCGCTTCAGCGAGCCGGGGTGACTGCAACGACCCCGGATCCCCCGGGTGGGCATATCGATCGAGGGCCGGAGGGGCTACCGACAGGGGTGGTGCGGGACCGCGCGATGCCTTTGATCGCCTGCGCGATTCCCGAACCGGACGAAGGCGCCCTGGACGCCGCGCTCGATCGCGCCGTTGCGCACGCGTTGTCGGTGGGGGTGACCCAGGTGCACGACATGGGGCAGTGGGCTCACTTCGAGACCTACCGGCGGATGCTTCGCGGCGGTCGGCTCGGGGTGAGGGTGTACTCCGCCGTCCAGATGCCCGACCTCGATCGTCTGCTCGATGTCGTGGGTGCCGAAGGGCACGGGGGCGGGCGGCTCTGGTGGGGCGGTCTCAAGGCCTTCGTGGACGGCTCACTCGGTTCGGCGACCGCGTGGTTTCACGAGCCCTACGCCGACGCTCCCGACTCGTGCGGCCTCGTGGTCACCGATCTGGACGACCTCCGCCACCGCATCGGTCGCGTGTTCGCTGCCTCGCTACAGCCGATCGTGCACGCCATCGGTGATCGGGCGAACGACTGGCTGCTCGACGTCTACACCGAGTTCAGCCGTCCCGACTGCCGTCCCCGGATCGAGCATGCCCAGCACCTGTCGGTGGGGGCGGCGGGTCGGTTCTTCGGGGCCGGAGCCATCGCGTCGGTGCAGCCGGCGCACGTGGCCGATGATGGACCGTGGGCCGAGCAACGTATCGGAGCCGAACGGATCCCTCGCACATACGCGTTTCGCTCGCTGCTCGACGCGGGAGCGAGGGTCGCCTTCGGGAGCGACTGGACGGTCGCGCCGCTCGATCCGCGCATCGGGCTCGAGATGGCCGTGCGGCGCAGGGTGGGCGGCGACGCGCGGTCGGAGGTCTGGGTGCCCGACCAGCGGATCGAGGCGGAGCAGGCGCTGGTGGCCTATACCGCGGCGGCGGCGTACGCTGGTGGGTCGGAGCGCTCGACGGGCCGTCTCGTGCCGGGCTGGTGCGCCGACGCCGTGGTGTTGTCGTCGAATCCGTTCGACTGGTTGAGCGGTAGGGGTGAGCGGCCCGAGGTCGAACTCACCCTCGTGGATGGCGAGATCGCCTACGACAGGAGGCAGGAAGTGTGAGCGGACAGGACACGCAGACCACGCCGGCGGGCGCGGCTACGCGGCAGAAGGCGATCGACGCGCTCTGTGAGGCGTTTGCCGAGGACCGGATTCCGGTCGACGAGTTCGAGCGCCGGGTGGAATTGGCCCATCGGGCCGAGACCACGCAGGAACTCCGTGCGCTCCTCGCGGGGCTCCCGGCCGCCGCCGTGCCTGCTCCGGTCGCTCTCGAGGCAGACGACGTCGGGGACGCCGTCGAGTTGGCGGCTCCGACTACGTACCTCACGCGCCGCCCGACCCAGGCGCCGGGCCAGGTGCGCTCCACGAGCTTCATCGCGGGAATCCTGGGTGGCGGCGCCCGCCAGGGCGCGTGGTATCCGGCCCGGACCAACTACGCGATGGGGTTCATGGGCGGGTTTTCGCTCGACCTCCGTGAGGCCCCTTTGCCACCGGGCGTGACCGAGATCAAGCTTCTGTGCGTGTGGGGGGGCGGTGAGATCATCGTGCCGCCCGACGTCACGGTCGACGTGTCGATTCTCGGCATTCTGGGCGGCTTCGACTACGATCACGCGGTACCGGGAACGCTCGATCCGGATGCCCCGGTCGTGCGCATCACCGGTGTGTGCCTGATGGGCGGGGCCGAGATTTCGGTCCGGTACGCCGGTGAGAGTTCGAAGGACGCCAAACGGCGGCGTCGCGAAGAGAAGAAGCGTCGCAAGCAGGCGCTCAAACGATTGAACCGAGGCGACTGACCCGTATGCCCCACTTCACCCTCAACCTCCTCCGCATCGTCTCGGGTGCCCTCTTCGCGCAACACGGTGCGCAGAAGCTCTTCGCGGTGTTGGGACGCGAGTCGGCGGTCGAAACCGGCTCGCTGTTGTGGACGGCCGGCGTACTCGAGCTCTACGGTGGCATCGCTCTCGTCCTCGGCCTGTTCACGCGCCCCGTGGCCTTCGTGCTGTCGGGGCTGATGGCGTTCGCGTACTTCCTGCGGCATGCCGAGCGGGCGTTCTTCCCGATCGAAAACGCCGGTGAACTCGCGGCGTTGTATTGCTTCGTCTTCCTGTTCCTCGCCGCGCGCGGGGGCGGATCGTTTTCGATCGACGGCGCGCGTATGGCCCGGCGCAGGATGCGGGCAGTCGAATAGCGAAGCGGCGGTCCCGCCCATGGAGCGGAACCGCCGCGAAACGTCCGTCGCCGGGCAGCCGACGTCAGCGAGTGACGTTCAGCCGCAATGCTCCGCGTAGGCGGACTGCAGCGCGTCGGCGATCTGATGGGGCGAGCTACCCTCGATCCGGTGACGCTCCAGGAACCACACGAGTTGGCCCTCTTTGAAGAGCGCGACCGAGGGAGACGACGGCGGATATCCGGTGATGTACTCGCGGGCCCGCTCGGTCGCATCGAGGTCCTGACCCGCGAACACCGTGGTGAGCTTCGACGGGCGCGCCTCGCCCTGCAGCGACAAGAAGATCCCGGGGCGGGCTGCACCGGCGGCGCATCCGCAGACGGAGTTCACCACGAGCAACGTCGTGCCCGTTTCGTCTTGAAGCGCCTGATCGACCTCGTCGGAGGTACGGAGTTCTTCGAAGCCGATGCGGACCAGATCCTCGCGCATCGGCGCGACCATCATCTCGGGATACGGCATGGAGATCGTCCTGCTGAGTGGTACGGGTTGACGTGGGGCCACCTACCCTCGCGTCTCGTTCGTGATCCCGCAATGCGGGGCGATCCGTCCTTGCAACGGCAGTCGTCCAACCTGACTTTGGGAGCACGTATCCACTCACGCGCAAAGGGTCGCCCGTGCCCCCCACCACACAGATCGTTTCCCTCCGGGTGAATGGCGACGCCGTCCAGGTCGGGGTCCCGTCGCATCACACGCTCGCCGAGGCGCTGCGCTACGGCCTTGGACTGACGGGCACCAAACAGGGGTGCGACAAAGGGGACTGCGGCGCCTGCACCGTGATTCTCGATGGGGCGCCGACGTTGTCGTGCATTCTCCCGGTCTTCGAGGCCGAGGGGCGAGACGTGGTCACGGTCGAGGGGCTGGCCGAAGGCGGAACGCTCCACCCGCTGCAGGACGAGTTCGACCGGCACGGCGCGGCGCAGTGCGGCTTCTGTACTCCGGGCGTGCTCTGCTCCGCGGCAGCGCTTCTGGCCGACAATCCGACCCCGACGCTCGACGAGATTCGCGCGGCACTGTCGGGCAACCTGTGCCGCTGCACAGGCTATACGAAGATCTTCGTGGCGGTCGAGGCGGCGGCCGCGCGACTGGCCGACACACCATGAGCGAGACGCGGTCCGACGGGTTCTCGATGATCGGGACCCGCATGCGCAAGATCGACGGCGTCGCGAAGTCGACCGGGCGGGCGGCATTCACCGATGACATCGTGTTGCCGGGGATGCTGCACGGGAAGATCCTGAGGAGTCCGCACCCCCACGCGCGGATCCTGTCGATCGACGTGTCGGGCGCCGAAGCGATCGAGGGCGTGCACGGTGTGGTCACCGGCGCCGACATGCCCGCGCAGTACGGGATCATTCCCTGGACTCCCGACGAGACGGCGCTCGCCGTCGATCGAGTGCGACACATCGGCGATGCCGTGGCGGCCGTGGCGGCGGTCGACGAAGACACCGCACTCGCCGCCCTGGACGCGATCGTGGTGGAGTACGAGCTGCTCCCGGTGATCCTCGACCCCGCTGACGCCCTGGCGGCCGAGGGCACGTACGAGGCCGGCGACTACATCCACCCGCCGCGTCGAGAGGGCTACAACGGCAACATCACCAAGAAGGTGAAGCTGGAGTTCGGCGATGTCGAGGCGGGTCTCGCCGGAAGCGACGTCGAAATAGAAGCAGAATACTACTTCGAAGGCACGACACACGCGGCCATCGAACCGCACTGTGCAATCGGGGCCTTCGAAGAGACGGGCCGGCTCACCGTGTGGTCGTCGACCCAGGTGCCTCACTACCTCCATCGTGAGCTGGCCCGGGTCCTCGACATCGACCCCGCCCAGGTACGGGTCATCCAGCCGCCCGTGGGCGGTGCCTTCGGTGGCAAGAGCGAGCCGTTCGACCTCGAGTTCTGCGTGGGCGCCCTCGCCCGCAAGACGGGGCGCCCCGTCAAGTTCCTGTACACGCGCGAAGAGGTGTTCTACGCCCACCGTGGGCGACACCCCTTCCACATGAAATACCGGACCGGGGTGACACGCGACGGCCTCCTGACCGGGGTCGATGCCGAGATCGTGCTCGATGGCGGGGCCTACGCGTCGTTCGGGCTCGTCACGACCTACTATTCCGGCCAGCTCCTCACCGCGCCCTACGCGCTACCGACCTACCGATTCGAGTCGGTGCGCGCGTACACCAACAAGCCCGCCTGTGGCCCCAAGCGCGGACATGGCTCGGTCCAGCCCCGCTTCGCCTTCGAGGTGCAGCTCGACAAGCTGGCCGAGGCGGTCGATCTCGACCCGATCGAACTCCGGCGGCGCAACTTCATCGGCTCACACACCCGCACCGTCAACGAGTTGCGGGTCACTTCGAACGGATTCCTGGAGTGCCTGGAGGCCGTGGAGCAGGCGTCGGACTGGACTCGGCGGTGGCGTCGCATGCCCTTCGGTCGTGGCCTGGGCGTGGCGGGCTCGACCTACATCTCGGGCACGAACTACCCGATCTATCCCAACGACATGCCCCAGTCGGGCATCCAGGTCCAGATCGACCGCTCCGGACGGGTGGCTGTGTTCAGCGGCGGCAGCGAGATCGGCCAGGGCACGGATTCGGCCATGGCCTACATCGCCGCCGAGGAGTTCGGCGTTCCGCTTGGGCACGTTCGGGTGCTCCGCGGCGACACCGACTTCACCCCCGTCGACCTGGGGGCCTATTCGTCGCGTGTGACCTTCATGCTTGGAAACGCCTGCGTCGACGCCTGCCGGAAGCTGAAGGCCAAGATCCGCCGGGCGGTATCGGAGAAATGGTCGGGCGACCCCGATTCCGTCGTCTTCCGCAGCGGTCGGGTCTTCGATCCCGAGGATGCGGATCGCTCGATGTCGACGCGGGAGGCGTTCCAGGTCGCCGAGGCCCGTTGGGGCACCCTTGGCGCCACGGGGTCGTACAACACTCCGAAGGATGTGCACGGCAGCTACCGCGGTGGGACGATTGGAGCCAGCCCGGCCTACTCGTTCACGGCCCATGTGGCCGAGGTGGAGGTGGATCCGGAGTCCGGCGTCGTGAGAGTCGAGAACATCTGGGTCGCCCACGACTGCGGGCGCGCGCTGAACCCGGTGTTGGTGGAGGGGCAGATGGAGGGATCGGCCTATATGGGATTCGCCGAGGCGTTGATGGAGCAGCAGGCGTTCAAGGACGCCGACCACGGCCGTGCCGGGCTGCACAATGCACCCTCGCTGCTCGACTACCGGATCCCGACCAGCCTCGACACCCCGGCGCTGACGGCGCTGATCATCGAGTCGGTCGACCCGGAGGGTCCCTACGGCGCCAAGGAGGCGGGCGAAGGGCCGTTGCACCCGTCGATCCCGGCGATCGCCAACGCGATCCACGACGCGGTGGGAATCCGGGTCGACCGGCTGCCCTTCTCGCCTCCGAATGTGTGGCGTGCCCTCGAGACGGCCCGAAACGAAGGACGCCTCGCCAAGCCGTGCCATCCCGACGAGGTGCGGGTGGGAGCGGCGTCGTGATGGACGGCGCCACCCGGGCGAGGAGTCGTGGAGGTAGCCGGGGAGTCGCACTGCTTCTGGCTGGCCTCGTCGCAGCCTGTGCCGACGACGCGGCCGAGTCCAACACGCGCCTCGCAGCGGCTCCACCCGATGCGGCGGCTCCGGCGGCCTCGGTGGTCGGAGACCCCGTGTCTGGTCTGGAGCCGCTCGACACGATTCCGGGCACCGTGTGGACCGCCGACGACTGGCGGATCTTCACGGAGAAGATCGAGTGGGCGGCCGCGCAGCGCCTCGACACCTTGTCGCTCGGCGACGCGGTAGCGGCGCTCGGAGTCACCTTCGTGGGTTGGACCTACACGCCGGCGACACTCGAGGCCCCGGGCGACGAACACATCGTGGTCAACCTGCGCGAGCTCGACTGCGTCACCTTCATCGAAACCGTCTGGGCACTGACCCGCTTTCACCGAGAGCGGGGTGTCGAGGCGCTTGCGGATCCGGCCCGCGCCCGCGCTGCCTACGAGGGGTACCTGGAGAGTATCCGGTATCGTGACGGTCGCCTCGATCGATACCCGAGCCGGCTGCACTACTTCTCCGACTGGCTGTGGAATCACGAGGACCGGGGGCATCTTCGTCTGGTCACGGCCGACCTCGGCGGCGTGCCCGACGATGAGCCGATCGACTTCATGTCGACGCATCCCGACGCCTACCCCGCGCTCGCGAGCGCCGAGTTCCTGCGGGAGATTCGTGCTCGGGAGGCCGCTCTCAACACGCGCGGGCCCCGGATCTACCTGCCGCAAAACGCGATCGGAGCGGTCGAGGGCGGGATTCTCGACGGCGACATCATCGCCGCGACCTCGACCGTGTCGGGGCTCGACATCGCACACACGGGCATCGCCCTCTGGCGCGATGGGCGGCTCCACCTGCTGCACGCTCCGCTGGTCGGCAAGAACGTCGAAATCAGCGAAGCCCCCCTCGCGGACCGGATTCAGGGCATCGGGGGTCAGGACGGAATCCTCGTAGCGCGGCTGAGCGAGGGAGACTGACCGTGCTTCGCTTGCCGCCCTTCGAGTATCACACCCCGCGCACGGTCGAGGAGGCGATGTCTCTCGCCGCGTCCTACGGGGCCGAGGCTCGCTTCGTGGCGGGCGGGACCGACCTGATCCCCAACATGAAGCACCGGCTCTTCGAGCCGGAGCACCTCATCGCACTGTCGTTCATCGACGAGATGAAGGGCGTGCGCATGGCCGACGGCGTCCTGGAGATCGGCGCCGCGGAGTCACTGACCGGGGTTGCCGAGAGTACCGACGTGCAGCGCTGGGTGCCGGCACTCGCCGAGGCGGCGCGCCATGTGGCGGGTCCGCAGATTCGCAACCGCGGCACCATCGGCGGCAACCTCTGCCTCGATACGCGCTGTACCTACTACAACCAGACGGAGTTCTGGCGTCGGTCGCTCGGTTTCTGCCTCAAGAAGGACGGCGACGTGTGCCATGTGACCCGGGTGGGCCGGAAGTGCGTCGCGGCCCATTCGGCAGATACCCCGCCCGTCCTCATGGTGCTCGATGCCGAGGTCGTGATCCAGGGGCCCGGCGAGACCCGGACGGTGCCGGTGCGCGACCTCTTCATCGCCGATGGGATCCGCAATATCCGGGTCGAACTCGGCGAACTGTTGACGCGAATCAGAATTCCGATTCATAGCAGAACGACCTGTGTCTACAGGAAGTTACGGCAGCGACAGGCCGTCGACTTCCCGCTGCTGACCGTCGCCGTTGCGGCCGATGCCGATCCAGACGGGGGATGGAGTCGGGTGCGTGGCGTGGTCACCGGACTCGGATCGCGGCCGCGTGAACTGACCGGGTGGGACGCCATTCACGAGGGTGGCCCCCTCGACGACGACGTCGTCGACGCTCTGGCCGAACGCGCGCACGCTCAGTGCCGCCCCCTCGAGAACCACATCGTCGACCCGGACTGGCGCCGTGCCATGGTACCGGTCGAGGTGCGGCGCGCCCTCACCGAGCTGAGGGCGGCCGCCACGTAGTTCGAGGCGTTATCGGCCGCCGACCGGAATCACCCGAAGCACCCGACCCGTCTCGTCTTCCAGAACCCTCAAGGGCATCCACAGGATGTCGTCGATCAGGGGGATCCTATCGTCGGGCCGGGCAAAGCTCGGCACCCCATTGGGGCTCGACACCGTGTACGATTCGGCGGCGTCGTTGGAGACTTCGTACCCGAGGTCGCCCAGCGACTGGACGGAGATGATGCTCAGCGGGTTGTTCACCCCGCCGTCGAGGAAGGGTGTCATCAACTCGCGGTTCATGGTGCTTTCGCGCCAGTGTCCGTTGATCGAGCCGGCCTGCCCGGTGTTCTGCACAGGCACCTTCTGCCCCGAGGTCCGGTTCTGGCCGCCCGCATCGTTGAACGCCTCAATAGCCAGCGGGCCGTTGAAGTGCGTGTCGGGGCCCGGCGGGGTCTGCCCATTCGGGGCCGCATTCTGCAGGAAGCCCTTGATGCCCCAGAGCGTCCCGATGCCGAGAACGTGGCCCATCTCGTGGAGAATCACCTCCTCCAAGCGACCCTCCGTCGCGAGCCGATCCGTGTCGGCCACATCGAAGCGCATCCGGCCCACCGCGGTCAGGTCGTTGGTGTTGCGGATATCGCAGGGTCCGGCCGACCCCAGGATGCTGAAGGGTCCGTCGATCTCTTCGATCGTCACGAAAATGACGACGTCGTCGATGAGGGCGCCCTGGATCGGCGGTGCCGCGGGGCCACCGCACGTCAGATTCGCGTCGGGGGGTGGAGGTACGTCGGAGAGGTCGCCGGTGATGAGGCTCTCCCAGACCACACGCGCATTCTCGAAGGCGGCCTCGGTTTCGTCGGACACCCGCTCCACGTAACACAGGGTGATGTTGAAGTTGTCGGCGTCGGGCGTACCCGTGACGCAGGTTGGCCCGGGATCCCGGCCTTCGGCCGAGAAGATCACCGGCGTCAACGACGTTGCCGACGCAGTCACGGTCTGCGACCCGACCGTCGGTCCGAGTGTCCAGCGGGCCCGTGCGACTCCCGACGCGTCGGTGGTGACCACGGTGTTGTCGAGGGTGCCCTCGCTCGGCTGGAAGGTGACGTCGACTCCGGCGACGCCGATCCCCTGTGGATCCCGCACGACCGCGACGAGGTCGTCGATGAGTTCGGCGCCGGCGGCTCCGCTCTGGTCGTCACCCGAGACGATCTCGATCACCGAGGGGAGCCCCGCGGTCGCCGCGGCGGTGGCCGTGAACTCCCAGGTGAGCGGGCCCGACGTGGCCCGGGCGAGTTGGGTGCCTTCGGAGGGGCCAAGTGTCCACACCGCCGTCGCGACCCCGCTGAATCCGGTGGTGACGTTGAGCGGCGAGACGGCCCCACCCCCCGATACCACCGAAAACGACACGTCCGAGGGGATCGGATTCTGGAAGGCGTCGACCACCTGGACCGACAGCGGGATCGGAAGCTGAGTGCCGACCAGCCCGGACTGCTCGCCGCCCGCGAGCTGCCGGAGCTCGGCCGCCGGCCCCGCGAACCCGGAGGCCGAAAAGGCTACCCCGGGCACACCGGAGCCGGCGATCGCCGCCCGAGCGGCCTGGGGCTCTCCAGCACGAGGGCCGAGCACCCACGTCGTCTGCGCTCGACCCTCGGAGTCGGTGAGAACGGCAGACGGGCTCACCTCACCCCCGCCTCCGATGATCCCGAAGCCGATCTCGAGCCCCTGGATCGCGCCGCCGAGTCGGTCGGCGGCCTGAACCTGGAGGGGCACCGGGAGGGCCGTCCCTGCCGGCGCGTCCTGGCCGTCACCGGCGACCCGAACGAGGGTGGTGGCCACCTGCTCCACGATCACGGGCGCCTCGCCCACCGCCTCGCCGGCCGTCGCCCGGATCACCGCCGACCCGTTCGACACGGCCGTGGACCGTCCATTGGCGTCGACCGAAACGACCGCCGGGTTGCTCGAGCTCCACGTGACCGGGGTCCCATCCATCGCGACGCCGTTCTGGTCTCGCACCGCGGCCAGGAAGTTCCGGGTGTCGCCGAGCGCATCGAAGTTGGCCGAAGCCGGAAACATGTTGATGCTGGTCGGGCTGGGCGGCGGCGGACCGCTGTCGCCGCACGTCGCGGTGGCGGCAGCGAGGGCCAGCATGAGAGCGAGGCGCGCGGGTCGTCGCGGCGGAAGAATACCGGTGGGTCGGGTCGACGATGACATGCGGCTACGGCTTGTTCGGGAGGGGTCGGTGAATCGCGACGACGGAGCCCGCGGCATCGACGACGCCGATCGGCCCCCACCAGATGTCGTCCAGAAGCTGCAAGGCCTGGATGGGCACACTGCGTTCACTTTGGGACGGAAAGTTCGGGAAGGGTACTACATACGCGTCGGATCGGTCCGCGTCTACCGCGTACCCGAGGTCGGCAAGCGACGCGACGGTGACCCTACTCAGGGGGTTGGGGCCACTCGCATTCAGTTCTGCCGTCATCAGCTCGTTCCCGAGGACGGTCTCGCGCCAGTGCGTGTCGACCACTCCGCCGCCCCCGCGGTTCTGCACCGGGACCTTGGCCCCCACGGTGCGCGCGCCGCCGCCGGCGGCATCGAACTCGGCGATCGCGCCTGCGCCCGCGAAGTGCGTGTCCGGCGGCACACCCGTACTCCCCGCCGCGGGATCGACGAGCAGTCCCGCCTCCGGCCAGAGCGTCCCAAAGCCGAGGGCGTGGCCGATCTCGTGGGTCACGACATCGACCAGGCGACCACTGGCGGCGAGGCCGTCCACATCGTCGCGATCGACCCGAAGGCGCGCGAAGGTGGGCAGCCCGGACGAGGCACGCACGAAGCAGGGCAGGGCGCCCGCGAGGCCGCCGCCCGGGCCGTCGACCGGTGCGACCGTCACGTAGAGCACGAGATCGTCGAGGGTCGCACCGGTCACCCACGGCGCGCCGTCCACGCACGAGGCGTGATTGCCGTTGGGTGTCACGTCTTCCAGATCGCCGACGATGACCTGCTCCCAACGCGAGACGGCTCCGTCGAGGGCGTCTGCCACCGTCGCGTCGACGGGGCCGACCCAGCAGATCTGGATCGAGAAGGCGGCGCCCACCGGGTCGAGTGCGCAGGTCGAGGCGGTTCCAGTTGCGGTAGCGGAGGCCTCGCCACGGGGCCCACCGTCACCTCCGGCACGTATCTCCAGACGCAACGCTCCCGCCACCGGGCCGAGCGTCCACGCGGCCGAGGCACGTCCCGCGGCGTCGGTGGCGACCGAGGTGGGTGTGACGAAGCCCCCGCTGGGCGAAAAGTGGACGTCGACCCCGCCTGCGGCGTTGCCCCAGGCATCGTCCACACGGACACCGATCGGCGCGGGGAGAGGGAGGGTCACCGCGCCCGATTGGGCGTCACCGCCCTCCACCACGACCTGGGAGGGTGGCCCCGCCCGTGCGGTGGCCGTGAAGAGAACCGGTGGGAGCTGCCCGACCGTCGCGCGCACGACCTGGTTGGCCGTTCCGGCGGTCGTGCCCAGCGTCCACGACGGTGCGGTGGCGATCCCCGCCCCGTCGGTGATGCGCGTGGACGGGGGCGAGCCGCTCCCCCCGAGGCTGCCCCCGCCGGCGGTTACCTCGAAGCTCACCGGCGTGCCGGGTACCGGGGCGCCCCCCGCGTCTTCGACTCGAACGGTCGGCACGGCGACGACGGGGGCGGCGACCACCCCTTCGATCGAGGTGGCCGAGGCGGCGAGGAGCCGGTCTGGGGGGAGTGTCGCCGTCGCCGACACGCTGACGTCAAGCGCCGGTCCGACCGAGACTTGCAGTGTTTGTGCTCCCGGGATCGGTCCGAGCAGCCAGGTGGTCTCGGCGCGGCCCGAGAGGTCGGTGAGGGCCGTGGCGGGGTCGGTACTTCCCCCGCCGAGGGCAGCCGAAAAGTCGACCGGGTGTCCCCCGATCGAATTCCCCTGAGTGTCGCGCACCAACACCTGCACCGGCTCCGGGAGGGGGGTCGAACGAACCCCGAACTGCGAGGCACCCGCCACGACCTCGATCTCGGCCGGAGGGCCGGCGAGTCCGAGCGCTTCGATCAGCACCGCGTCGATCTCGGATCCGTCGACGGCCGCCCGCAGCTGCTGCAACGGGCCGGCGAGGGGCCCCAGCGTCCACTGGGTCGTCGCGACACCCTGGGGGTCGGTGGTCGCGCTCGGCGGATCGGCCGACCCGCCGTCGATCGCGGCGTCGAAGGTCACGAGCCGACCCGGCACCCCGGAGCCGAGTCGGTCCGTCGCGCGCACGCGCACCACGTCCGACAGGGGCTCACCCACGGTTCCGCTCTGTCCAGTCCCGCCCAGGACCTCGAGCGCGGCAACGACGGGGTCGACCTCGATCGCTGCAGAGGCGCGGGCCTCGATGAAGCCGAGCCCGGTCGCCACCACGTCGAGCCTGGTGGAGCCCGCCGACACGGCGGTCACGAGGCCGGCATCGTCGACGGTGGCGATCGTCGGGTCGGCCGTCGTGTAGGTCAGCCGCGCACCCACCACGCCCTGCCCCCGCCCGTCGATCACCTGCACGTCGACCTGGACGGAAGCGCCGATCGCATCGAGCTCGATCGGCGAGGGCGCCAGCTCCACGGTGACCGACCGGAACCCCAACCCCGCTTGCTCGCATCCGGGTGCAGTCCCGACCAGAGCGAAGAGCGCAGCCCATCGGCACAGGGTCGCCCGCCACGCGACCGGGCGCCGATCGATCCGCGCCGTGACCGGGTGGAATCCACCTCTACGCTTGGCGGATGGCCCCGTCGGGGCCCGTGGAGTTTCGCGCTTCATGGCCCGAGTTGTGCGAACACGAACGACACCACGAAGGTCGCCGTCAGCGTTACGACCAGAACCGAGAGAAGATTGAGCCAGAATCCAGCTTTGACCATCTGCTGAATCGACATCAAGCCCGAGCCGAAGACGATGGCGTTGGGCGGCGTGGCCACCGGGAGCATGAAGGCCATCGACGAGGCGAGCGCCGCGGTCACCATGAAGGGGAGCGGCGCCTGACTCAGCCCGAGCGCGGCCCCGGCCATGATCGGCATCGCCATGGTGGCGGTGGCGGCGTTGGAGGTGACTTCCGTGAGAAAGACGAAGAGCAGCGCCACCATGAGGAACAGGACGAGCGGCGGTGCGCCTGCGAGGCTCTCGACCCCTCCTCCGATCCAGGCGGCGAGCCCACTGCGATCCATCGCGCGCGCGAGCGACAGCCCCCCGCCGAACAGCACGAGGACGCCCCAGGGGATCCGCCGAGCGACCGGCCACTCGAGCACGAAACGCCCGCGGCGCAGATCGAGGGGGATCAGGAACAACAGCATGGCCCCGGCCATCGCGATCGTGGAGTCACGCACGTTCGGAAGCCAGGTCGTCACACCGGGGAGGGTGAAGGTGCCCAGTTCCTTGGGGGCTCGCAGGATCCACGCCAGCGCCGTGAGCATGAAGACCGTGCCGACGACCGTCTCACCGCGCGACCGGGGGCCGAGTGCGGCCCGTTCATCGGCCAGGAGCCGAGCGGCGTCGCCCCGGACCTCGCCTGGGGGGTGCAACACACTCACGAGCAGGAACCAGGTGAGGGGCAGCATGACGACGGCGACGGGTACCCCGACCATCATCCACTGGCCGAAGCCGATTTCGACGCCGAGCAGCTCCTCGGCCGCGCCCGCGAGCACGGCGTTGGGCGGGGTGCCGATGAGGGTCGATACCCCTCCGATCGACGAGGCGTACGCGATGCCCAGCATGAGTGACACACCCAAGGGACCCTGGCTTCCGTCTCCCGCCGACCCCTCGCTCGACTGCGCGCCGAACAGGGTGGCGACGGCGACGCCGATCGGCAGCATCATCGCGGCGGTCGCCGTGTTGCTGATCCACATCGAGAGGAAGGCCGTCGCCAGCATGAATCCCAGAACCAGACGACGGGGACCGGTCCCGACGGCGGCCACGATCGAGAGCGCGACGCGCCTGTGGAGTCCGTGGTGCTCCATGGCGACAGCCAGGAAGAAGCCCCCCATGAAGAGAAAGATGAGGTCGCTCGCGTAGGGGGCGGCGGCGTCGGGCATGGACAGAATGCCGAGCGCGGGCAGGAGGATCAGCGGGAGGAGGGCCGTAACCGGAATCGCCACGGCTTCGGTCATCCACCAGATGGCCATCCACGTGGCCACGGCGGCCGTGCGCCACCCCTCCGGAGCGAGGGACGCCGGTCCCGGTACCAGCGCGAAGAGCACGGCCGCCCCTGGGCCAGCCCAGAGGCCCCAGCGCTGAGCGGGGCGGTACGAAGTATCGATGGGCTGTCGGGTGAGGGTGGACGACGGACGAGGCGAATTCTGGTGGGAGCGGTCGAGGGCTGGCAACATCCCGCCGTCGCGACTCTATTTCCCCAGCCGGCCATGTGTGGTCCGCCTCGACGCCTCGCGGCGTCGCGGGTGTTGGAGAGGGCGGGCCGGATATCGAATGCAGAGGTGTGGTGATGGACGCGAAGACCCCACGACATAGCGAGTTCGAAGCGCTCGCCCCCTGGGCCCGAATCCTCACGTGGGGCGCCGTCGGGTCGGCCACGTGGGGGCTGCTGACGAATCCGCCCAGCGAGGGTGCGCTGCCGAGTGTGATCATTGCCGCGGTCGTATCTCTCGGAGTCCTCGTGGAGCTCGTGTTCGGGGGACTTCGGATCGAGTTGTTCACGGACTCGATGCGGCTGTCGCTGGGACGGGTCGGGTGGATCAAGAAGTCGGTTCGCTACGACGAGATCGACCGGCTCGAACCGGTGACGTATCGGCCTCTGCGGGAGTTCGGCGGGTGGGGGGTGCGTGGGTTCGGGGTGAAGCAGGCGTGGACCGCGCGCGGGAAACGAGCGCTCGTGCTGCATCGCAGCGATGGGTCGCAGATCTACGTTGGTAGTCCACATCCCGAACAGCTCGCGGACCGAGTCCGGAGCGTGTCAGGACGACCCTTTCCCGTTGCCGAAATCGCCGCGACATGATTCTTCAGCCCGGCTCCGCCGCACCCGACTTCGAACTCACCTGGCGCATCGGCCAGCCCCCCGTAGAGCGCGCGAGCTACCAGGCTGGCGCGCCGCTCGTGATCTTGTTCTTCCCCCTCGCGTTTTCCTCGGTCTGCACCGATGAGGTGTGCCGAGTCGCAGAGGACTGGTCGAGCTGGGAGTCGCTGGGGGCGAAGGTGGTCGGCATCAGCGTGGATTCGCCGTTCGTGCTGGCTCGGTTCGCAGAAGAAGCCGGGGCGGCGTTCCCGCTGCTCTCCGACTTCAACAAGACGGTCGCCGAGTCGTTCGGCGTGCTGAATCGCGACTACTTCGGGATGGACGGCGTGGCCGATCGTGCCGCGTTCGTCGTCGACCCCGAGGGCCGCGTCCGGTACGCGTGGACCGATCCGGACGATTCGGTTCTCCCGGATTTCGACGCGATTCGCGCCGTCGTCGGGGGGTTGTAGGGCCGCGGTAGAGTCGGCTAGCCGCGCTGCAGCACCATCGCGAAGCCCAGGCCGCCGGCGGCGCATACCGTCACCAAACCGAACTCGACGTCTCGTCGGGCCATCTCGTTCAGCAGGGTCACGGTCAGCCGCCCTCCCGTCGCCCCGAAGGGATGGCCGATCGCGAGCGAACCGCCCATGACGTTGATCCGGTCGATCGGAGGGTGCCCCACCTTGGTGGTCCGGCCGAGTCGTTCGCGCGCGATCGCTTCGCTGTCGAGCCACTGCAGATTCGAAAGCACCTGGGCGGCGAAGGCCTCGTGCATCTCCATCAGCCCGATGTCGGCCATCGACAGGCCGGCCCGCTCCAGCGCGATCGGCGCTGCCAGCGCGGGCCCCTGGAGAAGTTGATCCGACGGATCGAGAGCGGCGAAGGCGTAGCTCCGAATGCGACCGAGCACGGGCAGCCCCTCGGCCCGTGCTCGCTCCTCGCGCATCAGGAGCAAGGCCGAAGCGCCGTCCGTGAGGGGTGAGGCGTTGCCCGCCGTGACGCTTCCGTAGCGGCGGTCGAAGACCGGCTTCAGATCGGCGAGCTTCTCCGCCGAGGTGTCGGTGCGGACACCGTTGTCGCGCTCCACGACCCCCTCGAAACGCGGGGGCACGTACACGCGGGCCATCTCGTCGGTGAGTCGGCCGTCTTCGGTACCGGCCGCCGCGAGGCGATGCGAGCGGAGAGCCCAAGCGTCCTGATCGGAGCGGGAGATGGCGTTCTCCTTCGCCATCCGCTCCGCCGATTCGCCCATCGTTTCGCCTGTGGTGGGCTCGGCGATTCGAGGCTGCTGCGGCAGGAGGTCGCGAGGCCGAATCGAGGTGAGGGCTCGCACGCGGGTCCCGGCCGACTTCGCCTTCGACGCCTGCACGAGCGCCTCCGACAGCGGGTCGGACACCATGATCGGGATGTGCGACAGCGACTCGGCGCCCCCCGCGATCACGGCGTCGGCGTAGCCCACCTGAATGAGGTTGGCGGCGTCGGCGATCGCCTGGTTGGCGGTGGCGCAGGCACGGGAAACCGTCGTGGCCGGTACGGAGTGGGGCAGTGTGGCGAGGCCCACCTCGCGCGCGATGTTGGGCGCGTGGGGATCGTGTACGACGGTGCCGTACACCAGATGATCGACCTGCTCGCCCGGGAGCCCGGACCGATCGAGCAGCTCTCGAACGGCGATTTCTCCCAGTTCGATGGCGCTGAGGCGCTTGAAGGCCGTCCCGGCCCGGGCGAAGGGCGTGCGCACGCCTGCGACGATGACCGCGTCCATCCGACCTCCCTTGGAGTCTGACGCTGGGGCCTGGGGAGTCTGGCACCGTAACGGTTCTGTACCCGTCCCCGTGAGGCGCGGTCCGGGGCCTGCCACCCGTGGACCGCCGCTGAACATCGTCCTACTCTTCAGCCATGTCCAAACCAAGAATCGAGATCACCCTCCAGCCGGCGGGTGAAGACCATATTCCGGCCATGGCGGCGTTGTGGGCCGAGGCGTTTCCCGAGAAGCCCGTGGAGCGGCGTGACCGCGAGCTGCGCGAGGGACTCGTATTCGGCGACCTCAGCGACTGTTGGGTAGCGGAGTTCGACGGGCGATTGGCGGGGGCGTTGCGCACGTATCGCCTGACCACCCACCTGTGGGGCCGAGAGCTTCCCACGATGGGGTTGGCCGGCGTGGCCGTGGCACCCGACTTCCGACGTCGCGGCATCGGTCGACGCATGTGCACGCAGGCGCTCCACATGGCCAAGGAGCGAGGCGACGCCTTGTCGGCGCTCTTCCCCTTCCGCACCTCGTTCTACCGAGAACTGGGCTACGTGCTCGGCGGCGAGCTGCACCGCTACCGGTTTCAGCCAGCCGAGTTGGCCATGTATCCGGGATGGGATCGGGTGGAGCGGGCCCCCGACACCGGTCGTGACGAGGCGCGCGCCGTCTATGCTCGAGTGGCGGCGACCAGCAACGGGTTGATCGCGCGTACCGAGCGCATGTGGTCGTTTCTCGACAAGATCGGGACCTACCTCTACATCCATCGGAATCCCCGCGGCACGACCAGCGGCTACGTGGTGGTTCGGGGTCGGGGAGGAGCGCCGGAACGTTCGCGGCTACGGGTGCTCGAGCTCGTCGCCGAAGACCGCGAAGCGTATCTCGGGCTCCTGGGGTGGCTGTCGGTGCAGCGCGACCAGTGGGGGCGGATCACCTACGACGCGTTGCCCGGCGAGAGATTCCACCGACGCCTGGCGCATCCGCGCACGGCCTCGTCGTCGATGACTCGCGGACTGTGGTTCCATTCCGCGGCCATTCTCCGCGGACCGATGTTCCGGATCATCGACCTCGCATCGGTCCTCGGCGCCGACGCCGCCCCGCCGATGGGGGTGCCGGCTGGACTATCGACCAGCATGCAGGTGCGCGACCCCGTGCTCTCGGACAACCAGGGGCAGTGGGAAGCCGGGCGACGGGTCGACGCGGCATTGTCTCCCAACAAGAACGGAGTATTGTCGATCGGCGAGGTGACCGGCCTGCTGCTCGAAGGGCGGTTGCCCGGTCAGCACACCCCGCCGCCGGAATGGGAGGCGAACCTCGGCCTCTACGACGTCCGGCTGCTCGACGAGTTCTGACCTCGTTTCCCGGCGCGCCGGAGGGTCCCATTCAGGCTGTTTCGTTCGACGTATCGGTTCCGCGGTTTCTGTTGGCCAAGTCGCTCGGCCGGGTCACCGAGTCGGTCCTGTTCGGGGCCGTCAGTGGCGTCAAGCTCGTCGACCATCCGCCTCTGGAGCTTCCCGGACCGGAGTGGGTGCGCCTGGAGGTCGTCTTCGCCGGTATCTGCGGCACCGACATCGGCAATCTGACGTATTCGGCGAGCCCCGCGATGGAGCCCTTCGGCTCGTTCCCCGCGGTGCTGGGCCACGAGATCCTCGGGCGCGTGGCCGAGGTGGGCGCCCATGTCGATCAAGTCCAAGTCGGACAACGAGTCACGGTGGATCCGTTCATCCATTGTCAGGTGCGCGGATTCAAGAGGGCGGAGTGGTGTGACTCCTGCTGCGTGGGGTGGAACGCAACCTGCCAGAAGGCCGGTGAGGAGGGGCCGACGCAGGTGGCCGGACAGAGCTTCGCGCCCGGTACCATCCAGGGCTATCACCGATCGATGCCGGGCGGATGGGGCCAGGAAGTCATCGTTCACCGTTCACAGCTGTTTCCGGTCGACGAGTCGCTCGAGGATCGGACCGCGGCGTTGATGGAGCCTTTGGCGATCGGGATGCATGCGGTGCTCAATACCCCGATCGTCGACCCGGGCGCGCCCGTACTCGTCCTGGGCAGTGGCCCGATCGCCATGGGCGCGATCTGGGCGCTGCGCGCGACCGGCTTCGAAGGCGAAATCGTGTCGCAGGTCAAGCGTGAGCACGAGCGACGGCTGGCCCGGACGATGGGCGCGAGTACCCTGGTGTCGCCGGGCGACGAGGCCCGTCAGGCGATGATCGACACGGGGGCGTCGGCGTACATGCCGCTGGTCGGCGACGAGGTGTACGCCGACGGTGGCTTCCCCCTGATCTTCGATTGTGTGGGCAGCCGCCAGACGTTGGCGCAGTCGCTACGTTATGCGCGTCCCCGCGCCCGCATCGTGATGCTTGGATGCGCCGCGGAGCTGAAGAAGATCGACTTGACCTTCGTCTGGGCGCGGGAGATCGAGGTGAAAGGCTTCACCGGTTATGGGCTGGAGCACTTCCGGGGCGAGGCACGTCACACCTTCGACATCACGCACGACCTGTTGGTCGAGACCCGCACACCGGTTGCCGACATGGTCACGCACGTGTTCCCGCTCACGGAGTTCCGTCGAGCGCTCTCCGTGGCCGCCAACCGCCGCAAGTGGAAGTCGGTGAAGGTATTGCTCGAGCCGTAGAGGCCTCGGCCGAGGCGTTCTTCGGGGACTACCCGACGAAGGCGATTCCTTCGGCGAGTAAGGTGTCCGGCCTGCCGGTCGGCCCCCCATGATCGTGCCCTCTCCGACTCTCGGGTCGGCGGCGCGATGGCGGGCGATGAGGTCCCAGAAAACCGCATGGTGGTCGTCGGGCATCGGTGGACTCACAGGGGAAGCCGAAGAACCTCGGGATGCACCTTGCTCGTGGCGGCTTCTCCGTCGACCTCAACGCCCTCGAGGCGGAGGAGTGCCGCCTTGCGCGGAAGTCCGCCGCTGAACCCGTGCAGCGCAAGGTCGGAGCCCACCACGCGATGACAGGGGATGACGATGGCCAAGGGGTTGGCGCCGACGGCCTGCCCGACGGCCCGCGCGCCCGCCGGCCCGAGTTCGAGGGCCTTGGCGACATCGCCATAGGTCGTTACGTGGCCATAGGGGATTTCGCGCAGGTGCTCCCAGACCCGTCGTTGGAAATCCGTGACCGAGCCGAGGTCGAGCGGAACGTCGAACACCCGGATCGTGCGGTCGAAGTAGGCTCCGAGCGCGGCGAGCGCCCGATCGAGGAAGGGAGGAGCGGCCTTGGCCGAGAGCAGTTCGCCGGGTCTCGCGAGGTCCGGCCCCTCCCGGAAGTCGAGTCGGCGAAGCCCGCGGTCGGTCGCCCAGATCTTGACCGTGCCCACCGGTGTGCCCGGTACGTGAGCCGAGAACACCGGTGTGCCCGTCAGGGTCGAGACCCCTCTACCGCGGCCTCGGCCTTGAGCGCCTCCTGCAGCGCATCGAAGCCCAGGAGTGCACACTTGATCCGCACCGGAAACTTCGAGACGCCCTGCAAAGACCGAAGGTCGCCGAGGCTTCGATCGCGCGCGGCATCGGCGTCGCCGTGCATCATGCGGGTGAACTTCTGGGCGAGCTGAACGGCGTCGTCGACCGAAGTGCCCTTGAGCTTCTGCGTCATCATGGAGACGGAGGCTTGCGAGATGGAGCATCCCTGGCCGGTGAAGCCGACGTCGACCACCATCCCTTCTTCGACCCGCAGGTAGAGGTTCACCTCGTCGCCGCAGGTGGGATTGCGCATGTGGATTTCGGCCGTCGGATCGGCCAACTCGCCCTTGTTGCGGGGCTTCTTATAGTGCTCGAGGATGAGCTGCTGGTAGAGCGAATTGAGCTGCGGAGTCTCCATACCACCGAATGTAGGACGGAGGCGACGAAGGCGCGACGAAGACCCGTCAGCCGAAGATGTCTTCGACGGTCTCGAGTGCTTCGATCAGTCGATCGACGTCGTCTCGCGTGTTGTAGAGGTAGAACGACGCCCGGGCGGTCGCCGGAGTGCCGTAGCGCTTCATCACCAGCTGCGCGCAGTGGTGTCCAGCGCGGATCGCTACACCCTGTGTGTCGAGAATCGTCGAGATGTCGTGCGGGTGCGCGCTCGCGAGGGTGAAGGGCACCACCCCCGACCGTTCTGCCACATTGGAGGGGCCGAACACGGTCGCGCCCGGGATCGCCGACAACCGCTCCACGGCGTACGCCGACAGCTGCTGTTCGTGTTCGAGCACGGCTCCGTCGTCGAAATGCGACAGCCACTCGATGGCGGCGCCCATACCCACGGCGCCGGCGATGTTGGGTGTCCCGGCCTCGAACTTGTGCGGAACGGCGGCCCAGGTGCTCATGTCGCGGTCCACGATCGAGATCATCTCGCCACCCCCCTGGAAGGGCGACATCTCGTCGAGGAGCTCGGCTCGGCCCCACAGGCAACCGATGCCCGTGGGCGCACACATCTTGTGGCCGCTGAAGGCGTAGAAGTCGGCGCCGATCTGCGTCATGTCGACCCGAAGGTGCGGTACGGCCTGGGCGCCGTCGACGACGACCACGGCCGGGGAGAGTCGACGCACCTCGTCGATCAACGGGCGAATCGGATTGACCGTGCCGAGCGCATTCGAGACGTGCGACACGGCCACGATCCGCGTGCGTTCGCCCAGCAGGGACGGGAGATCGTCGAGCTGCCAACGGCCCTCGTCGTCGATCTCGATGTAGCGCAGACGAGCGCCGCGACGCTGCGCGAGGAGCTGCCACGGCACCAGATTGGAGTGGTGGTCCTGAACCGACAGCACGATCTCGTCGCCCTCGCCGACGTGGTCCAGCCCCCATCCGTAGGCGACGAGGTTCAGCGCCTCGGTCGTGCCGCGCGTCCAGACCACCTCGTTGGGGCTAGCGGCCCCGATCCACCCAGCGACCCGGGCGCGGGCGGCCTCGTAGGCGTCGGTGGCGCGACGGCTCAGCTCGTGGATTCCGCGGTGAACGTTGGCATTGTCGGAGGAATAGTAGCCCTCCAACGCCTCCAATACGGCCCTCGGCTTCTGGCTGGTGGCCGCGTTGTCGAGATAGACGAGCGGATGCCCGTGCACGGACTGGGCGAGGGCCGGGAACTCGGCTCGAATGGCTGCCGGATCGAGAGGACGGGTGCTCATCCCGCCTGAACGAAGACGTCGCCGTCGCGCACCTCGGTCTCGTACGTCGTGACCGGCTGGATCGCCGGCAGGCAGAGGGCGCGCCCCGTGCACACGTCGAATCTCGCCCCGTGGTGGATACAGACGAACTCGCTCCCCTCGAGATCCCCGTTCGACAACGGCAGATCATCGTGCGAGCAGAGATCACGCAGCGCGTAGAAGTCGCCGTCGACGTTGCACAGTACGATCCGCCTGCGACCGGCCGCGAGCGCCTTGAACGTGCCAGGTTCGACGTCGGTAACCGCCGCGACGCGCGTCCATTCCGCCATGATGTCGACTAGCTCCTGAGCTTTTCTTCGATGGCCCGTGTCACCTTCTCGACCACACCACCCAGCGGAAGTCGCGAGAGCACCTCCCCCAGGAACCCCATGACGACGAGCCGCTCGGCCTTCTCGCGCGGGAGGCCCCGGCTCATGAGGTAGAAGAGATGCTCGTCGTCGAGTTGCCCCACGGTCGCACCGTGCGAGCACTTCACGTCGTCGGCCTCGATCTCGAGGTTCGGGAGGGAGTCCGACCGAGCGTCTTCGGAAAGCAGGAGATTGCGGTTCGTCTGGTACGCGTCGGTGTGCTGCGCCCCGGGGTGCACGCGGATGATCCCGCGGAACACCGCGCGGCTCTCGTCGTCCAGGGCCCCCTTGTAGAGCAGGTCGCTGCGGGCATGTGCGGCCACGTGGTCCTGGCTCGTGTTGTGATCGAAGTGCTGATCGGCGTCTCCGAAGTAGAGACCGAGCATGTCGCTGTTGGCCCCGGGGCCGAGCAGGCGGGCGTTCAAGTCGACACGACTGATGCTGGCACCCAGGCTGACGTTCAGCGTGTCGAGCGTGGAGTCCCGAGCCGCCAGCGTGCGCTGCTGCGACTGGTAGAAGGCGCCGCGGCCGAGCCGCTGAAGAGCGACGTACTGAACCTGAGCACCGTTGGCCGTGATCACTTCGACGGCCGACGACACCAGCGTCTGGGATTCGAAGTCGTCTGACATCACCTCGTCGACGTACGACACCTGGCTCGTCGAGTCGGCGACGATCAGCGTGCGGGTGAAGCACGCAACGCCCGACTCGCTCACCCAGCGGGTGACCCGGACTGGCTTGTCGAGTCGTACCCCCTTGGGCACGTGCAGGAAGATGCCGTCGGTCCAGAGCGCGGCATTGAGCGCGGCAAACTTGCCCTCTTCGGCCGGTACCGCCTCGGTCGCAAGGTACTTCTCGACCAACTCCGGGTGCGAGGCGACCGCGTCGCGGAGCGAGCTGAGCACCACACCCAGCGACGCGAGGTCCTCGCGGATATCGGTATGTACCACCGCCCCGTCGACGAGAATCAGGTGGCCGGCCGCCTCGCGATCTTCGGCCATCGTGGCGCGGAGTCGGTCCGGATACGACGATGGATCGTCGGGAAGTGCCGTCGACGAGCCGAGCCGAAGGGCATCGAGATCGAGGACGCGCGACACATTGGTGTAGCGCCACTCTTCCAGACGTGTGGTGGGGAGCGGCGTCGCCTCGTACACGTCCCACGCGTGGGCGCGGCGGGTGACCAGCCAGGCGGGCTCCCCTTCGCTCCGGGCACGGACGGCGTCGCCGTGGAAGGTGGAGTTGACTCCCTCGATATCGGTGCGTTCAGCCATGGTCGGGTTCAGGTCGGGATACGGGTCGCAGTGCGCGGGATGAGCGAGGCGGATCGGGCGGTCTAGCCGACCGACCCCTCCATCTCGAGCTCGATCAGGCGGTTCAGCTCCACGGCGTATTCCAGCGGGAGCTGCTTCGCGATCGGCTCGATGAATCCGCGAACGATCAGAGCCATCGCCTCGGCCTCGTCCATCCCCCGGCTCATCAGGTAGAAGAGTTGCTCGTCACCGACCTTCGAGACGGTGGCCTCGTGTCCGATGTTGGAGCGGTTCTCCTCGATCTCGATGTAGGGGTAGGTGTCGGTGCGCGACGTCTCGTTGATCAACAGCGCGTCGCACTCGACGTTGGACTTCGAGCCGATCGCCCCGTCGTACACCTTGCAGAGGCCTCGATAGGTGCTGCGCCCCGTGCCCTTCGAGATCGACTTCGACACGATCGACGAGGTGGTGTGCGGGGCGGCGTGGACCACCTTGCCGCCGGTGTCCTGATGCTGTCCGTCACCCGAATATGCGATCGACAGAATGTTGCCGTGCGCGCCCTCGCCCATGAGGTAACACGACGGATACTTCATCGTGAGCTTCGAGCCCAGATTTCCGTCGAGCCACTCCATGGTCGCGTTCTTCTGCACCAACGCTCGCTGTGTCACGAGGTTGTACATGTTGTTGGACCAATTCTGGATCGTGGTATACCGGAAGTGCGCACCTTCGTTGACCACGATCTCGATCACGCCGGAGTGGAACGACTCGGTGCTGTAGGTCGGCGCCGTGCACCCTTCGATGTAGTGCGCACGCGACCCCTCGTCGGCGATGATCAGAGTGCGCTCGAACTGCCCCATACGCTCCTGGTTGACCCGGAAGTAGGCCTGGAGGGGGGTCTCGAGGTGAACGCCCTTGGGGATGTAGACGAACGAACCTCCGGACCACACGGCCGAGTTCATGGCGGAGAACTTGTTGTCGGCCGAGGGGATCACCGTCCCGAAGTACTTCCGGAACAGCTCCGGGTGGTTCTTCAAGCCGTCTTCGATGGAATCGAAGATCACGCCCTTGTCTTCCCACTCCTTCTTGAGGGAGTGGTACACCATTTCGGACTCGTACTGCGCCCCGACGCCGGCCAGCACCTTCTGCTCGGCATCCGGGATCCCGAGCCTCTCGAAGGTGTTCTTGATGTCTTCCGGCACGTCGTCCCACGAGCGCTCCATACGGTCCTGCGGGCGCACGTAGAAGTAGATCTCGTCGAGCGTCTCCTCGAGCGTCGACAGATCGCCGCCCCACTCGGGCATGGGCTTCGACTCGTAGATCTTCAGCGCCTTGAGTCGGAACTCCAGCATCCACTCCGGCTCTTCCTTCTGGGCCGAGATCTGGCGCACGACCTCTTCGCTCAGGCCGGGCTGGGTGCGGTAGACGTGCTTCTCTTCGTCGACGAATCCGTACTTGTAGTCGTCGAGGGCGAGATCGTGGATGACTTCATTCTGAGGCATGGCTCACACCAGTTCTGTGGGGCGTGCGAAAGCGTTCGAGGCGGCGTCGATCAGGTGGCGCTCGCCACCTCTGCATCCTTCCAGTCGGCGTACCCTTCCTCTTCGAGCTGGAGGGCGATCTCGGGTCCGCCGGACTGCACGATCCGTCCCTCGAACATCACGTGCACGAAGTCGGGCTTGATGTAGTTGAGGAGCCGCTGATAGTGGGTGATCAGCAGGATCGTCATGTCGGGGTTCTCTTCGCGGAGCTTGTTCACTCCATCGGCCACGATGCGCAGCGCGTCGATGTCGAGCCCGGAATCCGTCTCGTCCATCAACGCCAGATCCGGCTTCAAGCACGCCATCTGGAGGATCTCGTTGCGCTTCTTCTCGCCGCCGCTGAAGCCGTCGTTGACCGGGCGCTCGGCAAACACCGGATCCATGTCGAGCATCTTCATGCGGTCGAGGAGCAGATCCTGGAAGTCGAACAAGTCGAGTTCCTCGTCGTCGCCGAGGTGCGCCTGCAGCGAGGTACGGAGGAAGTTGGCAATCGAGACCCCCGGGATTTCGACGGGGTACTGGAAGGCCAGGAAGATTCCCGCGCGCGACCGCTCGTCGGGCTCCAGCTCCAGAATGTCTTCTCCCTTGAACACGGCTGCGCCGTCGGTCACCTCGTAGCCGGGGTGCCCGGCCAGCGCCTTCGCCAGCGTGCTCTTTCCGGACCCGTTCGGCCCCATGATCGCGTGGATCTCGCCGCGGTTCAGGTCGAGGTTCACACCCTTGAGGATGTCGAGGTCCTCATCGGCAACCTTGGCGTGAAGGTTCTCGATCTTCAGAATGGGGGTGGTGCTCATGCGTTACTCCGGCAAGCGGTTGGGAGGCGCGTTTAACAAGAATGATTCCAGATTTCATCAAGGTAGAAATCCCTCGACAAACGGTCAACGGAAACGTTCGTTCCGCACCATCGTCGTCGAGGGACGGCTCTCTACCCGCACCCGGAGGGCAGGGTCCATCGCGCGTGCAACGGTTCGGCGACGGCCGGATCCGCGCTCCAGAAGTGGCGTCTTCGCGCCCTCTGCGCGCGTGAACGACCACCCGGAGCGTGTCACCTGGACCCCCGGGCCGCTCGACCCACTCGGCGCCGACCCGTGGTTGGTCCTGGGAGGTGGTGGCTTGAAGGGTCTCGCGCACGTCGGAGCGTGGCAGGCCCTCGACGAGGCGAGCGTGGAGATCTCGGGCATCGTCGGTACGTCGATCGGCGCCCTCGTGGGTGCCTGCCTGGCGGGTGGCATGTCGTGGGCCGACCTCGCCCCTCTGGCGTTCGCTCTCCGGCGCGGCGACATCGCGCGCATCAATCGACGGGCGCTGTCGTTCAACGGAATCCGACAGGAATCGCTGCTTCTCGGCGAGCCTCTCCGCGCCTTCATCCGGGCCGTGTTGCCGGTTCAGCGCTGGGAGGACCTGACGCTCCCCCTTCAGGTCAACGCCGTCGATCTCGAGAATGGTGAGACCGTGTGGTTCGGCCCCGGGGCCGATACCAGCGTCTCGCTCGAGGACGCCCTCTACGCGTCGGCGGCACTCCCGGTGTTCTACCCACCCCTGACGGTCGAGGGTCGGACATTCGTGGACGGCGGCGTCGAGCACACACTGGGGCTCGCGCGTGCCTCGCAGCTGGGCGCGAGCGGGTTGGTGGGGGTCGACGTGGGTTCGGGACGGCGCAGCCCCGCCGATCGTGTGCGCGAAAACGGCCTGATCGCGATCCACCAGCGGGTCTTTTCGATCATGAGCTGGAGAAAGCGCGCCGACCTGATCTCGCACTGGTCGGAACCACCTCTGTTGATGGTGCGACCGCGTCTCGAGGGATACGGCACCTTCGACTTCGATGAAA
Organism: Longimicrobiales bacterium; assembly: GCA_028279425.1. Lineage (GTDB taxonomy): Bacteria > Gemmatimonadota > Gemmatimonadetes > Longimicrobiales > Gaopeijiaceae > Gaopeijia. Next base: position 47,039 of record JANQNV010000097.1, on the reverse strand, counting down.
CCCAGTACTTCCTCGAGGAGGGCTACCGGGCGACGAGGGCGGCGCTCGTGGCAGGCCTGGAGGCCAGCGCGGAGTAGAGCCGGATCAGTCGCCCTCGGCGAGGCGGCGAACCACGCGATCGATGAGCCGGCGCACGTGTGAGGCGCGCACCCCCGAGGCGTTGGTGAGCATCGCGAAGGCCAGCCGCCGCCCGTCGAGCGTGTCGATGTACCCGCTGAGCGAGTTGACGTGGGTAATGGTGCCGGTTTTGGCGTAGACCCTACCCTCCAGACCTTCCAGCCGGTTCGAGAGCGTGCTGTCGTCTTCGCCCGGCTCCGCCAGCGCGCTCGCGTAGCCGGCCGCCCAGGGCTTGCGATGCACGGCTTCCAGAAGTCCGACGAGTGCGCGTGGGGTCACGAGGTTGTAGGCCGACAGGCCCGACCCGTCACGGATCGTCAGGTCGAGGGAGTCCAAGCCGAAGTCCGACTGCAGGATGCGTCGCATCGCCCTCGTCCCGGTCGGCCAGCCCGCGGGTCCCTCCTCGGTGGTCCCGAGCGCCCGGACCAGCTGCTCGGCCATCCAGTTCTGGCTCGGCTCCAGCACGCCCTGCGCGATGTCGATCAGTGGGGGAGACTCGAGCTGGGCCAGAGGCATGACCGCTTCGCACCCCGCAAGGCACAGCGGTTCTTCGCGTCGAACCCCGATCGAACCGTCGATCTCGATGCCGTGGTCGCCGAGGATGCGGGCGAAGGCCGCCGCGGCTTCGAAATCCGGGTCCTGCACATTGAGTTCGAGTGTGTCGCTCGTGAAGGCCTCGAGGGTGCCCGTCACCTCGACGCCGGCGAAATCATCGCGAAGGCGGGCATCGAGGTCGGCGGAGTCGGAAGCCACCGACCGCGCAGAGGAGGTGATGCGATCCGGGTGGCCGACCGGCGTCCAGGCGACCGCAACTGGAGAGCCCGGATCGCCGGCACGGAGCACGACCTCGACCATGCCCTCCGAGATCACGAAGGGTCCGGCCGCGGCGGCGTAGGCGTAGGGTAGGTCACCCCACATCCACGTGGGCTCGACCCGGGTGGAGTCCCAGCCGACGGCGTCGATCAGCAGGTCGCCGCGCACGCGGCGAAGTCCAGCCGAGCGCAGCTGCCGGGCCAGTTCGATCAGGGGGGTCTCGGCGGAATCGTAGTAGCGCCGAGACAGGGTCGGATCCCCGCTGCCGGCCACGACGAGGTTTCCGACGAGGATCCCGTCGGTGAGCGGGCCTTCGGCCAGTACGTGGGTCTGGAACCGGTAGTCGGGACCGAACTCCTCGAGCGCGGCGATCGTGCTCAGGATCTTCTGGTTGGAGGCCGGCACGAATCGCCTGGCGTGATTCCGCGCGTAGAGCCGTTCGCCCGACTCGACGTCGACCACCATGGCACCGATGTGCATCCCGTCGAACGGCGCCGTGTCGAACATCGCGTCGAGGTCTGCACTCAGCTGGCTCGACCCCGGTGAGGCCGCAGCGAGAAGAATCAGCAGGGGCGTCAGCCCCGAGGCTCGTGCCCTCACTCCTCGTCGCGGAAGGTGACGGCAGTCCCGTAGCACAGCATCTCGGCCGCACCCTTCATGATCTCGCACGTCTGGAAGCGCAGAGCGACCACGGCGTCGGCGCCCAGCGCCCGCGCCTCGTCGACCATCCGGTCGATGGCCTGCTCCCGGGCTTCGGCCATCATCTTCGTGTATTCCTTGATTTCACCGCCGGCCATGTTGCGAAGGACGGCCTGGAAGTCATGGCCGACGTGGCGGCCGCGAATCGTGTTTCCGCGCACGAGACCGAGCACGCGCTCGATGCTGCGTCCAGGGACGTCGGGGCTGGTAACGAGGATCATCGCTGGATGTCCCTGTAGGGGTCAGTACGCCACTCTCGGAGCCGCTCACTCACCGTTGCGCCGAGAAGAATGAAGAATCCGATGGTGAGGGCTCCCACTGCGAGCTTTTCTACGGGATTCGCCGCCGACGTCGCGAATACCCATCCACCGTACGCCATCCAGAGGATCGCCCCGGAGACGAACAGAATCCACCCGAGCGGTCGGGTCAGCCGGCGTTGTACACCGTCCCAAACCGACGTATGGGCGGGTGGATCGTACGACAATCCGCTCACATCGTCTCGTAGCGCCTGAAAGATCCGGAACTCTCGCTGGAGCTCCGTCGAGCGCTCCAGCGCGTCCTCGACCCGGGCGATTTCCTCCGGCGGCAACTCGCCGTCGAGAAATCGCATCAGGTCTTCACTACTCACGGTCGGGCGCACCATTCCTCCTCAGGGATACGAGATCCCCATGGCTTCGAGAGCGTCTTTCAACGCGCGACGTGCGTGGAACAGACGACTCGCTACGGTTCCCTCGGGAATCTCCAGGATCTCGGCGATGTCGTTGTATCGAAATCCCTCGAGTTCCTTCAGCACCAGGATCTCGCGGTGCTCGGCTCCGATCTTTTCCAGCCCCTTCCAGAGCACCTCTCCAGCGGCTGACTTCTGCAGGGCGCGCTCGGGACCGGACTCTTCGTCGGCCGGGCGGGCCTCGAGCCGTTCATCGACCGTTTCCATGCGTCCCCTCGCTTGGCGGCTGCGGATCATGTCCCGGCACTGGTTGCGCAGGATCTGGAAGAACCACGGTCCGAAGCTCCGCTTCACGTCGAAGCGGTCCAGGCTTCGGTACACCTTCACGAAGGCTTCCTGGACAGCGTCGTGGGCGTCGTCGGGGTGCCCCAGCATACCTACGGCTACCCGCATCGCCGGGCCTTCGTAGGCTCGGACCAGGGGCTCGTAGAAACGGGGATCTCCGCTTCGACACTTGAGGATCAACTCCTTCTCGACCTCGGGCTGCAAACCGACTCCCGTCTTGGGTTCGTCTCTGAGTACGCGTCGCGGAGACGACTTCTTCACGGGGGGTGGCCCGGCACTCGTTCGACCATCAGCCCACGTACTCGGCGAGATGCCCGACGACCCGCTCCACTTCGTCGTCGGTGTTGTAGTAGTGGGGCGAGAGGCGCACCGCGCCGCCGACCTCCTTGTCGGCGAAGTCCAACACCGCCGACGACGCGTCCATCCACGACGTGTTCACGTCGCGGTCACGAAGAAACGTGACGATGTCGCGGGGTGCGGCGCCCTCGACGGCGATCGTCACGATGGCACACAGCCGGGGTCCGCGATCGAGCACACGCACACTCTGGATGCGGGAGAGAGACGTGCGCAGTGACGCGGCCAGTCTCGCCGCCCGCCCGCCCCCGCGTTCTACGCCCACCGCGATGGCATAGCGCGCGGCGGCACCGAGGCCGAGCACGAGCGCATACGCGAACTCCCAGTTCTCGAAACGCGTCGCGTCTGGTGCGGGCTGATAGAGGTCGGCGCCGATCCAGTCGGCGCCTCGCAAGTCGGGGAACAGCGGCTCGAGTTCTCGGTCGAGCACCCGCTGCGAGATCCACAGAAGACCGACACCGCGCGGACCGCGTAGGAACTTGCGCGCCGTCGCCGAGAGAAAGTCGCAGCCCAACGAGGCCGGATCGAGGTCGAGCTGACCGATGGACTGGCAGGCATCGAGCAAGAACCACGTCGAGCGCGCACGACAGATGCGACCCACCGCGGCGGCATCCTGGATCAGGCCCGAGTTGGTGGGGATGTGGCTCATCGCCACGAGCCGGGGGCGCAACCGGTGCACGAGACCCTCCAGGGCTGCGAGGTCGACCCCGCCGTCCGGGTGGTCCGGCGCTCGCACGATCTCGACGCCGAAGCGACGCGCGAGACTGAGGTACTGGATCTGGTTGGAGACGTAGTCGCTGCGCGTGGTGACGATGCGGTCGCCGCCACGGAAGGGGATCGCCGACAGAGCCTGCTGAAACGAAGCCGTCGCGTTTTCCGTGATCGCCACCTGCGAGGGGTCCGTGTGCAGGAGGTCGGCCAGCGCGCGATAGACGTCGCGGATCGCCTCCCGTGCAGCGTCGGCCGCCTCGTAACCACCTACGCGCGTTTCGAGCCGTAGATGGTCGTGCACGGCGGCGACGACGGGCTCGGGCATGAGCCCCGCTCCAGCGTTGTTGAAGTGCACGAGGTGGGAGGTCGCGGGCGTGTCCCCCCGGAGCTGCGAAAGGTCGACTGCGTCCATCACGGCGGCGTCGGCTCAGGTAACAGCGTAAACAAATCGCTGTCCTTCATCGCCGGATCGGGTTTAGATTGGACTTAATGTAACAGCCTCATCGCATTTGCGTAACATCCGATACTGTGTTCATGTAACGCACCGAGGCGAGGATACCGTAGGAGGTCCATCATGATTCGTCCCACTCTCGTCCTGCTCGCCGCCGCGCCGCTCCTCGGCGGATGCGCCGTACGCTCTGCAGTGCCGGAGGCCGAGCGATCGCCGGACGTGCGATGGATCGATGGGCCCACGCCAGAGGTGCAGACGCTCCTTCTCTCGCCGATCGAGGTCGGTCCGGTGGGCGGTGCCGGAGAAGAGGAGGCCGACCTGCAGATCGGTGCCTTCTTCGCGCGCTTCGATCGCGACGCGGGTTCGATCGACCAATTGGCGCTGATGCTCGAAGTCCATGGTGCCGACGCTCCGGGTCTCCTCGCGCGCAGCCGCCAGCTCCTGCTCGAGGTCGACGGAGAGCTTTTCGTGGGTGACCCCGGTCGCTCCTCCAACAGCTTCCGCGTGGACCTCCACGGCGTCGCCCCTCGTGCGACCGTCGCGATCCCGATCGCACCCGAGCTTCTCGAGCGCCTGGCCGCCGCCGAGGTCGTTCGCGGACGCCTGGGCCTCTGGGCCACCTTCACGGTCCCCCCGTCGTGCAGGGCGCGATTCCGGGCGTTGCTCCGGGCCTTGCCGGACGGCGCGGCCAACACACCGCTGACCGCATCCGGGTTCCGGCGGGCGACCGAAACCGACTGAGACGTCAGTCGCCCTCGCTCCGGTCGCTGACCGACGTCTGGTTCTTCGCTGCGCGCACCATTTCGCGCACGTCCTCGAGAAGTTGTCGGGCGTCGTATACGATACCGTCCTTCACGGTGTATCGGATGCCCCCGACCCGCTCCACCTCACCGGTGTCGTCGTTGAGCTTCACGGCGCCGGTGCCGTAGAGCACCTTGAGATTCTCGAGCGGGTTCTCTTCGACGAGGACCAGGTCGGCCTTCATCCCGACGCGGAGGAGGCCGAAGTCCAGCTCGGCCTCGAGGCCCTTGGGCTTGTGGAGCTGCAGCGCGCCGTGGTACGTGGCCGCACGAATCACCTCGATGGGATGGAAGCCCGCCTCGCGTAGAAGCTCGAGTTCGCGGATGTAGTCGAAGCCGTACAGCTTGTAGATGAAGCCCGAGTCCGACCCGGTCGTGACGATCCCGCCCGCATTCTTGAAGTCGTTCAGGAACTGCATCCACTTCTGGTAGAATTGCTTCCAGTGGTACTCGTCTTCGGAGGTCCAGTAGAACCAGTAGGAACCATGCGCCACACGTGACGGCTGGTAGAAGTCCCACTGCGACGGGAGGGTGTATTCGTCGTGCCATTCGGCCTCTCGCGCCCGCATCACGTCGCGGCTGGCCTCGTAGATGGTCATCGTGGGATCGATCCCGAAGTCGAGCTCCAGGAAGCGATCGATGAGGGCGTCCCACTCGTCCGACCCGGGCTCGACGCTCTGTTCCCACAGTCGACCCACCTGCCCGAACCGGTGCTGCTCGTTGTTGTAGTTGTAGTCGAGAGGCCAGTCCTGGATGGTGTAGTCGGTCAGGAGCGACTCGAAGAGGCCGTAGTAGTGGGTCATCATGTCGAGCCCGGCCTCGGCCGCGTCGAGCGCCGTCATCCGGGCGGCGTGGGTCTGGCCGAGGTGGGCCACGGTGCCGAGGCCGTGCTTCTCCGCTTCGTCGACGAGGGCCTCGAAGACCTCGGGATCCATGTTGGGGCCCGAGAGCTTCAACCCATCCACTCTGGCGCCGTCGACCTCGTATTCGGCGATGAACTGGACCCAGGCTCGCGCCTGCTCCGGCGAGTTCACGGGCCCCCCTCTCCATCCCTCCCCCGGTCGGGCGTACGTGAACATGCGCGGGGCGACGATCTCGTTGCGTTCCGACAGTGCCTTCTCGCGGAGGGCCCAGTTGACCGGGCCGTGGCCGACACCTCGCGACGTCGTGATTCCGTGGGCGAGCCAGAGCTTGTACGTGTACTCGGCCTGCGGCGCTTTCGTGGCTCCGCCCGTGTGTGCGTGCATGTCCACGAAGCCCGGCAAGACCCAGCGACCCTCCCAATCGATCACCCGGTCGGCGCCATCGGGCCGGGACCGGGGGTTGATGGGGACCCCGGGGTACCCCACCGAACGGATGCTCGTGATGCGATCGTTCTCGATCACGATGTCGACCGGTCCCTGCGGAGGCGCCCCGGTGCCGTCGAGAATCGTGGCCCCGCGGATGATCAGGCGTTCGTAGGGCCCGCCGCCCTCGTCAGCCCCGCGTCGGGTCGTGGGCTCCATCTGGGCCGACGCGGCGAGGGGGAGCAGCAGGGCGGCGGCAAATCCCACGGAGCGCAACCAGATCGCGGACGTCTTCATGGTGAACCTCGGGGAGGGCGGCGCAACGGGCGAGCGGCCGCGGGCCGGCGTTGCGCGAACGGGAATCGGGGAGGAAGGCTCGGCTGGCAGATATAGGCGTTGCCCGGCGAGCCACGCAACGCGGGAGTGTACGCTACGGCGCCGATTCGCCACCTTACGGGTCATTCTGACCGCTCCTCCCGACCCGGAAGCGTTCGTGGCCGAAAGTACCGTCGACGCCCAGGCCGACTCGGCGACTCCGTCGTCGCACGACGCCCGCGAGGCCCGCGAACTGCGGGAGGCGCTCCATCGGTATTCCCGGCTCTACTACCACGAGGGTCGTCCGGCCGTCTCCGACGCCGAGTACGACCGGCTCTTCCGCAGCCTGCAGGCCCTCGAGGAGCGTTGGCCGGAGCTTCGGGCCCCCGATTCGCCCACCCAGCGGGTCGGGGCCGACCCCCAGGAGGGCTTCGAGACCGCCGCGCATGTCGTCCCTCTGCTGTCGCTCGATTCGAGCCAGGAGGAGAGCGCGATCCGCCGGTTCGACGAGCGACTTCGAAAGGGGCTCGAGACCCCTCCCACCTACCTGCTCGAGCCGAAGCTCGACGGCGCCTCGATCGAGCTCGTCTACGACGAGGGCGTCCTCACCCGCGCGGTAACCCGTGGCAACGGACATCTCGGCGAAGATGTGACCGCCAACATTCGCACGATCCCCTCGGTGCCACTCCGGCTGCGGTCGGACGAACGTGCCGTCCCGCGCCGGCTCGCGATTCGCGGCGAAGTCATGATGACCGTCAGCGCCTTCGAGCGGTTCAACGAGCGCCTGATCGGGAAGGGCAACGACCCCTACGCGTCACCACGGAATTCGGCCGCGGGCGCGATTCGGCAGCTCGACTCCCGCCTGACCGCCGAACGCGAGCTCGTGTGCTTCGCCTACGACGTGCTGCTCGTCGAGGGCGATCGCTTCCGCCGCGACCAGGACGCCTTCGAGGCGCTCGCACAGTGGGGGTTCCTGCGGCCGGACCGCGTGCGCGTGGTGTCGACGGTCGACGAGATCATCGAGTACCACCGATGGACCGACGCCGATCGCGACGACCTCGACTACGAGATCGACGGGGTCGTCATCAAGCTCGACGATCTCGACGCCCGTGCCGACCTCGGCGCCACCTCGCATCATCCGCGCTGGGCGATGGCCTTCAAGTTCGAGCCCCGCAAGGAGGTGACACGCGTCGAGCGGATCGCGGTGTCGGTCGGTCGCACGGGTGTGCTCACGCCCGTGGCCCTGCTGCGGCCGGTGCAGGTGGGCGGGGTCACGATCTCGAGGGCCTCCCTCCACAATCGGGAGGAGGTGGCTCGCAAGGATGTTCGCCAGGGCGACCGGGTGCGCATTCAGCGCGCGGGCGATGTGATTCCCCAGGTGGTCGAGCGCATCGACGAGCCCGGGGTGACGCGCGGCGAGCCGTTTCGGATGCCGGCACGGTGCCCTGCCTGCGACGCCATGGTCATCGATGACGGTCCGCGCACCGTGTGTCCCGACCGGTTCGGTTGCTCCGCCCAGCTGAAGGGCCGAATCGTACACTTCGGCGCCCGCAACGCGCTCGACATCGAGGGTCTGGGCGAAGAAACCGCAGCTCTTCTGGTCGACCGCGGCCTCGTCGGCGAGTTGGCCGACCTCTTCGACCTCGAGCCCTCGGCCCTGGTGGGGCTTCCGGGATTCGCCGACAAATCGGCGGCCAACCTCGTCGACGGAATCCAGCGGCGAAAGAGCGTCGAGTTGCGCCGCTTCCTTCACGGACTCGGGATTCCGGAGGTCGGTGTGACCGTGGCGCGAGACCTTGCGCTACACTTCCGCTCGTTCGAGGCGATCCGCTCCGCCGACGCCGAGACACTCGCCTCGGTACCGGGTATCGGGCCGGTGATGTCGGAGGCGATCCGCGACTTCCTGACGACGCCGGCGAATGCCCGGGCGATCGACCACATCCTCGAGCGGGGTGTGGCCCCGATTCCGCCCGAGGCACCGGCCGAAACGGAGCTCGCCGGCCGCAAGTTCGTCTTCACCGGGGGGCTGGCCCGACTGACCCGCGCGGCCGCCAAGAAGCTCGTCGAGGCCGCGGGCGCCCGTGCCGTGTCGTCGGTCAGTGCCGAGACCGACTGGGTCGTGGCGGGGTCCGACCCGGGATCGAAGTACGACAAGGCGGTCGAGCTGGGGCTCGCGGTCCTCTCCGAAGACGAGTTCGTGCAATTGCTCGAGGATGCCGGCGTCGAGGTTCCGCCGTGACGCTCGCGATGGAGGCGAGCTGAGTGGAGAACCTCGACATCGCGCGCACACTTCGCGAGACCGCCGATCTGCTCGAAATCCAGGGCGCCAACCCGTTTCGGATCCGAGCGTATCGGAACGCCGTACGTACGGTGGAGGCCCTCACGCGGTCTCTCCAGGACATGGTCGAATTCGGCGATGACCTGACCGAGCTCCAGGGTGTGGGCAAGGAGATGGACGCCCACATTCGCGAACTCCTCCAAACGGGGCAGCTTTCGACGCTCAATGCGGTCATCGAAGAGGTGCCGCGGACGCTCGCCGAGTTGACCCGACTCGACGGGGTGGGACCCAAGAAGGCGAAGAAGCTCTACGACGAACTCGGGGTGGAGTCGGTCGAGGGGCTGCAGTCGGAGATCGAGAAGGGGTCGGTCCAGCGTTTGAAGGGCTTCGGGGCGAAGAGCGCCGACAAGATGCTTCGGGCCATCGACGACCATCGCAAGCATCGAGGGCGCTTTCTCCGCTCCGAGGTGGAGCCCTACGTGCAGTCGCTTCTCGCGTGGATGCGGGAGCTTCCTGGCGTGGCGCGGGTGGAGGTGGCGGGGAGTTGGCGCCGCGGGCGAGAGACCATCGGTGATCTCGACCTGCTGGCCGCATTCGACGGAGACGGGACTCCGGTCGTAGAACACTTCACGCGGTACGACGGCGCCGTGAGGGTCGACGCGTCCGGGTCGACGAAGGGCAACGTGGTTTTGCGTTCGGGTCTCTCGGTCGACCTCCGGGTCGTACCACGGACTTCGTTCGGCGCCGCCCTGCACTACTTCACAGGCTCCAAGGAGCACAACGTCCACCTCCGCACGCTCGGTGTGAAGCAACGGCTTCGCATCAACGAGTGGGGCGTGTTCGAGGTGCCCGAGGGTGTCGATCCCGACAGCCTCGCGAAGGACGGCGGCATTCGACGGGGCGGCTCCACCGAAGAGGAGGTGTTCGGGGCGCTGGGTCTGGTGTGGATTCCCCCGGAACTCCGGGAGGATCGGGGGGAGATCGACGCCGCCCGCAACGACGCACTCCCGCAGCTCCTCGAGGCCGGAGATCTGCGCGGTGATCTCCACATGCACTCCACCTGGACCGACGGCAAAGCGTCGATTCTCGAGATGGTGGAGGCATGCATCGAGCGCGGCTACGAATACGTGGCGATCACCGACCATTCCCAGGCGGTCACGATGGTCGGGGGCCTGACCCCCGCGCGCGTTCGCGAGCAGTGGCAGGAGATCGAAGAGGTCCAGAGTCGGGTGGGCGCCCGCATCCGCGTGCTGCGCGGCCAGGAGGTCGACATCATGAAGGACGGATCGCTCGATCAGCCCGACGACATCCTCGCCGAGCTCGATGTGGTGGTCGCCTCGGTGCACTCCTTCATGGATATGGACCGCACCGCGATGACGGCGCGCATCGTGCGGGCCATCGAGCACGGCGGCGTCGACATCCTGGGCCACGCCACGGGTCGCCTGCTGGGTCGTCGCGAGCCCTACCCTCTCGACGTCGATGCCGTGTTGGCGGCCTGCGCCGAGCACGACGTCGCCGTGGAAATCAACGCGCACCCGCGACGGCTCGATCTGAACGACCGGTACCTGGCGCGTGCGCGCGAACGGGGTGTGAAGATCGTCGTCAACTCCGACGCCCATGACGTGCGGGGGCTCGATGTGATGCGATTCGGGGTCGAGCAGGCTCGTCGGGCTTGGCTCGCCCGGGAGCACGTGCTCAACACGCGCTCGGCCGATGAGGTGGTCGGCTGGTTGTCGGGGCGCGCATGATCGCCAACCTCGTTCTCCTGGGGATGGGGGTTGGAGTCCTCTACTTCGGAGCCGAATGGCTGGTGCGCGGCGCCACCCGCCTCGCCGGCGCTCTCGGTGTGTCTCCCATCGTCATCGGCCTGACGGTCGTGTCGATGGGTACGTCGGCTCCCGAGTTGGTGGTGTGCCTCGTCGCGGCGCTGCGCGGGAACCCCGATCTGGCGATGGGCAACGTGATGGGGTCGAACCTCGCCAACATCGGGCTGATTCTCGGGCTCACCTCGATGGTGCGCCCTCTCGAGGTCGCGGGTCGGGTCGTCAGCCGTGAGATCCCGGTCATGATCGCGGTCACCCTTCTGCTGTTTCCGCTGCTCTTCGACGGAGCGCTCAGCCGAAGCGACGGCATCATGCTGATCATCGTGTTGGGCTGCTACCTGCTGTTCATCAACCGCGCGGTCGACACCGAAAAGGACGAGGTGAAGGGCGAGTTCGAGGTATTCGCCGAAAAGGTGTCGCCCGACTTCAAGACGATCGCCGGCAGCCTCGCCTTGATCGTGGGGGGATCGATCGGTCTGGTCATGGGTGGGCGGGCGATCGTCTTGTCGGCCGAGTTCATCGCCCATGCCTTCGGCGTCCCGGATCTGGTCATCGGCCTCACCATCGTCGCCGTCGGGACGTCGTTGCCCGAGCTCGCCACGGCGCTGGTCGCGGCCATGCGGAAGGAGTCCGACATCGCCGTCGGCAACATCATCGGGTCCAACGTCTTCAATATCGCCGCCATCCTCGGGATCACCTCGACCGTGTCGCCGATCGCGGTCGACTCGAGCATCATCCGCGCCGAGCTCCCCGCCGTGCTGGCTCTGTCGATTCTCGCGTTTCCGGTGACCCGGATGGCGCACCAGGTCCGCCGCTGGGAAGGGAGCATCCTGCTGGTTGCGTACCTGGCGGCGTGCGTCTGGCTGGTTCGTTTCTGATGTCTTCGAGTGGAAACCGCACCTCGACGCCGAAGTCGGACCTCGAGAGGATCGCCTGGCCACGGCTCGACGAAGCGTTTCTCGAAGAGCTGTTCCGCCACGCGGAGCGGCGCCGATTCGAAGCGGGTGACGTGCTCTTCGAGGTCGGCGCCGCCGCCTACGACTTCGTCTACGTCGAGACGGGGTCGGTCGACATCGTCGACCGGGCGTCGGGCTCGGTCGTGCTCCGGATCGACCAGGGCAACTTCGTCGGCGAGCTCGGCATGCTGATGGGTCAGGGCACGTTCTTCGCCGGCGTGGCCGGTGCCGCCGTCCAGGCCAGGGTCGTCCCTGCGCCGGTGCTCCGCGACCTCGTCGCCCGCGTCCCGGTCATCGGCGACGTCGTGGTGCCGGCCTTCATTGCGCGACGCCGGCTACTGCTCGAGTGGCGTGAGGGGGGGCTGGTGGTGAGCGGCCCCCTGCAGGATCGCCGGACGGTTCGGCTGCTCGCCTTCCTCGAACGCGGTCGCATTCCGCACCGATGGGTCGAGCCCGGTGCATTGCCGGCCGAACACGTACGGGGTGGAGACGGTCCCGTCGTGGTGCTGGGTGCTTCGGTTGTTCTCGACGATCCTTCGCCCCATCAACTGGCCCGCGCACTCGGTCTCGACCTCGCCGCCGATGCGGACGGCATCTTCGACGTTCTGGTGGTCGGTGCGGGTCCGGCGGGGCTCGCGGCCTCGGTGTACGCAGCGTCGGAGGGGCTCTCCGTGCTCGCCGTCGAAGACACGGCGATCGGGGGTCAGGCCGGCACGTCGTCGCGAATCGAGAACTACCTCGGGTTTCCGACTGGCGTCTCGGGTGCCGAACTCGCGCACCGTGGAGCTGTGCAGGCGTTCAAGTTCGGGGCCAGGATCACGGTTCCTCGGCGGGCGACGGGCCTGAAGTGCAGGGATGGCGAATTCCAACTCGCCCTCGACGACGAGCGGTGCGTCCGCGGCCGCTCGGTCGTGCTCGCCACGGGGCTCCAGTACCGGCGGCTGCCGATCGATGGACTCGGGACCTACGAGGGACAGGGGGTCTACTACGCGGCCACCGACCTGGAGGCGCGCTTCTGTACGGGTCGCGAGGCCGTGGTCATCGGCGGAGGGAATTCCGCCGGCCAGGCGGCGATGTTCCTCAGCCGGTACGCCTCCCGGGTCCACATCGTCGTGCGGGGGCCTGGATTGTCGGCGACGATGTCGTCGTACCTGTCACGACGCATCGAACGCGACGAGCGGGTCGAGTTGCATACCCACTCGGAGGTCGTGGCCGTGCACGGCGACGGCTCGATGCTCTCTCGGGTCACGATGCGCGATGGTTCGGGCAGCGTCACCGACCTCGAGGCCTCCGCGCTGTTCGTGATGATCGGAGCCCGGGCGTCGACGGATTGGCTCGAGGGTCTCGTGGAGCGGGACGACTACGGGCTGATCCACACCGGACCGGGCATCCGCGAGGGCGCCGGGGAGTACGACACCTCCCTGCCGGGGGTCTTCGCCGTCGGAGACGTCCGGGCCGGCTCCGTCAAACGCGTGGCGTCGGCGGTCGGCGAGGGGTCGGTGGTGGTCTCCTCGATCCACCGCTATCTGCAGCGGACCGAGTAGCTCCCCGCGGCCGACCCACCCGATCCGTCAGACCGCTTCCAGCGCCGCCGTCAGATCGGCGATCAGGTCGTCGGCATGCTCGACCCCCACGCTCAGTCGGACCATCGCTCCCGTGATCCCCATGCGGACCTGGGCCTCGGGCGGGATGTCGGAGTGGGTCATCGAAGCCGGGTGCTCGGCCAGCGATTCGGTGCCGCCGAGGCTGACGGCCAGCTTGATGAGTTGAAGGTGATTGAGCAGCCGGAACGCCTCCGGCTCACCGCCGTCGACGTCGAACGAGATCATGCTTCCCGGGCTCGTGCACTGGCGCTCGAAGATTTCGTAATCTGCGTCGTCCGGCTCGAGATGTCCGGGGTAGTACACCCGCTTCACCTTCGGATGGCGGGCGAGCACGTCTGCGATGACGCGGGCGCTCTCGACCTGCTGGGTCATCCGGAGCTTCAGCGTTTCCATGGAGCGCAGGAGGAGCCAGCCGGTCCAGGGGCCGGCCATGCTCCCGAAGAAGGTGCGCGTCGCCTTGACTCGCGTGATCAACTCCTCGTCGCCGAGTACCGCGCCCGCGATCAGGTCGCTGTGACCCCCGACGAACTTGGTCAGCGAGTAGAGCACGAGGTCGGCTCCGTGCTTCAGCGGGTGTTGCCAGAGCGGACCGAGGAAGGTGTTGTCGACAGCGACCAACACTCGCCGGTCGTCGGTCGAATGGGCGCGGGCCACCTCGGCGCAGGCGCGAATATCGACGAGACGGTTGGTCGGGTTCGCGGGGGTCTCGACATAGACCATGCCCAGTCGAGCGGCGCGGCCGTCGGCGGCCAGCGCGCTCTCGAGACCGTCTCTGCCCTCCCAGGCGGCGAAGGGGACGGTTTCGATCCCGAACTCCGGGAGAATGTTGTGGAAGAGGTATTCCGTACCCCCGTAGATGGGCTCGCTGAAGGCGAGGACCTGCCCCGGTCGGAGAAAGGTGAAGGCGGTCGTGGCGATCGACGCCATGCCGCTTTCGAAGGCGGCGGCGGCCTCCGCGCCGTCCCACAACGTCAGCCGGTCTTCCAGGATCTCGAGAGACGGGTTGTTGAGGCGCGAGTAGATGAGCCCGAGGGTTTCGTCGTTGCGCCGCTCCCGCAGCCCATAGGCCACCTCGAAGAAGGCTTTGCCGTCTTCGGCGGTGGCGAATGCAAATGTCGATGTCTGGAAGATCGGCGGCTTCACGGCCCCTTCCGACCATTCCGGCCTGTACCCGTAGCTCATCATCAGGCTCTCGGGGCTCAGGCGATGACTCCCGATGGTGCGTTTACCTCGCTCGTCGGACACGTGGGCTCCAGGAGATCGGGGACTCGATCGACGGCGGTCGATTCGGGTATTCGAAAGCTAGCGCGCGCCCGAGGGGGCTACCACCGAGAGGCTTGCCGCGCCCGCCCTTCGCCTGCACGGTGTAGGGATGGCACGTCATGACCGAGGGGTCGAGCGGGCGCTGCATCGCTGGACGCGCAAGGGGTTGATCGAGGAGTCCCTCGCGCAGTCGCTTCGAGCCGAGGCGCGAGCGGAACACGGCGAAACCACGCTGCGGGTAGGTCAACTGCTGACCGCGGTCGCCGGAGCGGTGGCGCTGTTCCTCGCGGGCGCCCTGTTCGTTTCGCAGACCTGGCCCGCTCTCACGGAGGCATCGCGGACGATCGCGCTCGGTGTCATCTCCGTCGCGGTATGGGCGGTCGGTCGGATGGTCGGCGTCCGCGAGCGCTGGACGCGCATCGGGGAGGTGCTTCAGGTCGTCGGGATGTACCTCGCGGGCTTCGCGCTCGTGTATTCCGACAACGCCTGGGACGACGGTACGACGGGGGCACGGATCGTGGGCGTCATCGCTCTCCTCGTCCCGATCGCACTCGCACCCTCGGCGTGGCGCGGATCGGTCGGTCTCGTCGCGGCCCACACCGGGGGGCTGTTCGTCTTCCTGGCCCTCTTCCTGGATCGCACGCTCGGTCTCGAGTTCGAACCGATCGTCTGGACGCTCGACGCTGTTCTGCTGCTGGGTCTTGCGGCGTTGTGGTTCAAGGTGCGCGACCGCTGGGATCAGGGTGTACACCGACCGTTGATCGCCTTCACCACGGGGTTGTACGTGGGACTGGTGTTGATCTTCTTCACGGGCGCCGGGGTGCTCGACTGGAGCGATCGCACGATCTGGGCCATCGACGTCTGGTGGCTGGCCATGGTCGGCCTGACCGCATGGGGAGCGTCGATTCCTTCGGGCGATGCCGAGCGGGACGTCATCGAGACGCACATGGCCCTGTGTGTGGTCCTGGGTACCTTCTTCCTCGGTTTCACCGGGGCCGAGGCCCTCGAGGCGCCCGCCGAGATCTGGGCGGGTATGGCCGCTCTCGTTGCTGCTCTCGGCCTCGTGTGGGGTATCCGGGTGCGCAACATCCCCACGGTGGCGGCGTCGACGATGTCGCTCATCGGGGCCATGTGGATCTATGCGATCGACCGCGCCGAGACCAAGACCGCTGCGCTGGCCATGGCTCTGACCGCCGTCTTGCTCTTCGTGGTGGCCGCGAAGATCCGCGGCGCTCCCGAGGGGGACTGACGTCGGTCGGCCCGCCCGTCTACCTTGTCGAGATCCCTCTGACCTCAGCCTGCCCTCCATGCTCTCGATCGATCTCCAGGGAAAGCGCGCGTTCGTCGCCGGTGTAGCCGACGACAACTCCTACGGGTGGGCGATCGCCCGCGCCCTCGCTTCTGCAGGGGCCGAGGTGTGTGTGGGCACGTGGCCTCCCGTGCTCCGGATCTTCAATCGACTTCGCGAGAGGGAGCGCCTCGACTTCAGCCTCGAGGGTGGAGGGAGTTGGGAGATCGCGAAGGTGTACCCGCTCGATGCCCTGTTCGACACCGACGACGACGTTCCGGCCGAGTTGAGCGACGACAAGCGCTACCGGGGGCTGTCCGGGTTTTCGATTCAGGGTGTGGCCGACGCCATGGTCGCCGACTTCGGTACGCCCTGCCTGGACGTCGTCGTGCACTCGCTGGCCAATGGACCCGAGGTGTCGAACCCGCTGGTCGAGACGACCCGCGCCGGCTATCTCGCCGCCTTGAGCGCCAGCGCGTATTCGATGGTCAGCATGGTTCAGCGCTTCGCGCCTCTGATGCGGCCGGGGGGCTCGGTCGTGTCGCTCTCGTACCTGGCCGGCGAGCGGGTGATTCCCGGGTACGGAGGAGGGATGAGTTCGGCCAAAGCGGCCCTCGAGAGCGACACGCGCACCCTCGCGTACGAGGCCGGCCGCCGATACGGCATCCGGGTCAACACGATTAGCGCGGGTCCGCTGGCCTCGCGGGCCGCGAAGGCGATCGGCTCGATCGGCAACATGGTCGAGTACTATGAGCAGAACGCCGCCCTCCCAGCCTGCAACACCGCCGACGACGTGGGACGCGCGGCGGCCTTTCTCGTCTCCCCGCTCGCGGCGGCGATCACGGGCGAAACGCTGCACGTCGACATGGGCTACCATGCCATGGGCATGGTCGCCCAGGATCAGCTGACCGGCGACGGGGGCGACTGACTGAGGCCTCGGCCGGTTGGGGGGTCCACACCCTTCCCGGCGGCGCGGTGTAGGAAGACTCCATGGATAGCTTCGGACGCCTCCTTCCTCGCCTGGTCACCGCCGTACCGGGGCCCGCTTCGAGGGCGCTCGGTCGGCGCCTCCGGGCGGTGGAGTCGCGCAACGTCACCTTCCTTTCGGAGGCGTTTCCCGTCTTCTGGGAGTCCGCTCGCGGGGCGAACGTGCGCGATGCGGACGGCAACGTGTTTCTCGATCTCACCTCGGCGTTCGGGGTCTCGTTGCTCGGCCACTCGCCCACCGATGTCGTTGCGGCCTTCGATCGCCAGGCGCGAGAGTTGCTCCACGGCATGGGCGATGTGCACCCACCGATCGCCAAGGTCCGGTTGCTCGAAGCCCTCGCCGAGATCGTCCCGTTCGACGACGCCCGCTCGGTGCTCGCGACCTCCGGCAGTGAGGCGGTCGAGATCGCCCTCAAGACGGCTCGCCTCGCCAGCGGACGTCCCGGGATTCTCGCCCTCGAGGGAGGCTACCACGGGCTGACGGTCGGCGCATTGTCGGTCACCTCGCGAGCCGCGTTTCGAAGGCCCGTACTGGAGCGCCTGTTCGACGGAGTGACCCACCTGCCCTTCCCACGCGGTGACGCCGGAGGCCGCGCGCGGGCCGAGGCGATCGCGGCGCTCGATCGAGCGCTCGACGACCCGCCCACGAGCGGGCCGATCGGAACCGTGGTCCTCGAGCCCGTGCAGGCCAGGGCCGGGGTTCGACCGGTGCCGCGGTGGTGGGCGGATGCGCTCATGGAGCGGGTGGAGCGGCACGGACTCATCCTCGTGGCCGACGAAATCTACACAGGCCTCGGCCGATGCGGGGCGGTCCTGGCCTCACATCTAGTGGGACTGCGCCCCCACATCGTCTGCCTCGGCAAGGTGTTGGGTGGCGGGGTACCCATCAGCGCCTGCGTCGCCCCCTCGCCCATCATGGATGCCTGGCCCGAGTCGGATGGGGAGGCCCTCCACACGAGCACCTTCCTGGGGCATCCGGCGTCGTGTGCGGCGGCGGAGGCCGCGCTGGCCCGGGTGCGCGCGGGCCTGCCTGACGAAGCCCGAGCGCTCGGTGAACAGCTGCTTACGGGCTTGCGCCGGAACTTGCGCGCATTGGTCGACGAAGGGCTCGTGGAGGTACGTGGGTTGGGACTCCTGGTCGGCATCGAGATCCGTGATCCGGGACGAGGGCCGCGGGCGGCGGCGGGGGTCGAAGCCGCGCAGGAGCTGCTGACTCGGGGTGTGATCACGCTTCCAGCGGGTGCCTCGGGGGCCGTGGTGGAGCTGTCTCCTCCGGTCGGGCTGAGCCCGGACCAGGTCGAGCACGCCGTACGCGCCGTGGCGGAGGTGGTGGCGGCGGTGGCACGGCGGCCCCCGTGAGGCCCGGGCCACGTCGAGGTCTCGGCCTCGCCGCATGCGTCCTGGCGGTCTGTGGGATTCCGGCCGGGGTCGTCGCCCAGACGACCGAAACCACGTGGGGTGCGGAGAGTGTCGTGGTCGAGCGCAACCCGGTGCTGCTGGTGCCGGGGTGGGGCGACGGCCTCGACGAACTATCTCCGCTGCGGGACCGTTTCGTGGGGGCCGGGTGGCCGCCGGCGACAGTCGGCGTCGTCGTCTTTCGAGACCCGGTCGGGAGCAACCGCGAGCACGCCCGTGAGATCGCCCGCGCGGCGGCGGCCCTGCGCGCCGCGACGGGCCGCTACAGGATCGATATCGTCGCCCATTCGATGGGGGGGCTCGCCGTGAGGTACCATCTGAGACACCGCGCTTCACCGGTGGCCGACGTGCGGCGCGTCGTGTTTCTCGCGACCCCGCACTTCGGCACCTATTCGTCGCTCGTGGCGTGGGGTGAGGGGGCGAGGGAGATGTATCCCGGAAGCGACTTCCTTCTTACGCTCACCGAGGGCAGGCCGGTGCCCCACGGGGTCGAGGCGCTGACGATTCGAACTCCGCTCGACCTTCACATCCTGCCTCCTGAGAGCGGTGCGATACCCGGTGTGCCGGATCAAGAGATCTGTTGCCCCACCCATGCGGGCCTACTCGACGACGCCGACGTCTTCAACCGCATCCGCGAGTTCCTCGAAAGCCGCGGAGGGTGATCCCGAGAGCGTTTCGCGGGTAGCGAACGGCCGCCCTGAATCCCTCTCGAATCCGCCCTCGGGTCGCGCCCCGTCGCGAGGTCCGTCATGCGTATCCCCTGTTGGCTCATCGCGACCCTCGTTCTGCTGATCCCGGCGCCGGTGTTTGCGCAGACGGGTGTTCTCGACGGGCAGGTGCTGGATCGGACCACGCGCGCCCCTCTGGCGGGAGCCGTCGTCGAAATCATCGGCGGCGCGGTAGAGACGAGTGGGCTGTCGAACGCGGAGGGACGCTTTCGGATCCCGGGGCTCGAGCCCGGGGTCGTGGCCGTTCGCGTCACGTACCTGGGGTACTCGCCGGTCATCGTCTCCGACCTCGTCGTACAATCGAGTCGGCCGACGTTCGCCCTCGTCGAGATGCGTCCGACGGCGATCGAGGTCGAGGGGATCACGGTCGGGGCCGATGCCTTCGCGGTGCCCCCTTCGGCCCCCGTCTCGGCCGTGTTGTTGTCGTCCGAAGAGGTGCGTCGCACGCCGGGCGGCCTCCAGGACATCTCGCGCACGCTCCTCTCGCTGCCTGGAGTGATCGGGGGGGTCGACAACCGCAACGACCTGTTGGTGCGGGGCGGGGGACCTGGCGAGAACGCCTACATCCTCGACGGCATCCGGGTCCCCCAGATCAATCACTTCGCGACGCAGGGTGCCACCGGGGGAGCGCTGGGCCTCGTCAATGTCGACTTCATTCGCGAGACGGAGTTCTATACCGGCGGATTCCCGGCGCGGTACGGGGATGCCCTCTCGTCGGTGCTGGTGATCGACAGTCGCCCGGGAACACCCGATGGGGTGCGCGGCGATGTGACGCTGGGGGCGGCGGAGGCGGGGCTCACCCTCGACGGTCCCGTCGGCTCGGGGTCGGGGAACTGGCTCTTTTCGGTGCGTCGCTCCTACCTGCAGTTCCTGTTCGAGGCGCTGGGTCTGCCCATTCGCCCCGACTACTGGGACGCACAGGCCCGACTCGAGGTGTTTCCGTCGCAGCGCGATCGGATCGTCGTGATGGGACTCGGCGCGATCGACGACTTCGACCTCGTCTCGCCGGATCTGGGGGATATCGAAAACCAGGAAATCTTCGATCGCGTGCTCGACAACGACCAGAAGAGCTGGACGTCTGGAGCGACCTGGGAGCGCCAACTCGGCTCCGGCGTGGCGCGGCTCGCGGTGAGTCGATCGTGGACCGACTACCGGTTTCGCGATCTCGACGGTCAAGGCACCGAGGTACTCCGAAATCGTTCGACCGAAGCCACCCTGCCCGTGCGCGTGGAGGCCGATCTACGGCTGAGCCCGCGGGTCGATGTGGAGGTGGGTGCGGAGATGACGCGGGCCACGCTCGACCTCGATCTGTTTCAGGCGTCCACACCCGGCACCGCCTTCGAGCGCGACGTCGTGTCGCGCGGCGGAGTCGGCGGTTGGCGCTCCGGGCTCTTTGCGCAGGCGGTCGTCCGGGTGCTCGACGAGCGGCTGGCGATCACGGCCGGGAGTCGGCTCGACCACGATGGCCTCGTCGAGGAAGGGCTGTCGGTGTCGCCCAGGGTCGGCGCGTCACTCGACGTGTCACCGAAGTGGACGCTATCGACGGCCGTAGGCCTCTTTCACCAGAACCCGTCGCTGCTGTCCGTGGCGATTCAGGAAGATGGCGCGCTCGTGAATCGGGGTCTGCGTCCGATTCGGAATGTGCAGGGGGTGGCCGGCGTCACCTGGCGGCGCAGTGAGGCGTTGCAGCTGAAAGCCGAAGGGTTCGTGAAGCGATACGACCGCTACCCGGTGCTGCGCGACGATCCCAGGATCTCACTCGCCAATCTCGGGGGCGACTACGGTTTCATCGGGGGCGAGCCACTCGTCCCCGAGGGCGAGGGGCGCGCCTACGGATTGGAGCTCTTCGCGCAGCGGAAGCTGGCGGGTGGAGTGTACCTGCTCGGGGCCTACACCTGGTCGCGCAGTGAATTCACGGGGTTGGACGGCGTGTATCGACCCTCCTCGTGGGACGTACGGCACGCACTGGACCTGACCGCCGGGGTGCGCCCCAGCGCAAAGTGGGAGATCGGTACGAAGCTCCGCGTGCTTTCCGGGCGGCCCTTCACCCCCTTCGACGCCGATCGGTCGGAGGCGGAATTCGCGCGCACGGGCCGCGGTGTGCCGGACTGGGACCGCATCGGTGACGAACGAACCCCGGCCTACGCCCGCTTCGACGTGCGGCTCGAGCGCACGCTCGATTTCGGGGGGTGGAACGGCCGCGTCTTTCTGGATGTCCAGAACGTGCTCAATCGTACCAACGAGATCGGATTCACCTACACCCAGGACCCCGAGTTCGCCAACGGACGCCGTCCGATCGACGGCACCGGCCTGCTACCGTTCTTCGGCTTCAGCTTCGAATTCTGACCGCGCCGGCGACGCTTCAGCGATTCGAGGTGGCGAAGTCGATTCGCTCGGCGAGGGCCGTGTCCTTGTCGGTGATCCCACCCTCGGAGTGCGTCGAGAGCCCGATCTGTACCTGGTCGTAGCGTACATCGATGTCGGGATGGTGGTCGGCCTCGTCGGCGAGGGTCGCGATTCGATTGACGAAGACGATGCTGTCTCGGAAGGCGGGAAACGCGAACGTCTTCGTGAGCTGACCGTCGGTTACCGACCACCCGTTTCGGGCGGCGATCCAGTCCTGGATCGAATCATCGTTGAGGAGCATATGGGGTCCATGAATTTCGTGTGCGTCTTCAACCAGCGAACGCTCGGAAACCCCGAAGGCGTCGATCGGATCCGAGTCGAGTCGACGGCCCCACGCCTTCGTCGAAGTCGGCGTCGGTGCCGGAAGTGGCCTCGCCACAGGGTGTTGACACCCGGAGGGGCCCGGGTAGATTTGGGGTCCCTCGAATTCCGAGGGTAGACGCCCCCATCGTCTAGTGGCCTAGGATATCGCGTTCTCAGCGCGGAGACCGGGGTTCGAGTCCCCGTGGGGGTATCGAGGGCCGCTCCATCCTTCTGGGGTGGTGCGGCTCTCGCGTAGGTCGCTTAGCTCAGCTGGTAGAGCGCTACGTTCACATCGTAGATGTCGCAGGTTCGAGTCCTGCAGCGACCACTAGCCGAATGCGGCTTAGACACGGCAAACCGCTATGGAGTCAATACCTCAATGGTTTGCTCGTCTAGCTGCGGCTCCGTTGAGATCCTGCAACGGAAGACGTGTATTCCTGCCTCTAGGCCAATTACCTCAAGGGTAGAGGCGCCCGGGCCGAACTCAAGGCTGAGCGGGTCTCCCTTTTCGCTACTCACCTCTAACGAGCCGGCACCAGCGGCGTTGACCGCTATACGCGTTGGGGATCCGGCAACGGGCGCGTCCTGAACGCGGAATATGCTCGTGGGCTTAGGCATCGGCGAGGAGTCTCCCCGATACGGAATCTCCTCCTCGCCTAGGGCAAGGCGTCTGATCGTAAGCGAAAGGCCGTCCCAGACGTGCCGACTCGCCTGCATGACGCCATGAGGTACCATCGCCGAAATCGTCTCTGGCGACCGGATACCTCTAAGCCTTGGTGCTGCGGACTCGTTGATGACAATGCCGTCACCACTTGACTGCTCCCTCTCGGCGAAGCGTTGGGCGCCGTCCGTCTCGACGATTTCGCCTTTGAAACGGGTTGCGAGTCCGGTGCCGGCGACGGCCAACCATGTCGTGTCGCCACTCAGCGGTCGGCGCATCTCTTGGTGGAAGCGGTCGGCCGCTTCGAAGAGGGACGAATCCAAGCCCTCGGTGCCCTCATAGAAAGCCTCCCCATCATCAGATTGCAAACTCCGATAGCGTGGAAGCAGTTGGTAGATGGAAGGCATAGTGCGGATAGCATCTGAGAGATCGCCTATCCCAGGGACGACCTTGCCGAAGTGTAGTGCAGTAAGAGCTGCTGTCGCGCCCAAATAGGGTGAACCAAGAGAAATCACCGCCGACACCAACTCCCTTCCAGCCTTCGTGGAGGCGAAATGGCGAGCGACGAGCCCGCCCATGCTGTGGGCGACTAAAACCACCCTCGAAACGGCCGAGCCCTGGTAGTCGCTCCTGACGCGGAGGCTCGTGTGTATTGCCGATTCGAGGTCCCGAGAGACCTCGCGAAGGTCTCGCCGCCAGTCGTAAGGAAAGTAGAGGGCGCCGGCCGGTTTTTGGCCACCAAGCCGTCCCCACTCCAGTTGCAATATCGACTGAATGCGACCGCGGACGTGTCCGTACCCCACACGATTCGAGAGGCGAAATAGTGGGCCTAGGGCCACTGGTATCTCCACCATCCTACTAGCATGGCATGGCCTATTCGGATCGAAGGCGAGCCGTCCTCGCAGCCTCTCCTTGCGCAAGAGGTTTACAAGCATCCTTGGGGTTCCCCAGATCACCCCCTGATCGTCTTCAAGCACCGAACCCAGCAAGCCAGGGATGAATACTACAAGTGCTCGAGGGGGCTGAGCTGTCATCAGTCCCTAGCCGACTTGCAGCCGAAGATGTCGAGGGGAACGTTGCTTAAGGGGCTCTCAGTCCGCCTGACGGTCTGGGACACCTTGGCAGTCAGTGCAGAGGAGCAATCTTCTGAGTAGAGGACGACGCGGGAAATCTGAGGATCGTATGGTGCGGACGTAGTGTCGACTAGCACTTCCATCTGGACCTCGCCGCCGAATCGGAAGGTCAAGACTCCAAGATACCTCGGCAGAATCCACTGTCGGGTCTGTTCGGCGACCTGGGATGGATCCGAGACACGGTCAAGCATCTGCGCTACGTAGCGATGACCCCGGCTTACGTAGAAGACACCCGAGTGGGTGCTTGTCTGCCATTTAGCGCCTCTCTCATCACTCCGTAAGTCGAGCGCGAATTCGAGTCGTGCCCGAAGAGCGAGAAGGCCTGGGAACGCGACTCTGATCTTGCCATGCAAGGGGACAAGTAGCGCCTTGATCTTCCATGATTCGAACCGCTTGAGTATGTCGGCGGAAACTGCACCATCACTGCTCGTCATCCCGTTCGGGTCAAGAAACCGTTGGACGCCTTCGTCGTCCACACAGATTTGTAGTCCCGTCGAAGGAACCTGACCGAGCCCTCGTGACCCAAGCCGCCCGTCCCGGCCCGAGTTGGCGGAGCAACTGTCTGAGGCCGTGGATGGGGGTGAGCGGTACTCTAGGCTGTCGGCCAGGTCGTTCCTTGCCTGGTTGCTGGGAAAAGAGAAGGCACAAAAGACATCCGGACCCACGCGATCATCGTGTACGAGGACGCCTGCTACCGATTCTGCGAAGTCAGTGTGCCGGCCTTTGCCGCTCGGTGGCTGACCGCGAACTAGGCCGACCGCGACCACAGTGTGTCGACGTCCGTTCGGTTCGTCATCCAGCAGGAGGATGGGGGGAATCCTCGAGCGCAGGGAGGCCCCGATCAACTGCAGAGTACGGGACTGACTTGACGTGCGAATCCACTTCGGCGGCAACCCAAACTGGCTCAAGGCACGCGCCATCTGTCCTGATGTCAGCCCCTCTGACGGGAAGACCCTCCCGAATGGCAGAGCACTTGACCCAGCCTCAAGGGTGATTGCGGCGGGGGAGGCGAAGCCGATCTGCTCCTGAGAACCCATCTGTTGCAGGGTCATCCAGACCGCCATCGTAGCACATGCGCTTACGCCAGAGTCCTGTTGTTGCCACGCCACCCCGCGCACGCGGAGCGTTAGCCCCCAGACGTGTACAAAGTGCTTACGCGGCTTCTGGATGTACCACCCCTCCAACTCGTTGGCGACCGGTTTGGGAGGAGCTGGCGTGACTATCAGGTCAGGGTTCGGAAGCGGGCGGATTACAGTCCGCCCAAAAGGACTCGTTCGTAGCGGGCGGATGACCGAAAACCCGATGTAGTGCTCATCCGAGAAAGCCGAGAGGGCCGTTGATCTTGACTTGCGCGGAGTGGCGTGAAGCTGGTTCAGGCGGGTGACCAGTTCGCCTTCCGAGATGTTGAAGAAGTGAAGTCTCTGACAGTAGTTGGGCGGCGCTGACAGAGCAGATGAGTGGTAGACCGAGTGGTCATCCATGTGATCACGGTCAATATAGTGACCCTCGATCATCACAGCCCTGCACGAGTGCCGCCTTAAGGCACCGCCGAGGTAGCGACAAACGCGCTTGGCGCCCGAAAGGTCGGACACCTCCATACTCCTGGGCATTTGTCCTTCGATCAACCCAAGAACTGATGAACTCTTGGTGAATCGGACGAACCTCAGATCCTGCGACGGAGTTGCGGACATGCTGGCGGTGAGTGAAGGGACCGGGGCCGCCAACAGCTTACGCGACTAGGAGGATCCTCGCGAGTTTGCCTGCCACAGGAGATCTGCGTCCGAGGGAACCACGGCGCGTTGAGTGTCCGCGACTGTGTCGGCCACGTAGCCGGGGCCTGACCCTTCCACTCGAGAGCGGTGGTCATTCGCGATTTGACCCTCCTGCACTTGAGACCTTCGGTGGCCCAACTCGTTCAAGACGAAGCTGCGAAGGTCTTCTTCGTGCCGGTCAGTCATAGATGGCATCCTAGATGTTAGAGGTCCCCGCGGAGAAGGCCGGGTGAAGCGACCGGGGGCATAACGGAGAAAGAGCGCGTAAGATCTGCGTCTGACTGGGTCATCGTCAACCCTGCCCGGTGTTTCCGTGCACAGCCGACACACCCTCGGGCCTACGGGTATATTGCAACATGTAGCTAACGAAGTCCAGTATGCGTAACACTTGTACTCACATAAAATGCTGCAACGCAACTTCAAACTCGGTGTTACTGACGAGAGGCTAGGCGTATGAAATCTCGACCGATCAATGTCGACGTGATTCTGCGGCGGATGCGAGACCTCGAGCTTTCGCAAGTCGAACTGTCCGAGGCTGCAGGAATTCGGCGGACTACGCTCTGGCGCATTCTCTCTGGCGAAACCCGGACGCCCCACAGGCGGACCGTGCAAGGACTCGCCGTCGCTCTGCAGGTTCCTTGGGATGAGCTCCTTGCCGGCGCGCTTCAGCTAGAGCTTTTCGACCATACCTGCGAGGGTAGACCGCGTGAAACGGCTGAGATCCGCCACCTCAAGGCCACCTTGAACGCGCAAATGGAGCGAGTCCCCGAAGGTCTGCTTTGGGAGGCCACTCGCGCTGCCATCCAGGCAGTCGTTTCGACTCTATTGGCCACGGGTTCGTCACCGTCCCCGGATCTGTACGAGAGCCTCGTAGATGCACGCTATGCGCGTCACGTAAGGGGTAGACGATCGGTCGTCCGTGCCAAGTCCAGGCCAGCAAGGGGCCTCAGCGAGGATCCGTCCCTGTAATTGATCGCAAGCGGCTTAGAGCACGCGTTGCGCGGCAGTGCTGTCCTACGAGTAGGACGCCGTGTAAGGAGGGACAGGCCCTATGGCCGTTCAGGTGTTTTCGGGGGCCCGAGTGCGCGTCGCAGCCTGCTGGGTGGAGCGCGCCCTCGTGCTTCAGATCGGCCGTTGTGCGCCGGCCCGGGCGTGTTCTCCCACCGCACTCTGCAACTGGAACACCCGTTGGAGCTGCTCGCGGGTGATCAGTCCGACGAGGATGCCCGCGGTCAGGACGGGGAGGCAGGGCTGACCGCTCGCCTGTAGCCGCGCCCACGCCGTTTCGATCGGTTCGTCCGAGTCGGCCGTCGCGACCGGACGCTCCATCACCTGCTCGACCGTTCCGCTGGGGCCGACACCGCGCAGTCCGGCGGCCAGCTGGGTCGCCGAGAGGAGGCCGACCAACTGGCCGTTCGCGGCCACAGGGAAGTCGCCCTGAACGCCGCTGAGCGCGTAGTGGGCCGCAGCGCCCAACGAGTCGTGGGGGCCGAGCCTCCGGAAGTCGGAGATCATCGCCATTCGGACCGGGACGTCGGGCACCTGTCGCGTGCCACGACTCGCTCGTACCTCGGCCTGGGCCCCCATCCAGACGAAGATTGCGATCAGTACGAGGATCGGGTTGCCCATCACCCCGAAGATCCCGAAGACGACGGCCAGGAGTTGACCGACCGTCGCGGCGATTCGAGTCGCCCGGGCGAAGTCGAGCCGCATGGCCAGTACCGCCCGCAGAACACGCCCGCCGTCCATCGGAAAGGCCGGCACCATGTTGAAGACGGCCAGACCGACGTTGACCCAGAAGAGGTTGACCAGCGGATTGCCGAACAGGATGTCGATGCCTCCGCTCACTCCGCCGTCGGTGAAGACGAACAGCACGAAACCCAGGAGGACGGCCAGGCCCACGTTGACGGCAGGGCCGGCCAGGGCGACCAGGAGCTCCTGGCGGGGATCGGCCGGCATGCGCATCAGCCTCGCGACGCCCCCGATGGGCAACAGGGTGATGTCGCTCGTCCCGATTCCGAAGCGACGGGCCATCAGGGCATGTCCCAACTCGTGGAGCACCACGATCGCGAACAGCATGCCCACGAAGGCCAGACCTACGATGACGTCCGCCGGATCGGCGCGAATGCGGTAGTACTGCAGCCCAGCCCAGGCGAGGAGCAGGGGGAAGGTCATGTGCATGAACACATCGATCCCCGCCAGCCGACCGATTCGCCATGACCACTTCATCGTGTTTTTCTCCTGGCGCGAGGGCGATGCCGGAGGCCTGATGCGGCCTCCGGCACCCTCCGCGGCATCAGTGGTTCATGCCCGCCATGTGGATCGGTACCTCGACGCGCCGGTTCTCGAAGTCCATCACGAGGTGACCCATGCCTTCACCGTGGGCCTCCCAACTGATGGTGAAGGTCTCGACGAACTCGTCGAGCGCGGCGACCGAACGCGTGAAGCTGCCGATGTCCTCGGCCCGGACGCCCTCGTTGATCGGCACGCCCCACCGCTCGGCCGACCCGTTGACCACGAACTCCCACTCGTTCTCGCTGGGGATCGTGTAGATCGAATACGACCCGGGCTCGACGGCGACGCCGCCGATGGTGGCCGCGAACGGCAGGTGGATGGCGGTCGCCTCATTGGCGCCGAGGCGCCAGGGGTTACCGAACGGGTCGAGGCCGCCGACCATCTCGCGGCCCTTGGCGGAGGGACGGCCGTAGCAGAGCGTCGCCTCGGCGTCACCCATCGGGATGGCCACGACGCCGAGCGGACTCGGGCGCTCCGCGGCCTGCTCGACGGTAGCCCCGCGCAAGAAGCAGGCGTCGGCATTCTGAGCGTGGAGACCGGCCGGAAGGGCGAGGAGCCCGACGGCGAGAAGGCTTCCGAAAGACCTGGATTTGAGCATGGCAGAAGAGTGCTGGAGGTGAGGTGGATCGGGCTTGAGCACTTCGGTACCCGCGGGGGGCGGATCGTGTTCGTTTCACCGGCCGTATCGAGGTGTTGACAATGCTTGACGTCAAGTAGTATTTACACTCACGGACCCTCCCGTCCCCTTCATGGGGTGAAGTATGCAGGTTGCTGTGAAATCGACGTTTCGTTCCAACGAGCGGGACGCCCGTTCGTCGTCTCCGGGTGTCGCCGATCGTGGTGCGCTTACGAGCCGAGTCGGACCGAACACGCTGATTCAAACGGTCGCCGCGCTCCGGGAGCGGATGGGTCCGGGCTGGGCCATCCACCTGTCCGCGCGCGCAGGGCTGCCCGACCCGCTCCCCCGCGATATGGTCGAGGAGCACTTCTTCGCCCGACTCGTGAAGGTGCTCTTCGAAGAGCTCGAAACGGAGGATGCCGAGGGCATTCTCGCCGCGAGTGGGGTGGGCACCGGCCGCTACGTCCTACGCCACCGAATCCCCGGATTCGTGCGGCTCGGGCTGCGCCTGCTCCCGGCGCGCCTCTCGCTCCGAGTCCTGTTGAGCGCCATCCGCCGGCACGCCTGGACCTTCGCCGGCAGTTCGGACTTCACGGCCCGGATGACTCCGGACGGCGCCGAGTTCACCCTCGCTCCCTCCTTGGTGTGCGTCACGGCGCAGGCCGGACGACCCATGGGGGATTACTACGCGCGCGCGGTCGAGACGCTCGTCCGCGCCCTCGTTTCGTCGAAGGCCCGCGTTACCGAAGAGGCCTGCACCGCAACCGGCGCCGAACGGTGCCGCTTCCGGATCGTGCTCGCCCCTTTGCCCTCTCACGCCACGAAAGACGTCCCAACGGAGGACACATGCGCATCGTCCTGATCCACCCGAACTACCACTCCGGCGGCGCCGAGATCGCAGGGAATTGGCCCCCCGCCTGGGTCGCCTATCTCACCGGCGCGCTGAAGAAGGCCGGGTATCACGACGTCTCTTTCATCGACGCGATGACGAACGACCTCTCCAACGAGGCGCTCGAGGCCGCGCTGCGCGAAGGGTCCGCCCCGGACATCATCGGGTGCACCTGCATCACGCCGAGCATCTACAAGGCACAGGAGACGCTCGAACTCGCCCGGAAGGTGCACCCCGAGGCCGTCACGATCCTCGGCGGGACCCACGCGACCTTCATGTACGGACAGGTGCTCACGGAGTCGCCGTGGATCGACCTGATCGTACGCGGCGAGGGCGAAGAGATCCTGGTCAACGTCGTACGCGCGGTCGAGGAAGGCCGGTATCATCGTGACCGCCGCTCGATCCGCGGCATCGCATTCCGCGACGGCGACGAGGTGGTGGCGACGCCCGCGAACCCGCCGATCCAGGATCTGAACGACCTCGCTCCCGATTGGAGCATCCTGGAGTGGGACAAGTACATCTACATCCCCACGGGCCAGCGTGTGGCGATCCCGAATTATGCGCGCGGGTGTCCCTTCACCTGCTCGTTCTGCTCACAGTGGAAGTTCTGGCGCACGTACCGGACGCGCGACCCGCGCGAGTTCGTCGACGAGATCGAAACGCTGGTGAAGGACCACGGCGTCGGCTTCTTCATCCTCGCCGACGAGGAGCCCACCATCAATCGCGAGAAGTTCGTCGCCTTGTGCGAGGAGCTCATCGACCGGGACCTCGGGGTCCACTGGGGGATCAACACCCGCGTGACCGACATTCTTCGCGACGAGGACCTGCTTCCGCTCTACCGGAAGGCCGGCCTGATTCACATCTCGCTCGGCACCGAGGCCTCGGCCCAGCTCAACCTCGAGCGCTTCCGCAAGGAAACCACGATCGCGCAGAACAAGAAGGCGATCCAGCTGCTGAAGAAACACGGCATCGTCGCCGAGGCGCAGTTCATCATCGGTATGGAAAACGAGACGCCGGAGACGATCGAGGACACCTACAAGTGGGCGATGGACTGGGGCGCCGACATGGTGAACTGGAACATGTACACGCCCTGGCCCTTCTCCGACCTGTTCGAAGACCTCGGTGACAAGGTCGAGGTGCGCGACTACGCGCGCTACAACTTCGTCACGCCCATCATGAAGCCCGAGACCATGACCCGGGGCGAGGTGCTCGCCGGGGTGATGAAGAACTACCGGCGCTTCTACATGCGGCGCAGCTTCCTGAGTTATCCGTGGATCCGCGACCGCTACAAGCGGAAGTACATGTTGGGATGCCTCAAGGCGTTCCTGAAGTCGAGCTTCGAACGGCGCTTCTACGACCTCGGCCGAGTCGGCTTCATCGGCCAGAAGAACGTCGACTTCAAGTTCGACGAGTCGAAGGTGCTCACGCAGGAGGAACTGAAGGACGCCGAGAAGAGGCGGCCCAAGGTCGGCAGCATGTACAACAAGAAGCCGGCTTCCGAGCGGAGTCGTCCCGTCTCCCAGGCGGGTGTCACCGTCTGCGGCGGTGGCCCCGCGACCGGGAAGAACGGCGAGCCGGTCGGGCGCTCTCTTCCGCTGGTGAACGGCACGGGCGTCGCCGACAGGGCCGGCAGCAATGGCCATTCCAACGGGCACTCGAACGGCAACGGCGCGCGCCACGTCGATGCGAACCGCGTGACGGTGCAGATGGACGGCCCCTCGCGCAGACCCGCAGTACCCAACCGGGTGGCCGATGCCGTCGACGAGTACGATCCCGTCGAGCTCCTGGGTGAAGACCGCATCGACGAGTTCCTCGATCCGCGCGGCTTCGCGAGGCAGCGTGCGCGCGCGAAGAGGCAGTCGGCCCTCCTGACCACGATGGACGACGACACATGATCCTTCCCTCGGTAGGGCGGGGGGGGCTGGGCTTCGAACCGCCGCCCCCGCACGAAAGCCCCGAGCGTGAGGAGTTGTTCGGGCTGATCGAGCGCCACGCCAAGGCGCTTCCGAGATACACGAGCTACCCCACGGTGCCGTACTGGGATGCCGAGTTCGGCGAGGCCGAATACGTGGACGCCCTCGACGACGCGGGGGATGCTCCCGATCAGCCGTTGTCGGTCTACGTGCACCTCCCGTTCTGCGGCAAGCGCTGTTACTACTGCGGCTGTAATGCGATCGCGGGACACCGCGCCGAGGTGGTCGATCGATACATCGAGCGGCTGTCGTGGGAGATCGAGGGGGTGGTGGACCGTATCGGTGTGGGTCGCTCGGTGAGTCAGATCCACTGGGGTGGGGGCACACCGAATTTTCTCACCGATGCGCAGACGGCGCGCCTGTTCGGGATGCTCGAGTCGGCGTTCCACATCGAGGCCGACGCCGAAGTCAGCATCGAGATGGATCCACGGGTGGCGACGGCGTCTCAGCCGCCGCTGTTGAAGCGCCTGGGCTTCAACCGCATCAGCATGGGGGTGCAGGACTTCGACCATCGCGTACAGGTCGCGATCGGCCGGATTCAGCCCGAATCCGACACCGTGTCCCTACTGGAGTGGTCGCGGACGGCGGGCTTCGAAAGCGTGAACTTCGATCTGGTCTACGGACTCCCGTACCAGACCTCGGAGAGCTTCGCCCGCACCCTGCACCGGGTGGTGGAGCTCGCGCCCGATCGGATCGCGACCTTCAGCTACGCACACCTCCCTCAGGTCCGTCGGATCCAGCGGGCGGTCGACGCGACCGGCTTGCCGGACAACCGAGCCAAGCTCGGCTTGTTTCTGGACACTGTCGAGGTGTTCGAGGAGGCGGGATATCAGTGGATCGGGTTCGACCACTTCGCGACTCCCGACGATGAGCTGTCGGTGGCCGCGCGGGAGCGTCGCCTGCTGCGCAACTTCATGGGCTACACGACCCATGCCGCGCCCGACCAGGTGGCTTTCGGCATGAGCGGGATCGGTTGCCTGGCGGGTCGCTTCGTCCAGAACGATCCGCGCATCAAGAATTGGGAGGAGTCCCTCGAGGCGGGGCACTTCCCGATCGTGCGCGGACATCGGCTGAGTCTCGACGACCAGGTGAGGTCGTACGTGATCCAGCACTTGATGTGCAACCTCGAGCTGCCCGACGATCTCACGAGCGAACCCTTCGGTGCGCCCATGGCCGAGTTGTTTGCCCGCGACCTGCCGGGACTCGCTCCATACGTCGAAGAAGGCTTCCTCGAGCGCACCGCCACCGGGTGGGACGTCACCTCGACGGGCCGATTCTTCCTCCGCAACATCGCATCGGTCTTCGACGCCTACCTCGTCGATTCGGCCGATCGTCCGACCTTCTCCAGCACCGTGTAGAGCCCTATGTCACACCGCCGTGAAGTCGTCGTCATCGGGGCCGGAATCGCCGGCCTGGCCTGTGCCCACCGACTGCGAGAGCAGGGGGTCGATGTCGAGGTGCTCGAGGCGGGAGACCGGGTCGGGGGGGCGCTGCGCAGCGAATCCATCGACGGCCACACGGTCGATCTGGGTCCGCAGACGATCCATAGTCGCGACCCGGAGCTCTTCGAGCACCTCTCGAGCATCGGGCTCGACGGTGCGATCGAGGTGGCCGGGTCGGGCGGTAAGAAGCGGTTCATCGTCGTGGATGGGCGGGCCGTGGAGCTTCCGGGCGGTCCGCTCAGTCTGCTCACGACGAAGGCTCTCTCGTGGCGGGGCAAGCTGAAACTCTTCGGTGAGCCGTTCGCGCCCCCGGGTCCGGGAGGAGACGAAAGCGCCGACGATTTCGTGCGTCGACGCCTCGGCGACGAGGTGGCCGACCGTATGCTCGATCCCTTTGTCAGCGGAGTACACGCGGGAGATCCGACCACCCTTTCGATGCGAGCCGCGTTTCCCAAGCTGCTCGAGGCGGAGCGGCAACACGGTAGCCTCACCCGATGGGCGGTCTCGCGCGTGAGGGCCGGCCGACGGTCCGGCAAGAAGAAGTCCGCCCGGCCGCGCGTCCGGTCGAAGCTGTTCAGCTTCACGGGCGGTCTGGCCGCCTGGCCTCGAGCGCTATCCGAGGCCATCGGCGAAGATCGGGTGCACACCGGCAGCCCCGCGACGATGATCCAACCCGGCACCGACGGCGGATGGGTCATCGGCTCGGAGGGCCGCACCATCGCGACGTCAGCCGTGGTCCTCGCGGTCCCTGCCCCGGTGGCCGCCGACCTGGTGGAGGGCATCTCGACGGGGGGGGCGCGCGTGTTGCGCGACATCCCGTACAGCCCCGTTACGACGGTCCACCTCACCTATCGTCGATCCGAGGTCGCACACCCCCTCGATGGATTCGGGATGCTGATTCCCTCGCGAGAGCGTCGTCCGGTTCTCGGCATTTTGTGGATGAGTTCGCTCTTCGACAGCCGGGCCGTCGGAGATCTCGTGCAGACCACGTCCTTCGTCGGTGGGGCCCGGTTCCCGGAACTCGCTGGCTTGTCGGACTCCGAACTCGTCGACCTGGTGCACGGACAGCACGAACAGATTCTTGGAGCGTCGAGCGCGCCCGGGCTCCGCTACGTCGCGCGTTGGACGCATGCGATTCCGCGGATGGAGTTCGGTCACGTCGACCGTCTCAACACGCTCGAGCGCATGGAGGCAGCGAACCCGGGGATCCACCTGGCCGGGAGCTACGCCGGGAGCGGACCATCGGTCCCTTCGTGCTGGAGCCGCGGTCGGGAGGTCGCCGAGGCGATTCTCTCCGAGCGCCGGGTGGATACGATCTCTACGTCGAAGGGGAACCCGACACGCTGAGGAACTCGTCGATCGCCTGGGCGATTTCGCCCGGGGCGTCTTCCTGGATGTAGTGTTTCGCCTCGAGGCGGGTGATCGACACCTCATCGAAGGCCAGGCGGAATCGGTCCATGTGCGAGGGCGGAAAGAGCGGGTCGCGCGTGCCCCAGGTGAGGAGCAGGGGCACATCGCGCAGGGTGCCCTCGACGTCTGCCTCCAGTTCCGCGAGCCAACTCGCCGCGGCGGTGACCTGGCGGGGTAGTTCGGCCACACCTTCCCGGCCCCGTTCGCTCGCCTGCGCGTCGCGATACTGCGCCAGGACCTCCGGAGCGAGTGGGTGCAGGACGCCGAGGGGCATCAAACGCTCGACGAACAGGTTGTGGCTTCGCAGTAGGGACTGGGCCGGGGCACTTCCGAGCAGGTAGCCGAAGGCGTTCATGGCTCGGCCCCGGGCAGGCCAGAACCAGGTGTTGCCCATGACGAGGGCCCGGAGCCTTTGACGCTCGTCGACGGCGACGCGCATCCCGATCGGGCCGCCCCAATCCTGCCCCATGATCGTCAACTCCCGCAGATCGAGGTGACGAACGAGATCGGCCACGACCTGGGCATGATCCGCCGGCCGGTACCCGTACGACGGGGGCCGGGCCGACAGTCCGAAGCCGGGGTAGTCGACGGCGATGCAGCGGTATTTCTTGCGCAGTCGGATGACGATCCCGCGATACAGAAAGCTCCACGTGGGGTTGCCGTGGAGGAAGAGGATCGCGGGTCCGCTCCCTTCGTCGATGTAGTGGACCCGGCCGACCTCGTGGTCGAACCACCTGGAGTCGAAGGGAAAGAGCCGAGGGTCGGGTCGGAAGCCCGCGGGCGACACGCTCAGACCCGTGGAAGCTCGGTCACCGTACGCGTCGACGGGGCGTCACCGATGTTTACCGTCCCCGCCGGTTCGAACATCACGATGTGGCACTCGTCATCGGCGACCGGGCGGTGGCGAACGCCGCGCGGGACGACACACAACTCGCCGGGCCCGAGCTCACGCACCCCCGACTCGAACTCCAGCCGGAGCCGTCCTCGAACGACGAGGAACGCCTCGTCTTCGTCGTCGTGCGCGTGCCAATCGAAGGTCCCATGCACGCGGGCCAACTTGATCTGTTGTCCGTTGAGATCGGCCGCAACGTGAGGCGTCCACAGGCCCTCGACGCGCTCGAAGGCGTGCTCGAGGTTGAGCACCCGAGGCGGTTGTTTGCTCACACGGTGGCCAGGCGACGCGGTGCAATAGGCTCGAAGCGGCCGCCCGGCTCCCACTTCGTCACGTACCCCGCCACGGCGCTCGCCGCGACCGAGTAGGGTGACACCAGATAGAGCTGTCCCGGTCCCGAACGCCCCGGGAAGTTGCGGTTCTGCGAGCTGACGCTGATCTGGTCGGGATCGCTCGTCACACCGGGACCTGCGTTGATGCAGGCACCGCATCCGGGTTCGATGAAGCTGGCGCCCATGCGGTCGAATAGGTCGAGATACCCCTGCTCCCGGCAGTACTCGCGGACCTCGATCGAGCCACACTGGATGAAGCACTCCACGTCGGCGTGCACCTTGAGGCCCTGTGCCTCGGCGTCGCGGAAGACGGTCGCGTACATGTCCATGTCTTCCTTCTTTCCCGCCGTGCACGAGCCGGCGTAGGCGATCTCGACCCGGATGGGCTCCTTCTCGAGCTCGCGTACGAAGACGCCGTTTCCGGGGTCTCCGGGGAGCGCTGCCATCGGCTCGATCGTCGACGCATCGATTTCGATGATCTTGACGTATTCGGCGCCGGGGTCGGATTGCATGCCCTCGACGAGCGACCGGGCGCGCGCCTCGTCCATGCCCCGCTCGGTGACGAGGTACTCCACGGTCTTGTCGTCGGCGGCGACGATGCCCGTGAAGGCTCCGACCTCGGCGGCCATGTTGGTCATGGTCGCGCGCTCGTCGACCGAAAGGGCTTCGACGGCGGGGCCGGCGTACTCGATGATCTGGCCGATCGCGTGCCCGTCGCGGATGTACGGATGACGGAGGATCTCCAGCATGTAGTCCTTGGCCGTGACGTTGTCGCGGGGAGTGCCCGAGATCACGACCTTGAAGCTCTTCGGCACGCTGGCCCGGACGTCACGGGTGATCCAGGAGTTGAAGATCGCCGTCGTCCCCACGCCGAAGGCGATGCAACCGATGGCGCCCGCGTGTGGCGTGTGCGAGTCGGAGCCGATGATGAGCATGCCCGGCTCGGCGTACTCCTCGAGGATCTTCGAGTGACAGATCGCCTCGGAGCCCATCACATGGCCTTTCTGCTCGCCGTAGAGTGTGATGCCCTGCTTCTCGGCGAACTCCCGCTGCTTCACCTCGAGCTGGTTGGCGACGTCCAGGAGCCCCTGCTCGATGCGCTCCTGGCTCATGGCCTTGTGCAGGAAGGTCAGGTGGTCGCGGAAGAACAGAACGCTGTCGGGGGCGTTCACTCGACCGTCGGTGCCCACCTTCTGCTCGAAGAAGATGGCGCTCATCGGGGTCACGTATTCGTGGCTGAAGCGCACATCGGTTCGGAAGAAGCCGGACTCACCCGGCTTCACCCAGGGTACGCCGACGGTCTCGGTGGCGGCGTCGACCACCCAGTGACGGGCGAAGATCTTCTCGCCCACCGACATGGGGCGCGCCGCCGCGTTGGAGTCCACGCTCTCCGGTACCGGCAGCGACACCTTGCCCTGGAGACGCGCGATGTTGAACTCGAACAGCCCACCGTACTCGATGATCTGGCGGGTGATCTCGTCCTTGCCCTCGGTGAACACCGACAGCGGGATCTCCTCACCGGCGCGAATCCGGTCGACGATCCCGAGGTCCGTCGTGGTCAGCATCCCGAGATTCTGGCAGTTCTCGTTGTAGATCCGCTCGATGCTCTCGCCGACGACGACCTGGATCCCCGCCATCAACTCGGCATAGGGGGACTGCTCGCGGCTACTGCCCTTCCCTCGGCGCTTCCCGGCCACGGAGCAGACGAACCCGCCCGACTTGACCGAACCCCGCTCGACCGGTGCGACCGTATCGCCCGACTCGAGATCCCGTGTGCGTAGGCCGAGGTAGGGGAATTCGCCGAGGGTTTCGTCGTAGAAGTAGCAGATGTAGGCCGGGGTGATCTCGTCGGTCGAGATCTGATCGCGCAGCTTGGCGTGAAGCTCGGGGCTCGGCTCGAGGTCTGCCCCGTCGATGAGCTGGCGCCGCATGAGCGCCGCGTCGTCGGCGAGGTAGAGGATCCGTCCTTCGAAGCGGAGAACGGAGGGGCGTTTGGACAC
The DNA here is from genome assembly GCA_028279425.1 of Longimicrobiales bacterium. Taxonomy (GTDB): domain Bacteria; phylum Gemmatimonadota; class Gemmatimonadetes; order Longimicrobiales; family Gaopeijiaceae; genus Gaopeijia. The sequence goes on along the minus strand of JANQNV010000097.1, from coordinate 10,011 downwards.
CGGGCGCCGAGTCAAATCGTCCATGGGCAACGGATTCGGTCTGAGAAACATCGGCCGGCCGACACGGGTTCCGGCCGGCCAGGCTAGACCTCCAAAGATGCGGGATCGGCGCGGGAGGGCACAAGAACAGGCTGTGGCGTTCCTTGACGGCGGATCGTCGGATGCCCCAAATACGAGCCTCGCGCACCGCGTTCGCGAGTGTGGTCCCCGAAGAGGAGACGACGTGGCAGATCCCATCGACGTGGAAGTTCAGAAGCACGGAGCGGACTCGATCCAGCGCGAGCTCTTCGGCACACGCATCGGATTCATTCTCGCCGCCGTGGGAAGCGCCGTCGGCTTGGGCAACATGTGGCGCTTTCCCTATCGCGTGGCCGAGGGGGGAGGTGCGGCCTTCGTCACGCTGTACGTGGTTTTGACGTTGGTTCTGGGTATCCCCCTCATGCTCTGCGAGTTCTCGGTAGGGCGGCGCACCCGGCTTTCGCCCATCGGGGCCATGCGCCGAGAGGGTGGGGGCATGTGGCCCATCGTGGGCTTCCTCGGAGTTCTCACCGGCTTCCTGATCCTCTCGTACTACTCGGTGATCGCCGGGTGGGTGGTTCGGTATGGCATCGAGGGCATCCTCACGGGATTCGCCGCCGACCCGGGCGCATACTTCAACGAGGTGACCACGGGCATCGCGCCCATCGTCTATCACATTGCCTTCATGGTGTTGACGGTCACCATCGTCAGCGTGGGTGTGGAAAAGGGGATCGAGAAGGCTTCTCTGATCCTGATGCCCGTCTTGTTCACGATCGTGATCGGTCTCGCCGTGTGGGCCGCCTCGCTGGCCGGGTCGGGCGAGGGGTACTCGTTCTACCTGGCGCCGTCCTTCTCGGAGCTGCTCAATCCCGACACCCTCGCAGAGGCGGGCGGGCAGGCGTTCTTCTCGCTCAGCTTGGGCATGGGGGCCATGCTCACCTTCGCCTCGTATCTGTCCAGACACGAGAATCTCAACCGCGAGGCGACGACCATCGCCTTCTCGGACTTCGGGGTGGCCTTCACGGCCGGGTTGGTGGTCTTTCCGGTCATCGCGGCCCTGGGGCTACAGAGCCAGGTCAGCGAAAGCACGGTAGGGGCCCTCTTCATCGCGCTGCCTGGTGCGTTCGTCGAGATGGGGTCGGTCGGTCGCGTGGTGGGTATCGCTTTCTTCTTCGCGCTGACGGTCGGGGCGATCACGTCGGCCGTTTCCCTGCTCGAGGTGGTCACCGCCTCGATGATCGACGAGTTCAAGATCACCCGACGATCCGCGGCCATCGGCGCGGGCGTCCTGATCCTGCTCGTGGGCTTGATTCCGGCGACCTCGCTCGACGCTCTCGGCGTCATCGACTCGGTGACGGAGTGGTTCCTTGCAGTGGGTGCTCTCGGGATGACGCTGTTCGTAGGTTGGCGGATGCGCGATCCGGTGAGCGAGATGGTAGACGGAGCCTCCGGGCTGTTCGCGTCGGTCGTGCCCACCATGCTTCTGTTCGTGAAGTTCGTGATGCCGCCGATCATCGGCTTCGTCGTCTTCTGGACGGGACGTCGGGCCTTCTCGACTCTGATGACGACCTTCGGCGGCTGACGCTCGCCAGCGCGGACCGGCGCCCCGGGTTGGCCGCCGGTTCGCCCCGCCCCGCGGGGCGGCACCCCGCACCCCCCTTTGGGGGTACGGGATCGTCCATCTGACCGGCGAGGGGGCCGGTCCATCGACGACGTAGGTCCACGAGGGTCGCATCATGCGCCTGTTTTGCCGGTCATCTCGCCGGATCGCCCGGGTTTCGGCCCTGGTCGGAGCACTCCTGTCTGTCGGAGCGTGCGGCGGTTCGAACGCCGATGCCGACGGTGCGGATGGGTCGGCTCCAGGGTCGCCGTCCGCGTCGCTTCGGGTCGCTCTCCTCACGGCGGGCCCCGTCAGCGATGCCGGCTGGTATGCGGGTGCCTATGAAGGCTTGCTCATGATCGGTGACTCGCTCGGCGCCGAGGTGAGCCATCAGCAGACCCGCTCCCCGACCGAGTTCGACGAGGCCTTTCTGGCCTACGGAGCCGAGGGCTACGATCTGGTCTTCGCCCACGGGTACGAGTATCAGGATGCCGCGATGCGGGTCGGTCCTCAGTTCCCCGACATGATGATCGCCGTGAGCGGTGGGGGACGAGTGGGCGATAACGTGGTCCCGATCGTGTTCCTCCTGTGGGAGGCCAGCTATCAGGCGGGAATGATGGCGGCCGGCATGACCGAATCCGGGGTGGTCGGGATGGTCGGGGGGGTGGAGATCCCGCCGGTCCAGGGCACCTTCCTGGCGTTCGAGGCGGGGGCGAAGGCGGTGCGCCCCGATGTGACCGTTCTCGAGTCCTTCACGGGGGATTGGACCGATGTGGCGGCAGCCAAGGAGGCGGCCGTGGCCCAGATCGGGCGCGGAGCCGACGTCCTCATCCACAACCTCGACGGAGCGTCGTTCGGCGTCTTCCAGGCGGCGCGCGAGGCGACCGCGGATGGCCGGACGACCTGGGTCCTCGGAATGAACCGCGATCAGAACGACATCGCGCCCGAGGTGACGCTCGGGAGTGCCGTGCTGCGCATGCCGAGGGCGTTCCTGGCCGTCGCCCGGGGTCTGCAGGCCGGTGAGCTCGGAGGGGCTCCGGTCTACGAGGGCTCCTCCAAAGGTGTGGTCGACTTCGTGCCCAATCCCGCGGTGCTGGACCAGATCGCTCCCGGGTTGATCGATCGGATCCGAGTGGCGGGAGACTCGATCCGGGCGGGGACGCTCGAGGTGCCCAGCGTGCCGGTCGTCGAAGAGGGGATCGGCTGATCGGCGGGTCCGACCGACCGCCTCGGGTTTCGGTCCGGGGACTGAAGAAGAGGTACGGCAGGGTCGTCGCTCTCGACGATGCACGGCTCGACGCGCACGCCGGTGAGGTGACGGCCATTCTCGGGGAAAACGGGGCCGGCAAGACGACCCTTCTCTCCACCCTCTCGGGACGCATCCAGCCCGATTCCGGGACCATCGAGATCGACGGGCGGCCCGTTCGGATCGGCTCTCCGCGCGACGGGTGGCGCCGGGGCGTCGGCATGGTGCATCAGCACTTCGCCCTCGTCGAGGCGATGACGGTACTGGAGAATCTCGCGCTCGGACTGGAGCGGGGCTCGCCCTGGCGACTCGACCTCGAGGCCCTCCGGCACGAAGCCGAGCTGCTCGCGGCTCGCGTGGGCCTAGAGGTCCCCCTCGATGCGCTCGTGTCGTCTCTGGGTGTGGGCGACCACCAGAGGGCGGAGGTGCTCAAGGTCCTGTTGCGCGACCCCTCGGTGTTGGTGCTCGACGAGCCGACGGCGGTTCTCGCCCCGGGCGAGGTGGAGGGGCTGCTTCAGCTCCTCCGGCGCCTCGCCGACGAGGGCAGAGCCGTACTCCTCGTCGCGCACAAGCTCGACGAGGTGCTCGCAGTGGCCGACCGCATCACGGTGCTGCGCGGTGGGCGCACCGTGATGGAGGCCGCGCGGGCCGAGGTCGATGCACGCGTCCTGTCGGTCGCCATGGTCGGCTCCGCACCGGTCACCGTGGCGGAGCGACCCGATGCCTGGGCCCGAGGGGCGACCGTGGCGCGATTGGAGGGAGTCGGCCTGGCGGGGCCACACGAGCGACCGGCGCTCAGCGAGGTCGATCTCATGGTGCATGCCGGCGAGATCGTGGGTGTGGCGGGGGTCGAAGGCAACGGCCAGCGTGAGCTCTGTCTGGTTCTGGCGGGTCGGCTCGAGCCCGAGGTGGGCCGGGCGGAGGTGCCGGAGGAGCCCGCCTTCATCCCTCAGGATCGTCGCCGCGAGGGACTCGTGGCTTCGTTCGATCTCGTGTCCAACATGGCCGTCGGACTTCACCGCGACGAGCGCTACCGGGCGGGTGCACTCCTGCGGTGGAGGGCGGTGGCCGAGCGCACTCGTGCTGCGATCGAGGCCTACGGAATCCGCACCGCGGGGCCGCGTGCGCGCGCATCGAGCCTCTCGGGCGGGAACCAGCAGCGACTGGTCGTAGCCCGTGAGCTCGAGGGTCGTCCGCCGCTGATCGTGGCGGAGAACCCCACCCGTGGGCTCGACGTCGCGGGTGCGGCGTTCGTGCACGGGGTGCTTCGTGAGCGAACCGAGGCCGCGGATCCCGCGGGTGTCGTCCTCGTGTCGACCGATCTCGACGAGATTCTCGCGCTCTCGGATCGCGTGGTGGTCCTCATTCGTGGTCGTCTGATCGAGGTTCCCCGGGAGGCGCAGAACCGAGAGGGAATCGGCGCACTCATGCTCGAGGGGACGACGTGATGGGCCGCTGGCTTCCGCTCGTCTCTGCGATCGCCGCACTCGTGATCACGCTCGCCCTGGCGGCGCTGGCCCTTGCGATCGGGGGATACCCTCCGCTGGAGGCCTTCGGCGCCCTGATCGGTGGGGCGTTGGGTTCGCGGGGAGCGGTTCTGTCCATCACGCTGGTCCGCACGGTACCCCTCCTGCTCACGGGCCTGGCCGTCGCGCTCGCGTTTCGGGCGGGCGTATGGAATATCGGAGCCGAGGGGCAGTTGTACGCCGGGGCCGTGGCGGCGGTCTGGGTGGGGCTTCAGGTCGGGGAGTGGCCGGCCGCGATGGCCGTTGCCGCACCCTTGATGGCGGCCCTGGCGGCCGGAGCCGCATGGGCCGCGATACCGGCCTGGATGAAGCTGCGACTGGGCGTCGGCGAGGTGATCACCACCCTTCTGCTCAACTTCGTCGCCATCGATCTGGCGGCCTGGCTCGTGCACGGGCCGCTTCAGGAGCCGCGTGGGGTCTTCCCGCAGACCGCGTCGATCGCCGATGCGGCCCGCCTTCCGATCGTGTGGCCGGGCAGCCGACTGCACGCGGGGTTCGCCGTCGCACTCGGCCTGGCGGTGGTGCTCTGGCTCGCCACCCGGTACTCGCGTGCGGGCTTCTTCGTGCGTGCTGCCGGCGCCTCTCCCGACGCCGCTCGCGTCGCTGGGAGGATTCCGGTCCTCCGGGTCGTGGCCGGTGCCTTCCTCGTCTCGGGGGCGCTGGCGGGTTTGGCCGGGGGCGTCCAGATCTCGGGTGTGACGTACGTTCTCTATGAAGGCCTGTCGCCGGGTCATGGCTACACGGCCATCGCCGTGGCCCTCCTCGCGGGTCTTCATCCCCTCGGGGTCGTCGGTACCGCCTTCATCTTCGGCGTCCTCGAAGGCGGGGCGTCGGCCATGCAGCGCGACGCCGGCGTGCCTGCGGCCTGGGTCGAGGGGATCCAGGCGCTCGTGATCCTCAGCGTACTCGTGGTCGACCGCGTGGTGCGTCGCACCGTGCGTCAGCGGGAGTCGGGCGGTGCTTGAGGTTGCGGCGGCGATCGCCTTCTTCGAGGCGGCGGTCCGTCTCGGGGTGCCACTCGCCCTCGCGGCGCTGGGCGAAACGCTGTCGGAGCGTGCCGGCGTCATCAACATCGGCCTGGAGGGCTCCATCATCGCGGGCGCCCTCGGAGGTGCGTTGGGTGCGTTGGCGACGGGGTCGGCGGGAGCCGGGGTCGCCGTCGGAGCCGTCGCCGGACTCGTCGTCGCGGCGGTGTTCGTGCTCTTCGTCGTGGTCCTGAACACCGACCAGATCATCACGGGCACGGCGGTGACCCTCGGGGGGTTGGGCTTCACGTCGGTGATCTATCAGACCCGGTTCGGCGCCACCGGGACGGCGCTGACACTACCTACGCTCGACCCCTGGGCGGTGCCGCTTTTGTCTGGGGTTCCGGGCCTCGGGTCGGTGTTCTTCGATCAGGCCCCGACCACCTATCTCGCCTATCTCCTCGCGCCGGCGCTGTGGTGGTTCCTCTTCCGGACGCGGTGGGGTCTCGACGTCCGTGCGGTGGGCGAGGATCCCGGCGCCTCGGCGGCCGCGGGGGTCCGGGTGCGCTGGACGCGTGCCTGGACCTGTCTCGCCGCCGGGGCCTTCGCCGGGGTCGCCGGCGCCCACCTCGCCCTCGCCCACACGGGCACCTTCGCCGAGGGGATGAGCGCCGGAAAGGGCTTCATCGCCATCGCGGTGGTGGTGCTCGGTCGCTGGAATCCACTCCTGGTGCTCGCGGCGGCGCTGTTCTTCGGCGCCGCCTCGGCGCTCCAGTTCGCCCTGCAGACCCTGGGGCTCGACATTGGGTATCAGCTTTTCCTTGCGTTTCCCTACATCCTCACCCTGGCCGCCCTCGCGGGGTGGGTGGGGCGCTCGCGCGCTCCCGCCGCCCTCGCCCTTCCGTGGCCTCGCGAAGACGAGTAGACCGACCACCATGCGTGCAGCCTCGACCGCGTCCGGTACTCCCACCCTTCGGCGCGCCCGTCCCCTCGCGGGCGCCGCCGTCCTTTCGATCACGCTGGGTGCGGCCCTGGTCGCGCCACCGACACTCGCCGCGCAGGACGAACTGGATCGCGGCGTGACGGGGGCCGCGCTCGCGCTCCGGCAGCTGGACGGCGTGAAGCGTGTCTTGATGATCGCGGCCCACCCCGACGACGAAGACACGTCGCTGCTGACGGCCCTTGCACGCGGGATGGGCGCCGAGACCGCCTACCTCTCGCTGACCCGAGGAGACGGGGGCCAGAACCTGATCGGCCCTGAGCTCTTCGAAGGTCTGGGCGTCGTCCGCACGGGCGAACTGGTAGCGGCGCGACGCCTCGACGGAGGTCGGCAATTCTTCACACGTGCCTTCGATTTCGGCTTCTCGAAGACGGCCGACGAGTCGCTCGGGAAGTGGCCCCGCGAGGAGCTCCTCCACGATGTGGTCTGGGTCGTGCGCAACTTCCGGCCCCAGGTGATCGTCTCGGTCTTCGCCGGGACTCCGGCCGACGGTCACGGTCAGCACCAGGCGGCGGGCATCATGGCGCGCGAGGCGTTCGCGGCGGCCGCCGACCCAGCGCGGTTCCCCGAACAGTTCGAACGCGGTCTCGAGCCGTGGCAGGTGTCCAAGCTGTATCGCCGCACGCGTGGTCTTCCCGAAGGCGAAACCTTCACCCTCGAGACCGGTCGGTACGATCCCGTCCTGGGCCGCTCCAGCTTTCAGCTCGCGATGGACTCGCGCAGTCAGCATCGGTCGCAGGACATGGGGGTCGGCCAGCCCTTCGGATCGCGCGGGTCGCAGTTGACGTTGATCTCGGTGGCGCCCGGTCTCGACGCTGCCGATGACGGGGGCTTCTTCGCCGGTGTCGACACGACGCTGGTGGGGCAGGTCGAGGGGCTTCCCGAGGCGGTGGCCGCCGAAGTCACGGCCTCGCTCGAGCGGTACCGAGCGCACGTGGACGAGGCGTCGGCACGTCTCTCGGCCCTCGACCCGTCGCGTGCCGCGCCACCGCTGGGGTCGGCGCTCCTCGCCCTCCAGGAGGGATTGGTCGGCGCAGAAGGTGTCGAGGGGGCCTCCGCGATGGCCCAGGCGTTGGCTCCCCGTACCGAGCGGGTCACCTCGGCGATGCTCGAGTCGGCCGGCGTGCTGGTGAGGGCCGTCGCCGACGACGATCTCGTCGTGCCCGGCGATACGGTGACGGTTCGGGTCGAGACGTGGAACGGAGGGCCCTTCACGGTCTCCGAGGTCAGGCCCCGCCTGTCGATTCCCTCGACGTGGAATACCTCGGTGCAGGAGTCGGCGGCAGGGCAGCTCGCGCCCGGCGAGGTGAGGCGCGACCTCTACCGCGTTGTGGTGCCGATGGATGCGGATCTCAGCCGGCTGTACTTCCGAACGGAGGCGCGTGACGGCGAGCTGTATCGATGGCCCGACGACACCCGCCTGTGGGCCCTGCCCTTCTCACCCCCGGTGATCGGCGCGCACGTCGAGGCCGTCATCGAACTGCCCGAGGTGGGAGCGGTGCCCTTCGAGGTGCGCCGCGACGCCCGCTACGTCGGGGTCGACAAGGCGCTGGGCGAGTTCACCGAGCCGGTGCTCGTGGTCCCGGCCGTGTCCGTGGCCACCCGTCCGGCGGTGACGGTCTGGCCCGCCGGACTGACCGAAACCCGCGACATCAGCGTCGAGGTGCGTGGCGAAGCCGCCGCCGGCAGCCGCGGAGCCCTCCAACTCGAGGTTCCCCAGGGCTGGCGTGTCGAACCGCAGGAGATCCCCTTCGCCTTCGAAGGTCCCGCCGAAAGCCGATCGGTGACCTTTCGCGTGACTCCCGACGGGGCAGCCGAAGGGCGGCACGTGTTCCGGGCGGTCGCCACCCTCGACGACGGTCGCCGGTACGACGAGGGATACTCCCTCATCCAGTATCCCCACATCGAGCGCACCGCCTTCTTCGACACCTCCGAGACCCGCGTCACGGTCGTGCCCGTGCGTGCGGCCGAGGGGCTCAAGGTGGGCTACATCATGGGTTCGGGCGACGACGGAGCGTTGGCCCTGCAGCAGATGGGCGTCGACGTGGAGGTGCTTTCTCCCGAGCGCATCCAGGCCTCCGACTACGCCGACTTCGATGCGCTGGTGCTGGGGATCCGCGTGTACGAGACCCGTCCCGACGTGGCTGCGGTGAACGAGGGCATCCTCGAGTTCGCCCGATCGGGCGGTACGGTGGTCGTGCAGTACAATAAATTCGAGTACCCCGCGGGTGGGTTCGCACCCTACGAAGTGGCGATGCGAAGCCCGGGGAGCCGGGGTGCACCCCGCGTCACCGACGAGGCCTCGCCCGTCGCCTTCGTCGATCCCGAGTCCCCCGTGATCCAGGGTCCCAACGCGCTGACGGAGCGCGACTTCGACGGTTGGGTCCAGGAGCGGGGATTGTACTTCCTGGCCGACTGGGACCCGACGTTCCAGCCGCAGCTCGAGTTCGTCGACCCGGGTGAGGAGCCGACTCGGGGCTCGCTTCTTGTGGCGCCGTACGGAGACGGGGTGTACGTATACACGGGAATCTCGTTCTTTCGGCAGTTCCCGGCCGGTGTGGCGGGGGCGTATCGCCTCTTCGCCAACCTGGTGTCGCTGAAGGCGGAGGACTGGCGCTAGCGCCGTTGGACTTGCCGCGCGCAACCCTCCCGCGAGGTGGCGCGTCAGATGATAGGCGGGTGGTGTACGAGTGGGATCGGCCGCGAATGGGCGCGGTCGAGGATTCGTTCGGGCCTGGGGCCCCGAGAGCAGAGGTGGAGCATGGGACGTTGGGGAACGGATGCGGTGGCGGTAGCGTGCATCGCCGGAGGGGCGTTGGTCGGCTCGGGGGTGACCACCGCGCTCGTGTCGGCCTCCGAGGAGCGGCAGGCCGAGCGGGTCGAGGTGGTTTGTGCCTCTAAAGCTTCACCGCGAGTGGTCGTGCGGCTCTCGTCGGGGTCGGCCGCCGTTTCGACGCGCACCATTCAGATCCGCTCCGGGTCGAGTGCACGCTGCACCAGCGCCCACTTCGACGTCCAGGAGATCGAGGGCAAGGTCGAGGAGGCGATGGAGAGGGCGGAGCTCGCTCGGATACGCTTCGAGCGGGAGTTCGAGCTCGATCGGGCCGCGGTTCTGGAGCGGCGGGCGTCGATCGAGGCGCAGGTCGAGCGGGCGCGCCTTCAACTCGACGAGGCCCGGTTCCGGGCCGCCGCGGCGCGCGCGGCCGCCGAAAAAGCCGGCGACGAGGCCCGCCAGCAGATCAACGAGGCGCGCCTCGCCCGGCAGGTTCAGGTCCGCTTGAAGCAACTGCACGAGCTCGAGGGGCGCCTCTCGCGCACCGGTGATTCGATGTCGGAGCGCGACGAGCAGGCGGTGCAGGAGCTCGAGGCCGCACTGGAGGCGGTGCGGGCGAGCCTCCGCGAAGATCTCGAGCAGCTCCGTTCGTCGGGGGGGAGTAACTGACGACGCCGTATCGCTTCACGCTTCGCGCCCCGGGCCGCCCATCAGGGACGTCCGGGGCGCTGTGCGTTCGCGCATGACGTCGGCGAAGTGGTCGGCGGCGTCGCTCCTTCGCGAGGCGTACGCGCAGCTGGTCGGGGTCGACGGCAGCCTCCTGAAGCGGGCATGGCGCCTTCGTGGCTGATGCGGAGGTGCATGCCGTCGTGAAACACCTGAA
>JANQNV010000028.1 GCA_028279425.1 Longimicrobiales bacterium | reverse complement strand
GTGGCGCCATAGGCGCGCCCCTCGACCTCGACCTCCAACCGCACGGCGACACCGTGAAACACCTGCAAGCGATTGGGCGGACCGAGGTCGACTCCGCTCCACTCGATGTCGCGGGCGATGGGCCGTAGCACCATACGGGCGCCGGGTGCGTCGAGCAGAACGTCGACGTCGCCGAGTGTGCTGAGTCCGACGAAGCCGTCGACCGCGCGTCCGTCGACTGCGAAGGCGTCGTCGCTCGCGGTTTGGACGTTCGGGAGGGGCTGGTCGGAGCCCTCGAGGCGAAGCCCGAGGTTGCCGGGCTCGTCGCCGCCGATCGAACGCGCGACCATCGACGTCGGTACCGCCGTGCTCACGGCGAAGGTGAACGCGCGGCCGTCGTCGGCGATCACCGGCACGACGAGTCGTCCCGAGCCGTCGACTTCGAGCGGTACGATCACGTCGGCTCCCGCCGCGTGAGTGCCCCGAGCGGCGGTCACCGGGTCGTCGTCTGGTGCTTCTGCCGTCTCTGATGCGTGCATCGCCGCGATGGCTCGGAGGGTGGCGTCGCCGGAGTCCGAACGGGCGATGAACAGCCCGGCCGCTCCGAGCGCGACGACCGTCACCAGGATCCCTGTCTTCATGCCCATCTTCACCTCCAGCGCCGCGGGAGAGCACCGCGCCGGTGTGCGTCTCGACCACCGGTCCTCGATGCCGCGAATTGTGATACACACATTGTAGGCATTGGTCGTGAAGCCGTCCAGAGTGTCGTGGCGGCGCGTTGCTTCATACCGTGGTCGTCCACCCCGAACCGGAGTGTGCATGAGACGGTGGGAAGGACTCGAGGTCGAAAGCGAGGGGACGGGCATCTCCCGCCCGCTCAGCGAGCAGGTCAACCTGTTGGGGGCCATGCTCGGCGACGCGATCCGGCGTCATCGGGGTCCCGAGGTTCTGCAGCGGATCGAGCGCTTGCGGCGGCTATGCAAGTCGGCGGCCAGCGGGGAGCGCCCCGAAGGGCTGCGCGAGGCCGCGGCGGAGATCGAGACGCTGTCGATCGGTGAGATCGACGATACCGTACACGCCTTCACCTCGTTCTTCCACCTCGTCAACCAGGCCGAGAAGCAGGAGATCGTCCGGATCAATCGCGATCGGTCCCGCCAGGGGATTCGGGTCGAATCGATTCGGGACGCGGTCGCGCGTCTGCGCGCCGCCGGCCTGGGGATCGACGAGCTGAGCCGACTCGTCGGCCGGCTCGACGTGCAGCCCACGCTCACGGCCCACCCGACCGAGGCCCGACCCCCCGAGGTGCTCGCGACACAACGGAGACTCTCCGACCTGTTGCAGCAGCGGGCCTGTAGCGACCCCACACCCGACGAGGCGGATCGTCTGCTCGACGCCGTCGACCGCCAGGTCACATTGCTGCTGGCCACCGACGAGGTCCGGCGCGAACGGCCGTCGGTCATGGATGAGGTCGACCAGGGCCTCCACTTCCTGCTCGGGTCGATCTGGGATGTGGTGCCGACGATTCACGACGACCTCGTCGCCGCCGTCGCCGAGGTGTACGGGCACGCTTTGGAGCCCCGAGCCTTCCTGCGCTATCGGTCGTGGATCGGGAGCGACCGCGACGGCAACCCCAATGTGACGGCCGCGGTCACGCGCGAGACGCTGGCGCGCCAGCGTGAGGGCGTGTGTGCCCGCTACGACGAGGCTCTCGCCGGGCTCGCGGCGGAGCTGACGCTCTCCGACCGGCAGGTCGACGTCCCCGCAGCTTTGCTCGATTCGATCGCGCGGGATCTCTCCTTCGCCCCGTTGGGTCCGCCGCACGCGACCGACACTCCGCACCAGCCGTTTCGGCACAAGATCCAGCTCATGCGCCGTCGACTCGCGCAGGATGCGGGGTACGACGGCGCCGCCCTCCGCGCTGATCTCGAGACCGTGTCGCATGCCCTCGTCGAGGCCGGGTTCGAACGGCTCGTCCGTCGGGGACCCCTGGCGCGGCTGCGCTGCCAGGCCGAGGTGTTCGGCCTGCACCTGGCGACGCTCGACGTGCGGCAACACAGCGGTGTGCACGAGCGAGCCGTCGCGCTACTGCTCGCCGAGGCCGGGGTGGAGCCCGACTACGCCGGCCTCGACGAGGCCGGTCGGCTGGCGGTGCTGGAGGCAGCGCTCCGGGCCGAAGGATCGCTGTTGCCGGAGGGCTCGTCGTGGCCGGAAGGTGCTCGCGGGGTGCTCGGGGCGATGGACGTGGTACGCGAGGCCGTCGAGCGGGAGCCCGCCTCGGTGGGGAGCTGGATCATCAGCATGGCCTCGACCGTCAGCGACGTGTTGGAACCCATGCTCCTCGCCAAGCAGGTGGGGCTGTGGCGCCTCCGCGACGGCGAGGTCACCTGTCCGATCGACATCGTGCCTCTGTTCGAGACGATCCAGGATCTGGCCGAGTCGGGAGCGCGCACCGACGCGCTCTATCGTCATCCCCTCTACCGCCGTCACCTCGCTGCTCGCGGCATGCTCCAGGAGGTCATGCTCGGCTACTCCGACAGCGACAAGGACGGTGGCTACTGGATGGCGAACTGGGCGCTTCACCGCGCGCAGGCGGCGCTCGGGGCATCCGCCGAGCGGGCAGGGGTCGACCTTCGGCTCTTCCACGGACGGGGCGGGACTGTGGGGCGTGGTGGAGGGCGCGCCAATCGGGCGATCCTCGCCATGCCGGCCGGCGCCCGAAGCGGCCGGATTCGATTCACCGAGCAGGGAGAGGTGATCACCTTCCGGTACGGGCTCGTCCCGCTGGCGCGCAGGCACCTCGAACAGATCGTGGGGGCCGTCCTGGCGGGCTCCGCTCCAGACGGAGCCGGCGCCCACTCTGGCCTCGACTCCCTCGATCCCCAGCTCGGTGGATGGATGGATGAGGTGGCCCGCCGGTCGATGGAGGTGTATCGGGCTCTGCTCGACGATCCCGACTTCTGGCCGTGGTTCGTGCGTGTGAGCCCGATCGAATGCGTGAGCGGGCTCCCCATCGGGTCGCGCCCGTCGAGTCGGGGCGGGGGAGGGCTCGCCTTCGAGGGACTGCGGGCGATCCCCTGGGTGTTCAGCTGGACACAGCTCCGGGCCATCGTGCCCGGCTTCTACGGGGCGGGTACGGCGGTCGAGGAGTTGATCGGGCGTGAGCCGGAGGCGCTCGGTGCGCTCCAGGACGGGTACGCTCGCTGGCCCTTCCTGCGCGCCGTCGTCGACAATGCGCTCCGCGAGATGGCCCGGAGTCGGTTCGAGGTCGCGCGCCTCTACGTGGAGCGACTCGGCGACGCCGGCGACGACGTGATCCTCCAGCGAATCGAGTCCGATTTCGAGGCCGCACGACGGGTGTTGCTCTCCGTGAGCGGCGAGACGCGGCTGCTGGATCACACGCCGGTGATCCGGAAGTCGATCGCTTTGCGAAATCCCTACACCGATGTGCTCAATCTGCTGCAGATCGAACTGATGGCGCGGGAGCGAGGGCGAGGCGGACCTGACGACGAGGGCGCTTCCACTGCGGAGCTGCGCAACGCCTTGCTCGCGAGCGTGAACGGGTTGGCGGCGGCGATGCAGAGTACGGGGTAGCGAGCGAAGTGACGGGACCTCACCCTCGACGAGGCGAATCGCCTCAGCGCGTTCCTGCGCACCCTGACCCGTGACTTCGATCCGAGCGAGGCCCCTCCGCCGGCGTAGGTGCCGTCACGAAGGGTCCGTCTTCAGCGACCGTACCGTCGCCCCACCTCGTCCAGCCCGGCCTCTTCGCCGATGAAACAGACGCGGTCCCCCTCGAGGAGTTCGGTACTCCCCTGGGGGAACACGACCTCGGGTCCCCGTCGTACGAGGGCGACCAGGACGCCCGGAGGGAGTCGCATGTCGCGAATCGCGAGTCCCACGAGTTCGCCTGCGGGACCCTCGGGGGTGAGGCGCACCGTGAGTAGCGCCTCGTCGTGCAGGAGGGCGGCGCGAAGGTCCGCCTCGCTTCGTGCGGCCAGCCAGCGCTCCAGGAAGTCGTCGGCGTCGACGCGGGCGGCGATCTGAGCCAGGATGCGAAGGTGCTGCCCCGGGTTGCGATGCGGGCTGACCAGGAAGAACAGGGCCCGGACACGGTCGCTCCCTTCCGGCCCGACCGGTACGCCGTTTCGGGCCCGGACGATGACCAGACGGTGGCCCTCGGCCTCATCGGTGCGGAAGTGGGGCAGCATGGCGTGGTCCGAGACGGGCGTCGCGCCGATCCGCGCCTCCTCGATGAACGACTGCCGAATCGTCTCGGATGAGAGGTCGAGGTCGGCACCCAGCAGGTCCGCGGCGAGTGTGGCCACCTCCGCGAAGGTGTGGTCGGTCTCGAGGTCGCGGATCGGAGCTCCCACGACCACGTCCTCGAAGGGGTCTTCGGCGCGGACACCCTTCTCCTTGAGAATCTCGCGTAGCTCGCGCTCGAGTCCCGAGTAGCGCTGCCGTCCGAGGCGCTCGAACACGTGGTAGAGGGCGCCCTCTCGCTCCAGGCGCTCGCGGGCGTAGAAGTGATACCACGCGATGCCCACCACCGTCACGCCCATCGTGAACAAGATGGCCAGCCATCCCATCTGGAAGATGAGGGCGAAGGGAATGAGGACCCCCGCGAGCTGCATCCACGGATACAAGGGGGAGCGGAAGCCCGGGTCGTATGCGTCGATCCGGCTTTCGCGCATGACGATCACGGCGAGGTTCACGAGCGAGAAGATCAGGAGCTGAAACGCACTCGCGAGCTTGGCCACGGATTCGACGGGGAGCAGGATCAGCGCGAGCGCCATCGCGATGCCCGTGGCGACGAGCGCCAGGGTGGGGGTGCGAAAACGCCCGAGACGGCTGAAGCCGCTCCAGATGTGATTGTCGCGGGCCATGGCCAGCAGGTAGCGCGATGCCGACATGACTCCGGCGTTGCCTGTCGAGGCGAACGCGGCGAAGGCCGCCAGCACGACGAGACCGACCGCGATCGTGCCCGCCGTGCCGTCGAGCAAGGTGCTGGCCGTGGTCGCCACCGGTGCGAGGTCGGACCGAAGCTCGTCGGGGTCGAGCAGGGTGACCATCAGGAAGACCCCGCCCACATAAAAGAGCGTCGCCGTCGCCAGCGAGAGGAACATCCCCAGGGGGAGGTTGCGATCCGGGTTCTGCACCTCCTCGGCGACGCTTGCGACCTTGGTGAGACCGGCGTACGACACGAAGACGAGCCCCACGGTCGATACGAGACCTTCCACGCCAAAAGGCATGAAGGGCGTCAGCTGCGTACGCATTCCGCCGATCCCAACCTCGGGCAACCGCCATCCCCCGAGCAGGACGAAGCCGGTGAGCACGGCCAACAGCGTCCACACCAGCATCCGCTGGAACTTCGTCGTCTCCTTCGCGCCGACCACGTTGAGGACGACGAAGGCGAGGGTGAGCAGGAGCGCCACCTCCAGCGCCGGGATCTCGACGTAGACGGCGAGGTAGGCCCCGACCCCGATCAACGCGAAGGCGCTCTTGAAGACGAGGGCGATCCACGTGCCCAGCCCGCCGACGGTACCCGCCATCGGGCCGAGGCTGCGGTCGAGAAAGTAGTAGGTACCGCCGGCGCGCGGCATGGCGGTGCTCAGTTCCGCCTGCGACAGCATGGCGGGCACGATCAGGAAGCCCGCGAACAGGTAGGCGAGAATGACGGCGGGACCGGCCTGCGCCGCAGCGAGTCCGGGCAGCAGAAAGAAGCCGGAGCTGAACATCGCGCCGGTACTGATCGCGTAGACGTCGGCGAGGCCGAGATCCTTGCGAAGCCGCTGCCCCTCGCCCGTGGCGCTACCTGCCATGACTCGACTCCGGTTGCTCGACCGAACGCATCTGCGGACTGCTCGGGTCGGGGGTTGCGCTCGACCCGCCGGCCGGGCGGGGCCGGTGGAATCCGCGGTCGGAAGGGATGATGAGGCGGTCCGGGAGGAGCCCGAACGGGTAGGGGAGGATGGGGCGTGCCGGGCGGCACGGTCAAGGAGGGGCCTCCACGAAGGCCCGCTCGCCTCTCATCGACCGATCGGTAGGGACAGCCCGAGCGATACGACGCCCGGTGCCTCGGAGGTGAGGTGGAGACGCGGAGACGACTCGCCGGCCGCCCCTACCGCGTGGTCGATCAGGTGGAGAGGCACCGCCTGCCAGTCGTGTGTGCGCACGAGGGCGCCGAGCACGAGGCCCGAGATGAAGCCGTAGATGGGGCCGTAGACCAGTCCGATCGCCGGTCCGAATTGGACCCCGAAAATGAGTCCGCCGGCCAACATGCCGACCGCAGCCCCCTCCAGCGGGTGGACGCGGGGGCCGTAGCTGTACTCGAAGCGTTCGACGTCGTCGCGCTCCACATGCGTGACCATACCGTCTACGGTGCGGAAGATCAGAGCGCTGTCGTCGGCCCATCCTTCGATCGTGCCGACGACCGGTACGGAGGCGATGTGGAGCCGCACCGCCATCCCGCGGTCGAGTCGCACCACGATCGGGCGCTGTGCGTGTGCACCTGCGGGGACGAGTGCGGTTGCGGTGAGGGCGACGGCGACCAGGGCGTAGCGGGGCGACATCGGTGCCTCCTGATTGGGGTCGTCGGCGAGCCGTGGTTCTCGGGACTCGTGTATACAATACCGTATGGTATGTTCGAGTGCAAGAACTTCGGAAAGCGCGAGGATGGGTCCCGTGTGCGTGCCCGCGGCCGGGAGGATGGACGGAATCGGCGAACACGGCGGAGGCTCGACGGGTACGCCGCAAGGTTCCCGCGAATCCCAACGCCGGAAGAATCGCCGATGCGCCCAACGTCACCGTTCATCGTCATCGCCACTCTCGGCGCGTTGGTTTCGGTCGTTGGATCTCTGCCGACCGCGGCGCAAAGCCCGCTCATCACGGTGTCGTCGCCCAGCGTCTACCTCGGTGCCGAGTCCGCAGGCGCCATGACGTTCACCCGTATCCGGGCGGTCGTGCCGCTCCCGGACGGACGCTTCGCGGTCGCAGATGCCGGAGACGAACTCCTGGTCATCGTCGATCCCTCGTCCGGGTCGACGGAGGACTGGGGTTGGAAGGGGTCGGGCCCAGGTGAGTTCCGCAGCTTGCAGGGTCTGTGGCGCGACGGGACGGTCCTCGTCGCCTTCGATCCGCGGGCGATGCGTCTGACCTCCTTCAGCCCGGACGGGCAGGTCGATGCCACGACGCGGCTCACGAATCCCCCTCCCGGAACCGGGCATCCGGACATGCCTCTGGGCGCCCCGGTCGGCGGCAAGCTCTACTTCGGCGCCCTTTCCGGGACGCAGCCCGAGGGTGGCTTCAGCGAAGACGTGCTCACCCTCGTGCGGTACTCGGCGAGTGGAGAGTTCGAGGCCTCGCTCGGCTCGGTCGTCAACCTGTTGCGTCACTACGCGCCCGGCGCGGTCGGGGCCCACGCCCTGTCTCCGGCCGCCTCGATCGCCGGGGCGCTCTCGGAGGTCTATCTGGGCGACGGCTCGGAGCCGGTCGTGCGGCGCTTCTCGCTGACGGGTACCGAACTCGATCCGATCGTGCTCTCGGATCTTCCGGAGCCACCCTCCCGGGCGGCGGCGTGGGAGGTGCTGGAGCGAAAGCTCGACGAGGGGATCCTCTCCGGACGCTGGGCGGCCGCACTGGAAGCGCAGCCGCGTGGGGTCGGGGAGGTGCCCCACTATTCCGCCTTCGTCGCCGACGCCGTCGACGGCAGCCTCTGGGTGAAGGAATTCGATGCGGAGTCCGACTATCGTCCGCTTCCGGGGGGCCGGAAGCCGGGAGGGGTGTGGCACCGGATCGATGCAGCGGGCCGGACGCTGGAACGCTACGCGATGCCCGACCGCTTCGTGCTGCTCGGTGTGGAGGGAGGCCAACTCCTGGGCTACACCCTCGGCTCGTTCGATGAGCACATCCTCACCGTCTTCGACGCGGTGATCCCCGACTGACCGCTTAGGGCCGCTGGTTCTCCAACACCACGAGCCGCCGCAGCATTCGACCGATCCGCAGCACCCAGAGGCCGATGACGATCCAGGCCGCCGCGTAGGAGAGGTAGACGAAGAGATGCGCGCGGGACCCGGCGCCGAAGGCGTTGGCCTGTGCGGCGAGCGCGGCCGGGGCGAAGGCGACGCCGAGCAGGGTGAACATCGCGAGGAGTCGAGCGGTGAGACGTCGCATCGTCATGCTCCGGCGGGTGTGAGGGCACGCTCGGCCGAGTGGCGCCGCAACCGCTCGACGACGTAGCGCAGGTAGAAGAGCCCGAAGAAGACCATCATGTAGGCGACCACACCGACGAGCAGCGTCACCACCATTTCGAAGTCGGCCGTGGGACCCTCGGGTCGCGCCACGACGGGTTCCGGATGGAGCGAGCGGAACCAGTAGACGCTCATGTGGATGACCGGGATGTCGAGGGCGCCGATGATGGCCACCACTGCCGCGAATCGCTTCCCGGATTCCGGTTGCAGCGCTGCGCCGCGCACCATGAAGTAGCCGATGAAGATGAAGAAGAGGAGCAGGGTGAAGGTCAGCCGGGGCTCCCAGACCCAAAACGCGCCCCAGGCCACCTTGCCCCACAACGGGCCCACGATCAGGAGCGCGATGGCGAAGAAGATGCCTCCCTCCGCGGCGGCCAGCGCGGCGGCGTCGAGTCGGTCGTCACGCAGCCAGAGGTACATCGCGCTGAGGAGCGCGCACATTCCGAACGCCAGTTCGGCGACCCAGGCCACCGGGATGTGCACGTAGTAGATGCGCTGGATGACTCCCTGGAGGAGTTCGGTGGGCACCCAGAACCACACGAGCCAGGTGGCGTAGATGACCAGGGCGACGCCCGAGAGCGTGAGGAGGACCGCGTTGCGGATCGCGGCGGGCGTGAATGGTGGAGCGGGGTCCTGGGGGGCGGTCTGCATCGGAGCGCCTCGTTGGGGGGACACTCGCGTCAGCATGCCGATCGCGCGCGAGGCGGCGCAAGCCCGGAATTCTGCGTAGGTAGATCTACCGACGAGGGTCGAATGGCATTGCTCGGCCCGGTTCACCTACCCGGAGAACTTCAGCTTGGCGACCGCGACGGGAGGTCGCCTCGTCGGGGTGACCACCGACGAGCTCGACGTGCAGTACGTGGCGGTGCACGAACTCGTGGTGCCGGGCGGCCTCTCTCAGCCTCCCGGCTGAGAGAGGGGCGCGCCGGCGGGGAACGGCACGAAGTCGGGGGTGGGGTTGCCGAGCAGGGGAAGCCCGTTGCCCAACTGACCCCGTGTGTCTTCACCCCAGCACATGAGGCGCCACTCGCTGGTGATGCCGCAGGTGTTGCTGTCGGCCGGGGTCAGGAAGAGGAACTCCTCGGAGGTGGCGAGGGCCGTGGGCACGTTCCGCAGGGTCAGGGTGCCGTCTCCCAACTGTCCATCGTCGTTCTTGCCCCAGCAGAGGGCCGGGCCCCCGAAGTCGGCGGCCGAGGGGAGGATACCGCACATGGTGGTGGCTTCGTCGTCTCCACCGTTCGAGAGGGCGCGGAAGACGTTGTTCGGGCCGGCCACCTCCACGGGCACGTTCCGCTGGCCACCGGTGGAGCCGATCCCCAGCTGACCGAAGGTGTTCTCTCCCCAGCACCAGGCGCGCCCCGTTCCCGCCTCCAGCCCACAGCCCTGGTCTTCGGCTCGCCCGATGAAGTCGAACTCGATCCGCGACGCGCCGGCGCTCGGCGGCGCCACGAGGGTGGGCAGCGCGCGAATCGCCACGAGCGTGCCATCGCCCACACCACCCTGGTTGTTGTCACCCCAGCAGTAGGTCTCGGTCCCCGTCGTGATCCCGCAGATCGTGTCTTCGCCCGCACGGAGCATGCTCCAGGTGTGGCCGCCCAGCACGAGCACTGGCGTGAGACGGTCCAGCGTCGATCCGTTGCCCAGCTGCCCATCGGTCGATTCACCCCAGCACGACGCCTGATCGTCGTCGAGATGGACTCCGCAGGTGAACTCCTCGCCCGCGGTGAGGGCCTTGAATCGCAGGCTCGTGGATACGGCGACCGGCCGTGTGCGGTCTACGACGGTTCCGTCGCCGATCTGCCCGTTGTTGTTGTCGCCCCAGCACCACGCCGCACCGTCTTCGTCGAGGGCGCAGGCGTGCTCGTCGCCCACCACCAGCATCTCCGCCGCGCGGCGGCTCGGGTTGGCGCCCTCCTCGCTGCCGCCGAAGTGGCCGGCGAAGTCCACCCTGGTCGGCACCGATCGATCGGTGAAGGTGCCGTCGCCGATCTGACCGTGGTTGTTGGCGCCCCAGCAGTAGACGTCACCGCGGTCGCGCACGCCCAGGCTGGCATCTTCGATCAGGGCGCAGACGAAGCGGCGACCGGTACCGACCGCCACCACGCGGGAGGGGTCGACGTTGATGTCGGCCGTACCCTGCGCCTGCCCCGCGGGCCCGCAGTCGGCGCTTGCCGTGAGGGTGGTCGTCCCGGCCGCCAGTGCCGACACGGCGCCGGCCGCGTCGACCCCGGCGACGGCGGCGTCGCTCACGGCCCAGCTGATCGTGCATCCGGCCACCGCCGCTCCGACGGCAGTCAGGGGGCTGGCGGTGGCGGCGAGGGTGAGTCCCACGCGGAGACCGCTGGGCGGCGTCACCTCGACCGAGGACACGGGTTCGGCCTCGACGACGATCGTCGTGGTCTGCTCGACCGTTCCCGCCGTTGCGCGCAGCGTCGCCGTGCCCGGGGCCACCCCGGTCACCACACCCTCGGTGACGAGAGCGAGCGATGCCCCCAGGCGGGGTGCGGGCGTGGCCGCTTCCACCGTCGCCACCGCCGGGTCGTCGGATGTCCAGGTCACCGCGTCGTTGGTCTCGGTGCCCTGATCGTCGCGCGGGGTGGCGCTGAAGGTCGTCTGTTGGCCCACCCGCACGGTATCGACTGCCGGCGAGACCTCGATCGAGGCGACCGGCCGCGGCTGAACCACCACGTCGGCGGTGCCCGACACGCCCGCCGCGGTCGCTCGGATCTCGCTCGTGCCGGGCGCGACGCCGGTCACACGACCCTGCGCGTCGACCGTGGCGACACCCGTTTGCGAACTGCTCCACGTGGTCGTGGTCCCTGTCGCCGTTGCACCACTTCGTGTGCGAGCGGTCGCCTGAAACGACACCATGTCGCCCACCAACACCGTATCGGCGGCTGGGCTCACCGTCACACT
This sequence comes from Longimicrobiales bacterium, assembly GCA_028279425.1. Lineage (GTDB taxonomy): Bacteria > Gemmatimonadota > Gemmatimonadetes > Longimicrobiales > Gaopeijiaceae > Gaopeijia. Next base: position 58,143 of record JANQNV010000028.1, on the reverse strand, counting down.
CGTGACCGGGTCGTCCGCAGGCGGTTCCGTGGATCCGGAATCGCCCCCGCACGCGGTGAGAGCGAAGGCGGCGACGAGTGCGGCGGTCCATGCACGAGACATCGAGAACTCCGTGGAAGCGAGGGTAGCTACTCGTATGCTCATGCGAAAAAGCGATCCCGCAGGGATCATCGGGGTGCGGCGCTACCCACCTCCACCCCCCCGCCGGGGCATCGCCACGGGCTCACCCGGATCCGGTCGGGCCCCGATCTCATCGAGCCGGTCGTGCAGCGCCGGTACGCGGTCCTCGACGAGAGCGTTGACCCGCTCGACGAGGCCGGGCAGGTCGTTCCACAGCTTCTCGATCTGCCAGAGCTGGTCTTCGGTCGGCACCGTGGACGACGCCTGGATGGAGTTGCGAATCCCGGCGCTCCGGTTGGCGGTCTGGAGGTCGGAGCGCAGGGCGTCGAGTTCCTCCTCGATGGCGTCGACGTCGGATCTCACATCGTCGGGTGCATCGTCGTCGAGGAGCGATCGTGCCTCGGCCAACACCTCGGTCACGCGCCGCAGCGCCTGCGTGCTGCGATAGAGCGGCTCGGCCATGACGTGCAGGTCCATGAGTGCGTCCTGGCGTGCGCGGCGCTCGGCCATGGTCATGGGCCGGCGCGGATCGGCCTCGATCGTCACGTCGGCTGTCGACTCGACGCCGTCGACGGTGAGGGAGACCGTGTAGCGGCCGGGGAGAACGATCGGTCCCGGGGGCGCACCGCCTCCACCGAAGCCTCCGCCGCGCGGACCGCCTCCGCCCCCTGCACGCGGCTCGGGCGTGAAGGGCGGGTCGTGCCGCCAGTTCCAGATCACCTCGTGCACGCCCGGCTCGTCGGCCACCTCGAGGGTGCGCACGACGTCGCCCGACGCGTCGCGCACCACGAGTTCGGCGTCGTCGGCCGCATCGCCCAGGTAGTAGCGCACACGGGCGCCGCGGGGCGGGTTCGGGGCGGAGTAGGTGGCACCATAGAAGGGCCAATCCCCCTTCTGCGCCCACATGACGCTGGTCTGCATCGGAAACACGTGACCGGCCATGGCCCGTACTTCGTCGGTCAGCCGCTCGAGCGGGGTCACATCGGCCAGGATGTAGATCGAGCGGCCGTGCGTTCCCACGATGAGGTCGTTGTCGCGGGGGTGAATCTGCAGATCGTCGACGGGCACGGTCGGCAGATCGCTCTGGAGTCGGGTCCAGCTTCCTCCGCGGTTCAGCGAAAACCAGATCCCGACCTCGTTGCCGACCATGAGGAGGCCGGGAGTGCGGGGGTGCTCGATGATCACGTTGATCGACTCTTCGGGGAGCCCGTCGTGGATCGGCTGCCAGGAGTCGCCGAAGTCTTCGCTCACGTAGACGTAGGGGGCGTAGTCGTCGTTGCGATGACCATCGAAGGTGGCGTAGACACGGGCCGGCTCGTGCGTCGAGGCGACGAGGCGAGACACGTAGGTGCGCTCGGGGAGGTCGGGGATGCGGTCGACGACGTTCGTCCACGTCTCCCCTCCGTCTCGCGTGACCTGCACGTTGCCGTCGTCGGAACCGGTGTAGAGGACGGCAGGATCGAAGGACGATTCGGCGATGGTCGTGAGATTGCCGTAGGTCGAGATGCCGTCGTTCTTCGACATCATCGGCTCCGACCCCAGGACGCCCATGATGCGCAGTGTGTCGCGGTCGATGCCTTTGGTGAGGTCGGGGCTGATCTCCTCCCACGACACGCCGCGATCGCGCGAGCGCATGAGATATTGCGACCCGAAGTAGATGGTCGCGGGATCGTGGCTCGACATGACGAGCGGCGTGTGCCAGTTGAAGCGGTACGCCTTGGCCGTATCGCCCTCGGCGCGCGGCCCCACGATCGGCTTCAGGGCGGTCTTCTCGCCCGTGACGACGTCGTAGCGGTTGAGGTTGCCGCCCTGCGTCTCGGAAAAGACGATGGTCGAATCGGTCGGGTCGACGATCGTGGTGAAGCCGTCGCCGTAGGCGACTTCGTACCAGTCCTGATGCCGGATGCCGTGAAACGACAGGTTGTTGGACGGGCCACACCAGGGGTCGTTGTCTTGCAGGCCGCCGCATACGAAGTAGGGCGTGCGCATGTCGTAGGACACCTGATAGAACTGGCCCAGCGCGATGTTGTCGAACATGCGCCAGTGCGCGGCCCCGTCCCACGAGGCCGAGATGCCCCCGTCGCTCCCGAGAATGAGGTGGTCGGGGTCGTCGGGGTTGATCCACAGGGCGTGGTGGTCGACGTGGATCTGCACCGCGCCGTCGTTGCGGAAGGTCCGCCCGCCGTCGTCGGAGATCGCGAGCTGCGTGCCCAGGATGTAGATCCGATCCGGATTGCCGGGGTCGATCCGCACCTGTGAGTAGTACATCGGGCGTGGGTTGGTGTTGGACACCTTCTCCCACGATTCGCCGCGGTCGTCGGAACGGAACAGCCCGCCCTGGCGCTGACCTCCGCCCCCGCCGAAGCCGCCGCTCGAGGCATCGGCCTCGACCACCGCGTAGACGAGATTGCCGTCCCCGCGGAAGACGTCGATCCCGATCCGCCCCTTGTCGCCCTCGGGGAGGCCCTCGGTCAGCTCCGTCCAGCTGTCGCCGCCGTCGACCGTGCGGTAGATCCCGCTCCCGGGTCCGCCCCCATTGAACCCCCACCCGGTGCGGCGGCGCTGATACATCGCGGCGAACAGGGTATTCGGATCCCCCGGGTCGATCGCGAGGTCGACGGCGCCCGTGTGTTCGTCGACGTACAGCACCCTGTCCCAGTTGTCGCCGCCGTCGGTGGTACGGAAGACGCCGCGCTCCTCGTTGGCACCCCAAAGATGGCCGAGGGCAGCGACCCACACGATGTCGGGATCGGTCGGATGAATGATGATGCGCCCGATGTGGCGCGTGTCGTCGAGCCCCATGTGCGACCAGGTCCGCCCTCCGTCGGTCGACTTGTAGACTCCGTTTCCGTAGGGCGACGACTGGCGGTTCTGCGGCTCCCCGGTCCCGACCCAGACCAGATTCGGGTTGGGCTGGTGGATGGTGACGTCACCGATCGAGGCGTTGGGCTGCTCGTCGAAGAGGGGAATCCACGAGGTGCCGTGGTTCTCGGTCTTCCACAGCCCACCCGACCCCGTCGCGAGGTAGAACACCTGGGGCGAGCGCTCGACCACGGCCAGGTCGGAGATTCGTCCCCCCATCAGGGCGGGGCCGATCTCGCGGAAGGTCAGCCCGGCGAACGGGTCGGCGGAGGCGGCGGTGCCGGCGGCCTCCGACTGCGCCGAGAGGGGCGCGGAAGCCAGGAGTCCGAGGGCGAGGGTCAAAGTGGCGGCCGAGAGGCCGGTCCGGGGAGGGCGACGGAGGACGCGGATCGAAGGCATGGCGCAACGCAACGCTGAGGCGGGACGGGCACGGTGAGGCCGTCAGGGTAGGCGCGCAGGCCAGGCCGGGCAAAGGGGGCTGCTCAGTCGGTTCGTACGTCGAGCCCGCGCCCCAGCTGTCGAAGAACGCCCGTCAGGAGTGGACGAGGCTCCAGCACCCACTCGTCGCCCACCTGAACGGGGTCGGGCGAAAACGACCTCTTGAACGCCTCGATCCCCGAAAGCCGGCCCTCGACGTCGGTGGGCCGCGGCACGCCGCCGAAATCGAAGCGGGTCGCCCCTCGCGCCTTGGCCCACTGCATCAGGCTCCAGGCGCAGGAATACAGGAGGGGCACCTTCACATCGTCGCGCCGCACCGAGCCGGCGTGCGAATACTCGACGACGTCTCCGTGGAGCACCGCCATGGCGAAGGAGTAGGGCGTTCCGTTCTCCTCGTCGGCGCGGAAGAGGCCCACGAGTTCGAGCGGCGCCTGATCGTCTCTCAGGGCCTCGAAGATCGCATCCCATACGATCTCGGGCGGCGCCGAACCGGTGCGCGCGAAGCTCTCGGTCAGGATCTCCTGCAGGACGGGAGCATGCTCGGAGTCTCGGATCGGTCGCATCTCGAAACCCTTCTTCGCGGGCGCTCGGATATGGCGTCGGCAGGTCGACGAAAACGACGCCATCATCTCGTCTTCCGTGGGCTCCAGATCGACGAGGACCGAGTGCTCGTAGGCGCGCGGTCGGGCCGGCTGTACGAACCCCGCGTCCGCGAGGGCTTCGGCGAGCGCCCGGCGTCGGGCCGGGTCCGGCTCCCACACCTCGGCGTGAAGCCGGAGCAGTGGCCTCGACCGGGCGAGTTCTGCGAGCTCGGGGGCCGACTGGGTCGGGGTGTCGGCATGGGCGCCACCGAAGCGGGGCAGACGTCCGACGAAAAGCCAGGGGAAAGGTTTGGAGCGCGCCACCTGAACGCCGGCCGGGCCGCTCGACAGGTCCACCTGCCAGCGCTCCCGATCGACGATACGGCATCCTAGCTCGGTCTGATCGAAGGGCAGACTCGGGAGCATTCGTGGAGGGGGGGAATGAAACGAGCACCACTCGGTCTAGACTACAGCATCGCCGTTTCGAGTCCAAGTGTGAGCGGAGGGCGCACCTACTGCTTCAGAACCGATCCGCGACAGGTCGAGTTCCCACACTTCGCCGTCTCGGAAGCCCCCCAGGCGATCGCCCCATCCGATGACGTCGACGAAGCCGTCGTCCCGAGGTCACCCGTCGTGCCTCCTCTAGCTTGTCTAGAGAAGGGTGTTCCTCTAGCTTGCCTACAAGAGCGGCCGTCCGGGTCGGCTCATCCCCGCCACGGCATCCCCGCTTGGACGACCCCGCCAACCTGCTCCCCGGTACCCTGGATCTCCTGGTGCTTCGCGTTCTTGCAGATGGCCCCATGCACGGGTGGGGCATCGGCGAACGACTGGCTCAGCGATCCGAGGAGGTCTTCCAGGTCAACCAGGGGTCGTTGTATCCGGCCCTCCAGCGCCTGCGTCGTCAGGGCTGGATCGAGGCCGACTGGCAGCGCAGCGAGGCCAACCGCCGCGCCCGCTACTATAGCCTGACCCCGGCGGGTGCCCGTCGGCTCGACCTCGAGGTTCGGGCCTGGGAGCGGGCCAAGGGGGCAGTGGATCGCGTGATTCGAGGCGAGGAGACACCGGGCCCGGCGAGGGCGTAGAACGGTCGGCGAAGAGACAGACGACGCGACAGGGAGGCGGACGATGCGATGGTGGTACGCGTTGAAGGACCGGCTGTGGACGCTCTTCCGCCGCGGCGCCGAAGAGCGGGCGCTTCGCGAGGAGATGCGCTTCCACCTCGAGATGGAAGAGCGCAAGCTCCGTGCGAAGGGGATGTCGGCCGGGGAGGCGAGGCGTCGGGCGCGCATCGCGTTCGGCGGGGAGGAGCGGATGAAGGAGCGTGCGCGCGGTGAGCGCGGAACCCGCTGGCTCGACGAGACCCTCGCCGACCTTCGCTACGCCCTGCGCGGGCTGCGCCGATCCCCGGGCTTCGCTCTCGTGGCGGTGTCGACGCTGTCGGTCGGCATCGGCGCGACCACGGCGATGTACACGCTGGTGGACGGCGTGCTGCTGCGCCCGCTGCCGTACCCGGCGTCGGAGCGGATCATCGCCCTCTGGGAGCGCACCCAGGAGGGCGATCCTCTCCTCGCCTCCTACCTCAACTTCGCCGACTGGCGCGCCGGCAGTCCGGAGTGGTCGGCGATGGCCGCCTACGTGCCCACCCGCGGGGCCGCGGTGCTGACGCCGAACGGCGCGGTGCGGGCGCGCATCACCGCCGTCTCGGCCGACTTCTTCGAGGTGGGCGGGGTGGCGCCGCTGCTGGGGCGTGTGCCGACGCCCGACGAACACGCGCCGGGAGGACCCCCGGTCGCCGTGGTGTCGCGCTCGTTCTGGGAGGGCCCGCTCGGCCGGGGCGACGCCGCGGCCGGCACGTCTGCCGGTGCATCGTTCGAGGGGGCGACGGTCGATCTCAACGGGGTCGTGTACGATGTGATCGGGGTCATGCCGGCGTCGTTCCGCTTGCCCGATGGGCCCGAGGTCTGGACGTCGCTCGACCGCGCCGTTCCGTGGAACGTGCGCGGCAACCACGTCGTCGGCGTTCTGGGTCGTCTGGCCGACGGAGTGCCGATCGAGCGCGCCGACGCGGCCGTGAACGGGGTTCACGCCTCCCTCGCGGCGGGCCACCCCGAGGTCGAGACGGTGGGCGTGCTCACGCGCGGCTACCTCGACGATGTGGTCGGCGGGTCGCGCCGGGCGCTCGGCTTCCTACTGGCCGCGTCGGGCGTGTTGCTTCTGATCGCCTGCGCCAATGTGGCGAGCACCCTCCTCGCGCGGGGCACTGCAAGGGTGCGTGAACTGGGTGTGCGTGCCTCGCTCGGTGCCAGCCGTGGGCGTCTCGTGCGGAAGCTCGTGCTCGAGAGCGTCGTGCTCGCCGTTCTGGGGTCGGCCCTGGGCGTGGCGCTGGGGCAGGGCATTCTTTCGGTGACCCGCGCCCTCAATCCGACCGCGCTGCCCCGGCTGGCCGAGGTGTCGCTCGATGGTCGGGTGCTCGTGTTCACCGTGGCCACCATGGCCGCCGCGGCTCTGGCGTTCGGGTTGCTCCCCGCGCTGGCGCTGACCCGGCGGGATCTGGCTCTGTCCGCTCGGGCCGGACGCAGTGGATACGATCGGGCGACCCGCCGGGCCTGGCGCGCCGTGATGGGAGCCGAGGCGGGTCTCGCGCTCGCGCTGCTGATTGCCGGCGGGGTGTTCGCGAAGAGTCTCACCGCGGTTCTGGAGCGGCCCGGTGGGTTCGATGCCGACGACGTGGTCGTAGCGCGCATCGATCTGCCGACGTCGAAGTACGAGGGGTACGCCGATGGGCTGCGGGATCTCGACGAGTTGGTACGGGGCGCCGCGGCGCTCCCCGGAGTCGAGCGGGTAGGCGTGACTTTCGCGCTCCCGCTGGTGGGGCAGGGAGGCGTGGGCGGACAACTCGAACTTGGCGACGGAAGCCGAACCGAACGGGTGTTCGGCTACGGGGTGGCCGACGCGGGCTACTTCGAAGCCCTCGACATTCCGCTGCTTCGAGGGCGCCTGTTCGAGCCGTCCGATGGGCCCGATGCCCCGCATGTTGCGCTGGTCGACGCCGCCATGGCCGAGGCGCTCTGGCCCGGCGAAGACCCGATCGGCCGGACGTTCAACCCCGGGGGGATGGACGCCTGGCCCGACGAGGGGCTGACCGTGATCGGGGTGGTGGGTGAGACGCTGTCGTGGGACACCGGTGCGGGTGAGCGACCCTCCTACTACGTGCACCTTCTGCAGCGTCCGCTGTTTCCGGCGCTGTTCGGGGCGGGGGTCGTGGTCGAAACGGCGGACGTCGGCGCTGTGGCCGGTCGTCTCCGCGAGGTGGTGCATGGGGTCGATCGTGACATCTCGGTGCGCGTGGAGAGCATGTGGGGCCTCATCCGCGGCACGGCCGCCGACCGGCGCCTGAACGCCTTCGTTCTGGCCGTATTCGCCGGGTCCGCCTTGCTCCTGGCCGCGATGGGGGTCTACGGAGTGGTCGCCTACGCGGTCGCACGGCGCACCCGCGAGATGGGTATCCGGCTGGCGCTGGGAGCGCAGGCGTCGCAGGTGCGGTCCAGCGTACAGCGCGACGTGCTCGTTACCGTGGGCGTGGGATCGGCGTTGGGGCTCGTGGCGGTGCTGGCCCTTCAGGGCACGATGCGCGGCCTGTTGTTCGGCGTATCACCCAGCGATCCCTCGACGCTGGCCGCGAGTGTGGTGGGTCTCGGTGTCGTGGCCTGGGTGGCCAGCTGGATCCCGGCGTGGCGGGGGACTCGCCTCGATCCGGCGGATGTATTGCGGTACGACTGAAGAAGAGTGGCTGAGCGGTCCCCGCCTGCTCCCCCCTGAGATGGCGCGGCCGATCCGAGCGCAGCGCCGAAACGGTGCGCGGCCCAGGACCGCTATTCGCCTCTCAGGTGATGTAGCGGATCGGCCCGTAGTGCTCGCAGCGCCGACGGGACCGCCGTCAGCAGAGCGCAGGCGAGGAGCAACGCCACCGTTCCCAACAGGGTGAGAGGGTCGAGGGGTGATACGCCCGGCAGAACGCTGCGCGCGAGAAAAGCCGCGGGGATCGCGAGGCCGAGCCCGAGGCCCAGACCCGAGGCGGCCAGGGTGCCGCTTTCGCGCATCACCTCCGCCACTACATCGCGTCCGGTCGCGCCGAGCGCGCGGCGAATGGACAGTTCCTGGAGGCGCATCGCGACCGTGACCGAGAGGAGCCCCCCCAGCCCCACCACGGCGAGGGAAAGGGCAAACAGCGCCCCGCCCGAGAGGAATCGAGCCACGGCCCGCTGCCCGAGCGTGTTGGTCGCAGAGATGTCGCGGTAGCTCGACGGACCGACGAGTGTGACCCGCTCGCCCACGAGGCGCTGGAGCGCGAGGGTCGTGGCACCGGCGCTCGTGCCCCGGGCGTGGACGAACAGGTTGGGGACGGGCATGTGCTCGATCGAAGCCCAGAAGTAGGGCGCGGACGCCTCGAGTGGGGTGTTTCGCACGTCGGCGGCCACGCCCACCACCTGCACGGTGATCGGCGGAGCGTCGAGCGGTGTGGAGATTGCCCGCTGCTCTTCGATGGTGAAGGTCGCTCCGAGGGGGTCGCCCTTGGGCAGATAGAGCTCGACGAAGCGTTCGTTGACGACGACCGACGGCATGGTGCCCGCCCGGTCGGAGGCGTCGATCCACCGTCCCCGTCTGAGCTGAAGATCGACCATCGATACGTAGTTGGGCGAGATCGCGTTGTAGGGGACTACCTGGGTCGTTTCGAACCCGGGCAGGCTCGCCACCGCCAGCGTCATGTCCCAGAACGGCGAGACTTCGACGGCCGAAGCCCACGCCACCTCGGTGATCTCGGGCTGGCCCATCAACTCGTCGCGAAAGGCGGGCAGCCATCCCGCGCCGCGTTCCTCCTCGGTGCGGGCCCAGTTCACGACGGCCACCTCGTTGACGCGTAGGCCCGAGTCGAGGGTCACCGAGGCGTCGATCGAGCGCGTGAGAAGTCCGGCCGCCACGAGGAAGAGCGCCGAGCCGGCGACCTGGAGTGAGACGAGTGCCCTGCGACCGCGCGATCGCCGGCTGCCGCCGCGCATGCCGTTCGACAGGGCGCCTTCGCTTCGGGCCGCCTGCAGGGCGGGGGCGAGTCCAAACAGGAGTGAGCACCCCGTCGAGACGAGAATCGAGAACCCCAGCACGCTCCGGTCGACACGCATCTGGAAGGCGAGGTCGGGCAGGGTACCCGGCAGCGGGATCGAGGGCCCTCGAACGATCAGCAACCACGACAGCGCCACCCCAAGGGCTCCCCCCAGTGCGGCAAGCAGGAAGCTCTCGGTGAGGAGCATGCGGATGATCCGCCCCCGTCCGGCCCCGATCGACACCCGAATCGCCATCTCGGCGGCTCGGCGTTGGGCGCGTGCCAGGAGGAGGCCCGCCACATTGGAGCAGGCGATCGCGAGGATCAGCGCCGTACCGAGGAGCATGAGGCCGAACAGAAGTGCGCCCGCCGTCCGGAAGTCCGGAGGGAGGCGGCTGTCGGCCTCCGAAAGAACGGTGAAGCGCCGAGCCTCCCCATAGTCGTCGGTCCAGATCCCGGGGAATCGCTCGCGCAAGCCGTCGGCCAGCACGGTCAGTTGGGCGTCGACGTGCGCGAGTGTCGCCCCATTGGCGAGGCGTCCGAGCACCAGGTACTCCCGATCCTCGCGGTTGCCGAGTTCATCGGGGGTCGCGTTGTAGGTGCCGCCGGGAATCCCAAGCGGAATCCACGCGGCTACCTTCATTTGCAGGAGGCGGCTGGCCACACCGGGCGGGGCGACGCCGATAACGGTGTATGTCCGGCCGGAGAGGGCGAGAGATCGGCCGACGATGTCGGGGTCGCCCGCGAATTCGCGTCGCCAGTAGTCGTGGCTGAGGACGATGCGCGGTAAGGCTGCGCCCAGACGGGTCTCGTCGGGGGCGAAGGTCCGTCCGCGGGCGGCGTCGACGCCGAGTACGTCGAAGTAGTTTCCGGTAACGAGCTCGACCAGAAGGGACTCGCCCGCGCCGGCGCCTGCCTCTCCGGACCGGCGCACCACGCCGACCCGGGAGGCCGCGAGTTGGTCGACGGCGGGGAGCGACCGGGCCATGTCGAGGTAGTTCGGGTACGCGACCTGACGATACGGCTCGCCCTCGGGCGAACTCTCGTAGATGGTGACGACGCGCTCGGGGTGCTGGATGGGACCCGGGTCGGGAAACAGCAGCGAACGCGCCATCGAAAAGACCAGCGTCGTGCCACCGACCCCCACTCCGAGGGATCCGACGACGAGGGCGACCAGCGCCGGTGAGCGCCTCAGGGATCGCGCTGCATGGATCCCGTCGCGCAGCAGGTCGTCGAGTAGTGTTCGCACGGCCGGCTGTGAACCGTTTCGTCGCTCCCCGCGACCTCGACGACGCCACCGCTCCGTCAGGCCAGGGCGGATCGCACTCATCGCCTGGCGTCGCAGCCAGCGATTGGCCGCCGCCGGACCTTCGAGGGCGGTGCGCCGGTCGTATTCGTCGCGCGCATCGGCCACGACCCAAGGGCGATCGTCCGGGTGGGTCGCACGGGCGAGCACGGCCATCCAGACGCGAGGGGGTGTAGACGGCGTCACGGGCGCACCTCGATCGCGTCGAGGTCGAGCCCGTCGCGCAGGCGATCGACCATTCCGGTTGCGCGCCGCACCGCGTGGAGTCCTGCCGAGGTGAAGTGATACACCTTGCGAGCTCGGCCTCCCGGCACCGGTTGTGGTGCACTGGTTTCGGCGTCGAGGAGTCCCTTGTCTTCGAGGCGCGAGAGGGTGGCGTAGAGGGCACCGATCGAGACGTCGCGTCCGGTACGGTCTTCGATCTCACGGCGGATGGCCGCTCCATACCCGTCGGGCACACGAGCTGCGGCGAGCATGACGAGTAGCTCGAATTCGGCGAGTGGCTTGGTGCCCATGCGCATCCTCGTGGGGGTCGGGCGTCTCTCGCGCCCGGCCTGAACTGATATAGTCTACATCCGAATACATCTATCGGATGTATCTACCGACGAGGCGGGGGGCACAAGTGTTTCAGCCATGTCGCCGGGGCAGGGAGGCGTACGTCTGCTGGCCACTCGAGCGCGTTGCCGACACCCTCTCCCTCGGGCAGCGGCCAACGAAACGGAGACGCTCTACGGGCACGACCACGTGTTCGTCGACGATGTGGTCGACGGAATCCACTACACGCTGCCCGGAAGCTGCGGCGCCCCCTGGAAGTTCGGGCGCGACGTGACGGGCTACGCGCGCCACTGGCCCGACTCCGGGCACGCGGTGCTCGACGTGCGGCCCGACCACGCCACGGTGCAGTTCGTGGGCCTCGCCGGGCAGGTGATCCACCAGTTCGGCGTGGAGGCGCGGTAGGCGAACTCCGTCCGTCTAACGGCCGCGGAGCGCCTCTGCGGGATCGATCCTCAGCGCTCGAAGGGCGGGGGTGACCGCCGCCACGATCGATACGGCGAGGAAGAGGAGGCCGACGACGAGGTATGTGATGGGGTCGCGGCTCGATACGCCCACGACGATCGACGACAGAACCTCTCCCAGGCCGAAGGCGAGCACGATCCCCGCCACGATGCCCACGGTCGCGAGGCCGAGCGCGCGCCCGACGACGAGTCCGAGCACGCCTCGCGCCTCGGCTCCGAAGGCGAGCCGGATGCCGATTTCCGATCGCCGTTGAGCCACGAGTGACGAAAGCACCCCGTATAGACCGACCAACGACAAGATGAGGGCGACGACCGAGAAGGCTCCGAGGAGCGCGAGCGTGAAGCGGGTGGCGGCCATGGAGTCGTAGACGAGGTCGCGCATCGGGCGCACCTCGGTGACCGGGAGGTTCGGGTCGATCTCCGCGATCGCCCGCACGGCGTCCGGCGCGACGCCGGCCGGGTCGGCGCTGGCCCGGATCGTCCACCGCATAGGCCCTGTCCAGGCGGCGTAGCCCGGGGTGAAGTAGATCGTCTCTCGGGACTGCTCGTCGACACTCATCTGCTTCTGGGCCGCGACGACCCCGACGACGTCCACCCACGCGGGCTCCGGGTCGGCGAAGCGGATGAGCAGTCGCTTTCCGACCGCGGACTCACCCGGCCACATCGACGAGGCCAGCACCTCATCGACCATCACGACGCCGAGGCCGTCGGCGTCGTCGGCCGCACGGAGTCGCCGCCCCTCCAGCAGTGGAGTCCCCATGGATTCGAGGTACCCCGGCTGCACGACCCGGTAGTTGGCCTGTCGGAACGCTGAGGGATCGGCTAGCGCCGCCTCGTCGCCGTACCGACCCCAGAGGAATCCGTCGCGCATGGGCAACGGCGTGGCGGCACCCACGTACTCGACGCCCGCAAGCCCGGCCAGACGCGCGTGCACGTCTCTACGGAAGGCCTGGTGGGAGCCGAGGTCGGGGTACCGACCGTCGGGAGGAGCGAGGGTGAGCGTGAGCACCCGCTCCGCATCGAATCCCGGGTCGGTGGCCTGGAGCGCGACCATCGAGCGCATCATCAGCACGGCACCGATCAACAGGGCGACCGACAAGGCGACCTCCCCGACGGCCACCCCGTCTCGGAAGGTGCGGGACGCCGAGCGCACGGAAGACCGATCCTTGAGCAGGGCGGCCAGGTCGGGTCGGAGTCCCTCGAGCGCGGGCAGCAGGCCGAAGACGACCGCCGACAGGCCGCCGGCGAGTACGGAGAACGCCAGCACGGGCCCGTTCACGGTGATGCTCGTCGATCTCGGCATCCCCGGCGGAAGGAGTCCCTCGAGCACGCCGACCCCCAACCACGCGAACCCGAGGCCCACGATCGTCGCGAGTCCGGCCAGCAACAGACTCTCGACCAGGAACGGCAGGGCCACCTGGGCCCGGCCGCCTCCCAGGGCGGCACGGACCGCCGCCTCGTGGTCGCGGGTCGACGCACGGACCATCACCAGATTCGCCACGTTCGCGCACGCGATCAGGAGCACGAACCCGACCGCCCCGAGCAGCGCCAGGATCATGGGCCGGACCGAGGCGACCAGATCGTCGAGGAGAGGGCGCGCGTAGAGGCCCAGTCCCGCGGCCGCGAACGCTTCGTTGCGCTGCCGCATGTCGGCGCCGAGTCGTTCCAGCTCCTGATCCAGGCGGGCGTCGGTGGCCCCCGCGCTCAGTCGGCCCACCACGAACGAGAAGGCATTCAACGGGTTGGCCCGTGCGTAGTCGACGCGATGGGCCGTCCACAGTTCGGGCCGACCGGCATCGGCCACGTCGGGCGGCAGCTCGAAGGTGAAGCCCGGCGGCAAGACGCCCACGAGTTCGACGGCCCGACCGTCTACGTCGACCACGGCGCCCACGACGTCCGGATCGCCACCGAAGCGCCGCGTCCAGAACCCATGCGAGAGCAGGGCGGTCGTCGGCGGGGAGACTCCGTCGGCTCCCACGGTTTCGCCGGGCAGGAAGTCGTCGTCGACGAGCCCACGACCCAGGATCGGTGCGATGCCGAGCGTTTCGAAGAACCTGCGCGAGACTCCGGCCGCCTCGACCTGCTCCGGGTCGGCGCCCTCGCTCGTCAGCGCGACGGCGAGTGGGGTCGTGAACCCGATCGACTCGAACGACGGGAGCTCTCGTTCGTAGTCCTGGAACATCGGGAAGGAGGTGAAGAACCGTTCGACGTCGCGGTTCCGCATCTCGGTCCACACGAAGCGCAGTTCTTCGGGCTCCTGGTAGGGCAGGGGCCGCATCAACACCGACTCGACGACGCTGAAGACCGACGCGTTCGTGCCGATTCCGATTGCGAGGGTCAGAACGGTGACCAGGGTGAAGCCCGGGGCACGGAGGAGCGAGCGGAGAGCGTAGCGGATCGAAGGCATGATCGGTCCAGTTCCCAAGGGGCGATCGGATGGCGAAAGACGACGGCGCGCCTGCCTCAGGCGGCGGGCCCGGAGCCGGAGGGCAGGTGCACGCAGCGCCAACCGGAGTACCTCGCGGCGGATGCCCGCCCGTGCGCGGCCTCGTCCGTGACGGGCTTCGATGGTGGCGGCGAGCTCCTCGAGGTCAGCGATGGCCTCGTCGCGCAGCGTGGCCGGAAGCAGAAGGCGAAGCACGAGTGACCAGCCGGGGGAGAGACGGTTCGGATCCACGTCAGTCGGTGATCACTCCGAGGCCATCCCACAGGCTCCTGAGTGCGGCGTGAGAGGCTCTCAGGGCTTCGATGGCGGCCGGCGTCGCGCGGTAGAAGCGCCTGCGCCGCCCGCCGCGTCCGGAGGTCGAGTCGTCGACCGACGAGGTGAGGTGACCCTTCGACTCGAGTCGCCCGAGTACGACGTAGATCGACGCGAGGCTGGCGTCTCTGCTCGTACGCTCGCGGATCTCGTTCACGATCGAGACCGCGTATGCCTCCTCCTGCAGCCTGAGCACGGCCAGCAGGACCAGCTGTTCGAATGCCCCCAACGAGCTTCTGCCCACTCCCCACCTCCTCCGGTTCCTTACATTGTAAGGACAGGGACTCCAATTGTCACGGGGTAGGGGATCGAGCGTGAACCGAAGCGAGACATACGAGGGTAACGCGCCTTACATCGATGTCAGGAATGGACAACCGAGTAACTCACAGGGAGAGGGGACGTTGGACCCTTCTGCGTGGTACTGGGATGCGCCTCGCGCAGGGGGTGGGGGCCCGGGCTGGAGAACGCCCTTGCCGACTCCGTAATGATAACGTACTGTCATTATCGAAACCGAGTCGGCAACCTACCCGCCTTCCACTTCTCGCCGCGAAGGTCGCTCGATGCAATCGCGAATCGCTCCTACCGTCCGAACCCAACACTGGGCCTCCTCCCGACCTCGATTCGGCGTCGCCGCGACTCTCCTCTTGTGTATCGGCCTCGGCCTTCCGTTTGTGGCCTCGGCCCAGTCCAGCGCGACCGGAACCATCGAGGGCAGTATCATGGACCTCTCGGGAGCCGGCGTCTCGGGGCTGTCCGTATCGCTCGTCGAGACGGGGGTGAGCGCCTCGACGGGTACCGACGGTGCCTTCACGCTGAGGGACGTCGCGGCGGGTGCGTACACCCTGCGGGTATCCGACGGTCTTCGGGAGGCGGACCAGGGCGGAATCGACGTCCGCCCGGGAGAGACCACGCGACTCGAGATCGAGTTCGATGCCGATGTCTTCGCAATTCGGTCTCGGGGCCAGGTCGGACCGGATGGTCAGCGCGCGCTCCCGCTTCCCGGCATCACGGTCCACACGAGTCGTTCGACCGAAGGCTACGTCGAGCGACACGCCGACGTCGGGCTCGGGTTCCCTGCCGCAATCAGCAGGGTTCCGCAGTCGATTCATGTGATTCCTCAGAAGATGATCGACCAGCAGCGGCCCGTGACCGTCTCCGACATCGTGCGGAACGTTGCGGGGGTCAGCGCCGCACGGAACAGCGTCGAGCCCTTCCGCAGCTTCAGGCTGAGAGGGTTCCTGGTCGGCGAGTCCGTCATTGATGGGATCCGCAACACCGGCTCCCTGAACATCCAAGCCGAGGGGATGGCCAACATCGAACGTGTCGAGGTCCTGAGAGGGCCCGGCGGTGCGGTCTTCGGCCAGGGCTCACCTGGGGGAACGGTCAACATCGTCACCAAGAAGCCGCTGGACGAGGCCCGCGTCGCGGCACGATTCGGGGTAGGGAACTTCGGGTACGTCCAGCCCGAGATCGACGTCACCGGTCCGGTGGGCGGGGGGCTCGGCTACCGACTCGTCGCGACGTGGGAGCAGCGCGAGAGCTTCATCGACTTCGTCGAGCCGCAGGCCGCGCAGATCGCTCCTACGCTCGAGTGGTCCAACGACTCGGGGCTGACTCTGCGCTACCAGGGTGACTGGCGCCGCCGCGAACTGCTCCGGTACATCAACCATCCCTTCTCTGGCACGGTTGTCGACACGGACCGCTTCGAGCTACCCCGCTCCCTGTTCACCGGTGAACCCGGCCAAGGGGAGACCGTCTCCGAGGGACTCATGAACACCTTCACGGTGGAGCGGCGCACCGGTGGCTCCGGCCTCGTTCGCGCCTACGCGCGGGTCAATCGAAGCGAGTATGACCAGCCCTCGGTTGCACCTGCGGCGCTCGAGGACGACGGCCGAACGCTGAATCGACGCTTCAACCGCTTCCAGGAGGAGCAGGATGAGTGGGTCGTCGGAGCGCAGGTAGTGCAGCGGTTCAACTTGGGCACCGTACCCGCGACGGTCTCGGCGGGCTTCGATGTCGCAGACTGGACCTACCTATCGCTCTTCGAGCGCGGCACCGTCGGTCCCATCGATGTCGTTGACCCCACCTATGGCGCGCCAGTGGAGGGGATCTTCACGCTCGCTGACTCGGAGGACCAGTTCCAGCTGTACGGCGGCTACGCTCAAGCGCTCTTCACGCCCGCCGAGGTCTTCACCGTGGTGGTGGGGCTTCGCTGGGACCAGCTGGAGAACCGCACACTGAGCAACCGCTCCGGCGATGAGGGAACGCGCACGGATTCGCAGGTTTCCCCGCGCGCGGGTGTATCGTGGGAGGTGGTACCCGGTGTGGTGCCCTTTGCGTCTTATGCGACGACCTTTGCCGCGTCTCCCAACTTCGGGTTCGTGCGCACTCCGGACGGCAATCCTCTCGGGCCTCAGACAGGCCGCCAATACGAGGCGGGCGTGAAGGTGGACGTCGGCTTCGACCTGGTCAGTACGATCTCGGCGTTCGACCTCGAGAGGCAGAACGTTGCAACCGCAGACCCGAACGATCCTGCGTTTCGTGTGCCGACGGGGACCCAACGGGCTCGAGGGTTCGAGGCGTTCGCTGCCTGGGAGCCCTCTGCGGTCTCGATCTTCGGGTCCTACGCGTATACGGACGCCGAGGTGACCGAGGACACGAACATCGCCGCCGGTTCGCGGCTCGATAACGTCCCGGAGCACTCATGGCGCATCTGGGCTACCACCGAGCGAGCCCTCCCGGGTGGGTGGATCGGTGGACTCAAGTTGGGTGTGCACGCGAACAGCGACATCGTGCCCGTGATCGGGGGCGACCAGGAGATCCCCGGCTTCACAGTCTGGGAGGGTGGGGCATACCTGCAGAAGGGTTCATTCCTCGCGGATATCATGATCCCCAACCTCACCGACGACTACTACTTCCTTCGCGGTGCCTTCGGTGGGACCGGCGTCATCCCAGGCGACGCCCGGCGGATCCTGCTCACACTGGGATGGCAGCCCTGACGCCCTGCAGGAGGCGTCAGTCGCGCCGTGTGTCCTCGTCCCGTGCACCCCACTCGATCGTGCTCCGGAGGAGGCGAGCGACGAGTGCGAGCGCGCCAAGCACGAGGCTGACGACGCCGACCCTGCGGACAAGCCCAGGATCCTGCCACACTCCGCTCGCATCCGCCGGGCCGTAGTAGAGGGAACTGACCACGGATCCTGCGCCAAAGACGAGCAGGATCGCGGCCGTGCGGAAGCGCAGAATCAGTCTCATCCGGCCTCCGGTGCCGGCGGTGTCGCCACGTGCCGACGACGGGCGTTCCCTGCCCCAACACCGCCGCAAACCTCTCCCAGGATCCCGTCGCCGGCCTCAGTGCCGACCCACACGAAAGGTAGCGCAGAAGCCTGGGAGACTCCTGTCGGGCCGCTTCCCCCGGGGGAGTAGGGAGTCTTCCGCTCGAAACGAAGATGGGGGGCCTCGAACCAAGCAGAGACCCCCCTGACCAGCTACATCCGTGCAGCTTGGACGCCGAAGTAAAAGCAAACGCGCACCTGCGCGCAAGATCGATCGCAGCCTACAAGAGCCCCTCGTCGACCAAGGTGTCGAGAAGCGCGCCATGCGTGGCCGGCCGTCGGCGGCGAAGCCCCGTCGCGGGTCTGGACCTGGCCGCCGATCGGCGTGTACCCTTCGATCCCCCCCGGCCTTCTCGCAAGCGGCCCTCGGCCGCGCCCTATTGCATGGAGGCGAACTGTGACGGAGCAATCGCACCGTCCCGAACTACTCGCGATCGCGTACCGACTTCAGGAACGCACGAAGCGGCGGCTCGTGAAACTCCTGCGGCCCGGCGGAGTGAAGCTGATCTACGCAACGCGTCCCGCACAGATCCGACGTGTCGCGGAGAAGGCTCCGATCATCTTCGTCGAGCCGACCCCAGACGATCCTGGCGCCCGACGGACGGTGCGCAGCGTGCTCCGGCAGTCCGTGCACCATCCGGTGCTGATGGTGACGCCCGCAGTCGCGCCGATGGAGGTGCGCGAACGCGCAGTCGCTCGGGGTGTCCACGACTTCGTCGCCCTCTCTTCCTCACCCGAGCTCGCCAGCGCTCAGGCCCGATTGGCCGCGGCTCGGCGGGGGTGGTCGAAGAACCTGATCGATGTCCTCTCCAAGAGATCGAGGAAGGACGATGCCCTGAGGCGGGGCGAGTTCGCAGCCAAGCTCGCGCATGATCTCGCGAACCTGCTCCAGGTGGTAGACGCTGAACTGATGATCACGGCCCGCGAGATGGGGGACGGGATCCCCCCAGGGCTCCAGGACGCGATCGCAGCAAGCGCGGCGATGGGGAAGCTGATCGGGAAGCTTCGGGCCATGGGAGGTGATTGGGAGCCGAAGCCGGTCCTGCTCGAGGTGAGTCAGCTGGTCTCGCACTTCGAAGGACTGATCCGGGGCGCTGTTTCTGAAGGCGTCACCGTGGAGGTCCGGTGCAAAGTGAAGAGCCGACTCCTCCTGCCTCCCGGAGATCTCGACCAGATCCTCCTCAACCTGGCGACCAACTCGTCGGAGGCGATGCTTGGCGGAGGCCATCTCTCACTGGTGATTGATCGCGTCCGTATCCGTACTGAGCCAGGCGACTCCGCGCCGGTGCGCAGCTTCGTGCGCTTCACTGTCACCGATACGGGACCTGGAATCGCGCAGGAGGCCGTCAACTACCTGTTCGAGCCGCGGGCTACGACGAGTGGAGAGTTGGGCCGCGGCCTCGGCCTAAGTATCGTGCGCACCATCGTAGAGCGTGCAGACGGTCAGGTCTTCTTGTCGAGCGACCTCGGTGAGGGCGCGAAGTTTCAGATTTTGCTTCCCGAGGTGCGAGGGGCCGCGCCGGCGCTTCTCGGATCGACCCGCGAGGATGGGAGCGTCGCATGACGCAGCTCGAGATCGAGCCGCGGACCCCTCGTGCGGCGGTGCGAGTGGCCGGCGACACGTTCCGGCGGGGGTGGGATGCGGGGCCACCGCTTCTGGTTTCGCACGGGATCGAGCTCATGCTGCGAGCCCTGCTCCTGCGGCACGGCGGTGGACGAGCCCCACCTGACGTTCCGTGAACTCGTCATGGGGGCCTCCGCGATTCACGCGATCGCGGGCTGGGCGGGACTCTTCCGGACCTGGACGTCCGCGTAGGTTCAGACTGCAGCTGTGTCGTCCTTCCGTCGGGCAAGTGGACCGGTACGGAGGGTCAATCGTTGCGTCGGTAGACTTCGGCGCCCCGAAGGTCGTCGTTTCGGGAGTGGATCTCTTTGCCGCGGATCTCGGCCACCCAGGAGCTGCCCTGCTCGAGGTGGGGGGAAAGCCCCCGGTCGGGCACGAAGGTCACGACGTCAGACTCGACCCTGAACGTACCAAGCTCCGAGAAATCCACCTCCGGCCCGTACAGCTGGAAATGGTACGAGCCATCGATCAAGATCACGAATCCTCCCGTCACGGATCCGGTTGGCACCGCCTCACCGTTGACCGTCACCAACTCATACCGGCCGCCGTCGAGGGGGGCCGTAGCGTCGTCGCACCCGAGCAGAGCGACGACGAAGCAGACGAAGAGCATCCTCATGCCAGGTCCTTGGCGAGTCCATCGGCCGGCAGGGCCCGTAGAATACCTGACAAGGCGGCGACGACCTGACCTCTCCGAGAGCTACTCCTCACCATCACCTCGCCCACTGTACCCACGTGGAAGGGCATGGCCCGAGGTGGTCGCCGGCCAAGTGGAACTCGCCGCCCTGGAGCCTCCGGTTTGAATCACCAGCTCGAACTCATCACTCGAGCGTGACGTCTTGGGCCACCGACCCTCGTCGACGGCTCGAGCCCAGTCGGCGGTCCAGGACAGCATGTCGAAGACGATCCGGTGCGTGCCCACCTGGTAGTCAGGCTCGACTGTGATCGACAGCGCAAACTCCCTCGATGCACCAGCGGCCACCGGTTCGGCCTCTGGGAGGGCGAGGCAACTCGGTGGTTCGAGTGTCGTCTCCCAACCGAGGTCCGTTTCACGCTCGAGCCAGAAGAGGATCGAACCACAGGACCGGAAGACGTAGAGGGGCCGGTCGTTTGCGTTGGTAACTGCGATGCGAACGCTGCCAGTAGCGGAGAGCCCATCCGAGACGAGCAGGAACGACGACGCTGCGGTCGCGAGATGCGGCGCTTGGCTTGACGGCTCGGTGGTATCCGAGGAACAGCCCAGGACCGCCCCAAGGATAGGAGCCATGGCCACGGCAGATGACCGGCCAGCGCGAAATACGATTCCGGCCAAGCGCGTCTCAACCGGTGTCGAGGATGGGGAGCCGCCCAGTCGCCCGTTGTAGCGACTCGCCGTCCGCCTTCCTCTCCTCGAAGCAGGAAGAGGCGAGTAGCCTCGCCGATAACCGGAACTCCTCACCCTTACCTCCATCCACCTTCTGTCGCCCCCGCTGAGAAGTCGCGCCCGGCGCCATCGCTTGCCCGCGCTGCCGCTTCGAGAGCGATCCGGCCAACTCGCCTTGTCCTCAGAGTACCCTCGCGCGGTAGCTCCTCGCTAGTGTCCCGATTGAAAAGTCCCGAAGGTATTCGAGGAGGTGTGCATCTTGTGTGGACGTCGTTGGCACTCCTTGCCGTAGCTTTGGCTACGCCGCGTCGCTCCGCCTCGCCACCCAAGCCCTCACCCCCTCTCGGTACGCACCGGACTGCTCAAACGGGACACTAGGCTCGGCTTGCCCGATCACTGCTGGCGGCGGTTGGGCGCTACATGCAGGGCTCGGGTCCTCCTCCCCGTCGCCTTCGGGGTTTGGTCCTCCGAGCGGCTATGCTCGACTCCAGGGAGTGGTCCGGGATTCGGTAGGCATGCCGGCGGAGTCGGAGCTGGATGTCTACCTCACTTTCTGTGAGCTGCCGAGCGGAGGACTCGCGGGTGAACGAAGACCTGGTCCGGCGGACGGTATTCCCTACAGGCATCGCTCTCCCCAATCGGTATGCCCGAGGGTCAGGACTCGCTGTCCATCAGGTGCCGCCCAATCGTCTATGATTTCGCCGACGGCGGCGACATAGACGTCACCTTTGCCGCCCGCCGAGAGTGCCTCCGGTGCTTCGGGTCGATGTCACCGCTGGCGGCTGATTTTGACTCGGCGGGCGAGGGTGTCGGTGGCCCCAGGCTCGGTTGGGCCTGCGCGCGGTGCTTGGCCGTTCCGCCAGGTCCCGCTGCTAGCCGACAGGAGGCGTCCGGTCTCGAAGCGCCGAAGGGTTCCTACCAAGAGGCCGATCGAGAGACTATGTTGTAGGCCGTTCTTGGGGCCGGCGAGCTTCGGGAACAGGCGTGTTTCGGTGCTATACGTGCGCACCGAACATGCACACCCGCGTTGGGGGAGCCACTCACTCCTGTAGCGATGTGGCTTGACCACAAGGCAGAGTAGCATACATGGGGCCATAGCTCAGTTGGGAGAGCACCTGCTTTGCAAGCAGGGGGTCGCCGGTTCGAGCCCGGCTGGCTCCACTCACGAAAGACGATGCCCCGCAACGGTTGTGCCGCTGTGGGGCATCGTGGTGCTTGGGGCGCTGTGGCAGGAATGTGTCCGCCAAGGGCCTCTAACGCCGGCGCCCGGGGAGGCCGAAATCGACCCGTGGGGATCTTCCCCACCGGGGGAGGGGGTGTCGCCCGACGCCCTGGGTAGGCCGGTGGCGGGTATCTAGTGTGAGTACCCCCGGCTGCTGGCCCAAGGAGGCCATCGGGTTGTACCCGGTAGTCGGAATCTGACCATCGGTCCCTACCCGCACTAGCCGAGCGAGGGCGAGCAAATGAGACAGTTGCGACGTGGACTCAGGTTGGGTGCGGCCTTGGTCGCCGTGGTGGCCGCTTGTTCGTCTCCGACCGAGGTCGAGGAACGCACAGAGTTGGGTGTGCTGTTGGCGGGAGGTGATCCTCTCGAGGTCACGTTCCCCGCTACCGTCGTCTCGGGAGCCCCGTTCACGGTAGTTGTCAGGACTTTGGCGGGCGGATGCTCGAGGAAGGGACCGACGGAGACGACGATCGAGACAGATCGGGTCTTGGTCGAGCCCTACGACATCTTCTGGGATCCTGTCGGTGACCACGGCTGTCCCGACTATCAGGCGCTCTACCGACACTCGGTGGAGATCGAGTTCCAACAGAAGGGTCAGGCGATCCTGGAGGTCCGTGGGTTCAACGGCGTTACCGGTGGCGTTGAGGTCTTCACCTTCGAGTTGATCGTGGAGTAGCGCTAGAATCATGTCGGCCCGAACGACTCGATCGGGCCGGGATGGGGGGATCCTAGACACCCTCCACGACCCGCAGGACCGTGGCGGGGTCCGCCCGCTCGTAGCTGAGCTTCGGGCCCGTGTGTCCTTCCATCCACCCGCGGCCGCCACGTCGACATCCGGCAGGTGCTTCCGCTCCGAGGCCCAGAGGCGCCGGTAGGGGTGCCAGAGTCCTCCGTTCAGCTTCGGCAGCCCCGCGAGCTTCTCGGCCTTCAGGAGCCGTGTCCTTGCCCTAAGCACGCGAGGCCAATAGGGTGGTAGGGTCGATCCCTCACCTTAACTCCGGGCGGCCGTGCCATGGTTGAACCCCTATCCATTCTGCCGGGCTCCGTCGAGTTCCTGGCGCTGGCCGCCCTGGCGCGCGGCGGGCGAATGCACGGATTCGAGATCCTCCGCTGGATCGAAGACCGGTCTGAGGGTGCCTTCCTCGTCGAAGAAGGGGCGCTCTATCCCGCCCTTCACCGCATCCGCAAGCGCGGCTTCGCCGAGGCCGAATGGGGCGTATCCGAGAAGGGGCGCCGGGCCCGCTACTACACGATCACGGCGGTGGGGGAGCGTGCGCTTCGCGGGGAGATGCGCACTTGGGACTCCTATGTCAGTGCCGTGGCGCGCGTGGTCGAGGAGCGGTAGACGATGAAGAAGGTGAGACCCGACGTGCGCGAGGAGCTGGAGCACCACGTCCAGGAGCGCATCGACCATCTGATCGCACGGGGTTGGGACCCGGAGGCGGCCAAGGCCGAGGCCCGGGAACGGTTCGGGGACATGGACCGGATCCGCCACGACGTGGTCGCCGTCGACGACGACCCACGGGACGGGGGGGAGGGGCGCGCGGCCTCGATGGCTCGACTGCTGGGCGATGCGCTGCGCGGCCTCAAGGGCGCTCCCGGCCTGGTCGCCGCTGTGGTCCTGCTGCTCGGACTCGCGGTGGGCGCGAGTTCGGCGACGTTCTCCGTGATCGATGCGTTCGCGTTGCGGCCCTTCCAGTTCCGTGCCGTGGACCGCTTGATGGAGGTCGAGACACAGTTCCTACGGGGGGAGGAGCGCGCGTGGACCCTTGGTGTGGAGCCAGGTGCGCTGGAGGGGTGGAGATCGGCCACCACGGACTTCGTGGAGGGATGGGTCGCCTGGGACCGCGAGACCCTCATGCGCACCGATGTCGAGCTACCCGAGGCGATGCACGTGCTGGCGCTCTCGCCTGGGGCGGACACCCTGCTGGGTATCCCTCTCCATCTCGGGCGGGGGATCCGCGCCGAGGATGCCCGTCCGGGTGCGCCTGCCGTCGCCGTACTCTCTCGCGAGGCCTGGGAGCGGATGGGTGGTGAGCGCGACCTGGTGGGAGGTACCATCACGCTCGAGTCCACTCCGGTGACTGTGATCGGGGTGCTCCGGGGGGGCATCCGCTTCCCGGCCCAGTCCAGCGCGCCCGACCTTTGGCTACCTCTGCGAGACGACGGCTCCTGGCTGGACCGCGAGCCCGGGTGGCTGCGCTGGGTGTGGCTCCGGCTGGCGCCCGGCGTCGGGTTTGCCGAGGCACACGAGCGCTTCGCCGCAGTCGGGCAGGGCATGGAAGCCGCCCAGCCCGGCACGGTTCGGGGTGTGCAACTCGGGGCTGTGGCCGAACACGAGGTTCAGGAGCGGTTCGTCCGGCCCCTCCTGACGCTGGCGGGAACCGTCCTCCTCCTGTACCTGATCGCGCTCACCAATGCGGCCAACCTGATCCTGGTAGGGTTCTCGAGTCGCGAGCGAGCGATGTCCATTCGACGCGCCTTGGGCTGCCCGCGCCGAAGGCTGCTCGCGCAGGTCACGATCGAGGGAATGATACTGGGACTCCTGGGCGGCGTGGCGGCTGCGGGGGTCGCGTGGTTGGCCTTGGAGGGCATCCGTGGGATGCTACCCTCGTCGCTCACCTTCTTCACTCGCCACGCCTTCGTCGTCGAGGATCGCACCCTCCTCTTCACGTTCGCCGGCGCGGCGGCCACCGGGTGGGCGCTAGGCTTGGTGCCCGCAGGGATGCTGCTGCGCGGGGCCGGAGCGACGCTCTCTTCGGCGGGGTCGGGGCTCGACGAGACCCGCGGCCGACGTCGCATGCGCAACGCGCTGGTGGTCGGCCAGATCGCGCTGTCCATGGTGCTGCTCGCGGGGGCCGGGCTGCTGACCCGAAGCTTCACCCTGTTGCTCGCCGAAGACCCGGGCTTCGAGGTCGAGCGGGTCGCCCATCTTCAGATCCAGTGGTCGAGGGTGCGCTACGCCGACGCGGCCGCCCGCCTCGACGCCGAACGCCGGGTCGAGGCCTGGTTGGAGGCCAGGCCCGAGGTCGACGGTGTCGCGAAGGAGTCCTCGCTCCTCAAGTTCGGCACGGCAATCCAGGCGGAGGGTTCGGAGGTGCTGGCGGATCAGCCTGCGATCGTGCCCGCCGTGTACGCATCGCCGGACTGGTTCGACGTTCGCGGTGTCCACCTCGTTGCGGGACGCCCGCTCAACGCAGGGGACGCCGGAGCCGACAACGTCGTCATCGATCGGGACATGGCGCAGTGGATCTGGGGCACGGACCGGGTCGTCGGACGGCGATTCCGTTCTGAGGCGGACGAGCCCTGGCTCACCGTTGTCGGGGTGGCGCGCGATCTCCGCTTGGAGGGTCGGGACCAACGTCAGGGCCCCAACCAGATCGTCTACGCCGCGGCGCCCGACCAATCGCCGGGCGTCGTGACCTTCAGCGTGCGAACCGCGGGCGACACGGAAGCGCTCGTTCCGTTGATGCGCCGGGCGGTGGCGGCCGTCGACCCGGCCCAGTGGATCTGGCGCGCGGAGACAGCCGAGCGGACGCTGGCGGAACAGGAGGACATGCCTCGCTTCATGCTCCTGCTGCTCAACGCGCTCGCCAGCCTCTCCCTCGTGCTGGCGGCCGCCGGGTTGTTCGCTGTGCTCTCGTATGCCGTGGGCCGCAGGAAGCGCGAGATGGGTATCCGCGTCGCGTTGGGCGCAGGAACGTCGCGCGTGAGAGGGATGGTCCTGGCGGAGGGACTCCGTATGGCCCTGGTTGGAGTCGCGCTTGGAGCCGCGCTCTTCATGCTGGCCGCTGGCCTCTTCGAGGGCCTGGTCTACGGCGTCGGGAGCCGCGACATCGGCGCGCTCGTGGCCGCGGCAGTGGTTCTCACCACCGTCGCACTGGCCGCGTCCTTCGAACCGGCCCGGAGGGCCACCCGCGTCGATCCGCGGCAAACGCTCAACGCGGAGTAGCGTCTCGTTGTTCGCGGCAACTGGGTCCGAAGTCGCAGATGCTGGGCTCTCCGTCGTTGACCGGCCTCACCCGCCCGTCACCGCGCCCCCCACACCTGACCGGGCTGGATCCCGTACCGCTGCGCCTCCGGGTTGGAGGGGATCGGCGGGTGCTCGGGCAGGTAGACCATCCGAGGGGCGTAGTTGGCGATCGGGACGGCGCCCCCGCTCTGGTTCATACCCAGAATCCGGCGGACGTCGTTGATGAAGGTGTCCTCGCGCTGGACCGCGTCGCTGTCGACGGCCTGGAGGGGGGCGATCGAGAGCGTGATGCCCGGATCCATCGAGACATTCCCCTCGACCGTGTAGTCGAAATCGTCTTCGACCGCGATGAGGTCGAGCGACATGTAGGTCGGATTCGTCCCGAACTTCCCGACGATGACGCCGTCCTCGGGAGTGGCGGTCGAGAACA
Source organism: Longimicrobiales bacterium (assembly GCA_028279425.1). Classification (GTDB taxonomy): domain Bacteria; phylum Gemmatimonadota; class Gemmatimonadetes; order Longimicrobiales; family Gaopeijiaceae; genus Gaopeijia. Next base: position 32,020 of record JANQNV010000028.1, on the reverse strand, counting down.
GCGACCCGTTGGCGTGGAAGAGGTTGTTGCGCAGGGTGATCGGGCCCATGCGGTCGGGGGCCCAGTCCTGCTGCATCGCACCGCCCGGATTGAAGGCGAAGAGGTTGTCTTCGAAGGTGAGCGTCTTGTAGCCGTCGGAGTGGTAGAGCTCGACGACCCCGACGTTGCTCGAGGTGGGGTCTGGATTGAAGGGCCAGTTGAGGATGAACGAGTTGCCCTGGATCACGATGTCGACGTCGGTCCCCCGACTCAGAGCCGACGCCTTCATCGGCTTGATCGTGTTCAAGAACAGGTTGTTGCGGATCTCGACCCTCGAGCCGGGAACGCCGCCGATGGCGGGATCGAACGCCCCGTGCGCGCCGTTGATGAAGATGTTGTCGGCGACCACCAGCGACTCGACCCGAAGCTGGTTGAAGCTCAGCAGGCCGTAGGTGCGGGAGCTGCCCTTGAGGATGCTGTTGCTGCGCGCGTCGTAGTTGTTCGACGGGGCGGCGTCGAAATGAAGGCCGCTGATCACCAGTTCGGCGAGCTGCGAGCGACGCTCCACCGTGATGAATGCACCGTCCCGTCCTTCTTGCGTCACGAGTCGACTGAGATGGGTGAAGGGACTGCGGGCCGAGAAGGCGTCGTCGTAGCCACCCAGGATGCGCAACCGTCCCTCGGGATTCGCGATGGTGGGAATCGTCCACACGCCGAGGCCCGCCTGGCCCGGGTACTCGCCCTCGGCGAGCCGGATCGTGACGGTGGTGGCGCCCGGCTCGGACAACAGCTCGGCGGCGCGATTCAGGGCACGGAAGAGGCGCCGTTCCGCAAGGATGCGAGTGCCGTCTGCTCGGGCGGCGGCCGTTTCGGCGGCGGCCGACCCCCGCGGCGCGACGAGAATCTCGTAGTCACCGTCGGTCTTGGGCGCGTCGGTGGAGGCGTCCGCACCGGGCGCTCCTGCCGCGGGGGCGGGCAACGCCACGGCGGCAACGGTCAGCGCGAACGAGAGGCCCGCGGACCGGAGCAGGTGAAGCGGCGCGAGGCGAGAGATGGGACGGCAGAAACGGCGCATGGTGAACCTCCGGTGGGTCGATCGGATCTTCGACCATATCGCGCGGTCAGGGCGCGAGACCGGTCACGGGCGTTGGGCCCGAGGAGGCGCAGGTCGGATGAGTTGACCCGTTGCCGGTGGTGGCCTCCGCTGGACATCGGCCCCAGACTGCCTCGCGCAGGCCCCGTCCCGACCCACACCTCGCGAGGCGCACGGTCATGATTTCGAGAAGGATGCCAGCGGTGGCGACCCTCGCTCCCCTGTTCGTCGCCGCACTCTCCTCGTGCGCCACCGAGCCACCCCCGATCTCGCTCGACGACGCAGCTGACAGCCTCTCGATGGACGCCTATCTCGCACACCAGACGGCCATTTCCAGCGACGCGATGCAGGGGCGTCGCCCGGGCACCGCCGGCTACGACTCGGCGGCCGCGTACGTGATCCGAGAGGCGGAGGCGCTCGGCTTGGTGCCCGGAGGCGTGGACGAAAGCTGGGTCCAGCCGATTCTCTTCCGACGCGCGACTCTCGAGCCGGGGTCGGCCTCGTTCACGGTGGCGGGTCGCGCGCTGGAGTACGGTGCGGACGTCACGATCGTGCCCCGGGTCACGGCCACGAGCGTCGATCTCCGGGCGCCCCTCGTCTTCGGCGGCTTCGGGATCAGCATGCCGACGCTCGGCTACGACGACCTCGACGGAATCGACGTGGAGGGCAAGCTCGTGGTCGTCGTCTCCGGCGCACCCGACGGCTTCGGCTCGCTGGAGCGGACCGTGCTGTCGAGCGGCGCCAGTCGCGACTCGCAGCTTCGGGCCCGGGGTGCCGCTGGCGTGGTCGTGATCCGGACGGGTGGGGGTCCGGGTGGGCTCCCTCCGCGCACCCGAACGCACTACGTCGTGCCGGAGGGAATGACCGAGCGGGCCGGCGGAGAGGAACTCGCCGCCTCCCTCACCGTCTCCACTGAGGTGGCGTCCGCGTGGATGGCGAGCGTCGGACAGGACTTCGACAGCGTGATGGCGAGCATCCGATCCGGCACGCCGCGCTCGTTCGACCTGGATATGGAGGCCGAGGTGCGAGCGCGCTTCGTACACGACCCGTTCGAGAGCGCGAACGTGGCCGCGCTCCTGCCCGGGTCCGACCCCGACCTGCGAGACGAACACCTCGTGCTCACCGCGCACCTCGATCATCTGGGCGTCGGTATCCCGGTAGGCGGCGATTCGATCTACAACGGGACGCTCGACAACGCGTCGGGGTCTGCGGCGCTGCTCACGCTCGCCTCGGTGCTTACGCGCATGGAGGCGCCTCGCCGCTCGATCCTCTTCCTCTGGGTCACGGCAGAGGAATCCGGTCTCCTCGGCTCCGAGTACTTCGCGCGCTTCCCCACGGTCGATGGACGGGTGGTCGCCAACCAGAACATCGACGGGGTGATGGGGATGATCACGGCGACGTCCGACATGCTCGCATTCGGGTACGAGCATTCGAATCTCTCGGAGGCGGTGGACGTAGCCGTCGCTCGCAGCGGGACCCCTGTGAGCCCCGACCCCACGCCCGATCAGAACCTGTTCATCCGCAGCGATCAATACGCCTTCGTGCGCCAGGGCATTCCGGCGATCTGGGTGCAGAGCGCGCGCTCGGCGGTCGATCCGACCCGAGACGCGCAAGGGGAGCTCAACGCCTGGATCGCCGAACGCTACCACCGACCCACCGACGACCTCGCCCAGCCGATGGACCTGGACGGGGTGATGACCGAACTCCGCACCGTGTTCCACGTGACGCACCACATCGCGAACGAGATGGGCGAGATCCGGTGGGACGAGGAGAGCTTCTTGTACCAGCGATTCGGGGGACGGTGAGCGAAGGGCGCCCCTACTCCAGCAACGCCTCCGCCTCCATCTCGACCAGGTAGCCGTCTCCGACCAGGTCGGCGCGAATCAGCGTGTTGGTGGGTCCGATCGCGCCGAATCGCTCTCCGTGGGCGCGGCTGATCGGCTCCCACTGCGACGCGTTGCTCGGGGTCATGGGGCCGAAGATGGACCGTTGTCCGGGCACGATGGTGTGTATACATTGTCGCCACTATGGTGACAACGTAAACGGAGAGATCCCATGTCCACCGACCTCCTCGGCGAGTTCGAACGCCTCGTCCTCCTGGCCGTCCTCCAGTGCGGGGACGACGCCTACGCCCTCCCGGTCCGCCGGGTCATCGAGTCCGCCACGGACCGGTCGGTCTCCCGCGGCGCGCTCTACCGAACCCTCGACCGCATGGGAGACAAGGGTCTGGTGGCCTTCCGCTTCGAGCAGGCCGACGAGACGCGGGGCGGGAATCCCCGGAAGGTCTTCTCGGTGACGCCCGAGGGGACGGCGGCCCTCCGCCGCTCCCACCGCGTCGTGGCCGAGCTGTCGGCCGGTCTCGAGGACGTGCTGGAGGCTCAGGCGTGAGCGCCCTTCGCCCCCCCGGACCGCCCGACTGGCTGGCCGCCGCCGCCCGCGCCCTCCTCGGCGTCGACCGGGACGGCCGCGCCGTTCTCGGCGACCTCCACGAGGAACACGCCGAGCTGCGCAGCCGGCGCGGTCCGGTCCGGGCGGCGCTCTGGTACGCCGGTCAGGTCCTGGCGCTCGCACCCCGACGGGCGGCCCGCTCGACCGGTATCCAGGACGCCCTGCTCGACGGGCGCCACGCCCTCCGTTCCCTCCGCCGTTCGCCCGTCTTCACCGGGGTGCTCGTGTCCACCTTGGCCGTCGGGCTCGGCGCGGGGGCGGCGGTCTTCGCGGTTGTCGACACGCTGCTCCTGCGGCCGCTCCCGTACGACGCGCCCGACGAGCTGGTTCGGATCCGCGCCGCCGACCGCTCCACCGGGGCGGACGGCCTCGACCTCACGTACGCGGACGCCGCCGCTCTTGGCGGCGCGAACGCCTTCTCCGCCGTGGCGGGCTTCTCGGAAGCGCCGCGGACAGTGGTCGACGACGAGGGCCGGAACCCCGAGTCGGTCCGCGTGGCCCGGACCCACGGCGACCTGCCGGGCCTCCTCGGCGTGGCACCGGTGCTTGGCAGGACCTTCACGCCCGACGAGATCGCGACCGGCACCCCGGTCGCACTCGTCTCCGCGGGGCTGTGGACGCGCCGATTCGGGGCGGACCCCGACGTCCTCGGCCGCCTCCTCCGACTGGAGTCCGGCCCGCTCGAGATCGTCGGCGTGCTCCCGGACCCCCGGAGCTACCCGGAGGGCGCGGACGTCTGGCGCCCGCTCGGCCCCGGAGACACGGAGGACGACGACCGGGAAGTCCACGCGCTCGCGCGGCTGGCCTCGGGCGTGGCGCTGGAGGCGGCGCGCTCCCGCATGGACGCGCTGGCCGCCGAGCAGGCCCGTGCCTTCCCCGAGAGCCACGGCACGGTGTCCCTCCGCGTCGACGTGCTGCGGGACACGCTCGTTCACGACGTCCGCACGGCGCTCCTCGCGTTCCTCGGATCCGTCGGGGTGCTCCTGGCCATCACGCTCCTGAACACGGCCCACCTTCTCCTGACCCGGACATCGGAACGGGCCCGGGATCTGGCCGTGCGCGTGTCTCTCGGTGCCGGACGGATGCGGGTGGCCCGGGCGTACCTCCTCGAGAGCCTTCTTCTCGGGACGGCAGGCGGCGTGGCCGGGCTGATCGTCGGCCGGCTCCTCCTCGGGGTGCTCGTGGCCGCAGCGCCCGGGGTCCCTCTCCTCGACACTGTCGCGGTCGACCCCCGGGTGGCGCTCGTCGTCCTGGCCACCGCGGTCGGGGGCGGGGCGCTGTTCGGTCTCGTCCCCGCGCTCCGGGCCGCGTCCGGGGACCCGCGGGACCTCCTGAGACGACGTCTGCGCGGAACGACCGCGCCTGGGCGGCGCGGGCTGGCGGCCTCCGGGATGGTTACCGCCGAGGTGGCGCTCTCGACGGCGCTCGTGGTCCTCTCTGTGGCGTTGGCCGGGACCCTCCGGAACGTCCTCGTCCACGACCGGGGCTTCGATCCCGACGACCTGGTGGCCTTCGACGTCGATCCGGATCACGGCCCCGAGTCCGCGGACGCCTGGCGGGCGTGGACGGACGGCATTCTCGAGCGGGTCCGCGCCCTCCCGTCCGTGGAGGCGGCCGGCTTCACGAGCCACCCCGTCCTCGAGCAGCGGGGGCTCCTGGTGGACGTCACGGTGGACGACGGCCCGCCACCGACCGGCACCGAGGAGAGGGCCACGACCCGGATTGTCTCTGCCGGGTTCTTCGAGGCGGCCGGTATTCCCCTCGTGGAGGGCCGCACCTTCTCGTCCGCTACGCGGGACGACGAGCCTGACCTCGTCGTGAACGAGCGGTTCGTCCGCACGTTCCTCGGGGCCGGCGTCGAACCCGTCGATCGGTACGTCCGGACCGACTGGGCCGAGGGGCGGATCGTGGCGGTCGTCGGGGACGTGTCGCCGTCCGTGGCGGAGGCGGCCCGGCCGGTCGTCTACCTCGACCTGGCCGACGTCGCGCTCGGCGGGTCCCTCCTCCTGGTCCGGGCCCGCCCCCCCGTCGCCGATGTGGCCCCCGACGTCTGGCGCGCGGTCCGCTCCGTGGACGACGGGGTCCTCCCGCGGGAGACGCTCGTCCTCAGTGCCGATATCCGGGCCTCCGTGGCGGGAGAGCGCTTCAACCTCCTGGTCGTAGGCGCCTTCGCCGGGATCTCCCTCCTGCTGGCCGCGCTCGGGATCTTCGGGATCACCGCCCGGTCGGTGGCCGCCCGACGCGCCGAGATCGGGATTCGACGGGCGCTCGGCGCTCCGGTCGGACGCGTCCTGCGCGAGGTGGGCGCCGGGACCGCCGCCGTGCTCGGGGTCGGCCTGGTGGCCGGCCTCGGGCTGGCGCAGGTCGGTCGACGGGCCGTGGAGGCGCTCCTCGTGGGCGTGGCGCCGACCGATCCCGCCGTGGTGGGGGCGGTCCTGCTGGTCCTCGGGAGCGTCGCGGCGCTGGCCGCCGCCCTCCCCCTGCGGAGCGCCGCGCGCGTGGCGCCGACGGAGGCGCTGAAGGGCGACTGACCCCTGCCATCCGCCCGCTCATGTGGCGGCGCACCCCGACGCCCACGGGCAGCTGTACGGACTCGGACTCCCGGACGACGTGCTCCGGTCGGGGGGGCGGTGAGCGAAGGGCGTCTCTACTCCAGCAACGCCTCCGCCTCCATCTCGACCAGGTAGCCGTCTCCGACCAGGTCGGCGCGAATCAGCGTGTTGGCGGGGCCGATCGCGCCGAATCGCTCTCCGTGGGCGCGGCTGATCGGCTCCCACTGCGACGCGTTCTGCACGTAGATCCGCGTGCGGATGACGTCGTCGAGCGATCCACCGACCGACTGGAGCGCACCCTCGATCTTGTCGACGATGAAGTGCATCTGCGATGCGGGGTCCGTGCCCCCGATCAACCGGTCGCCGTGGGTCGCGGTGGTCCCCGATACGAGGACGCGGTTCCCTCGTCGGACGGCTCGGCTGAAGCCCGCGATGTCTTCCCAGATCGTGCCGGATAGGATGCGCTCGCCTCGCTCGCCCGCGCGAACGGAGTAGGGCGGGGGAGCGGCCTCGAAGTGGTGGCTCAGATCTCCGGAGGCGGTGAGGAAGGGAGGCTTCCGATACTCGTCGCCGCAGTCTCCTGGGATGGCCTCGAGCCCCGCGAGGGCTTCGTCGAGGACGGCCTGGTCCGAGGCGTCGAGTTCGAACGAGAAGAGGCGGAGGTTGTCGTCGATGTGTTCGCTCGAGCCGAGACGAGCGCCGATGATGACCCCGCCGACCCCATCCTCCTGGAGAACGGCTCGGCAGGCGACGTTGGCCATCGACACGCCGTGGCGATCCGCGACCGACTTCACGGCGCGAAGAAGCCGTTGAAACGGCGCCCATCCTCCCGCCGCCTCGACGAAGCGGGCGTACTTCATCTGCGACCAGGTCTGCAGCGCGTCGATGTCGCCCGGGTCGTCCGCACCCAGCCACTTCTCGGTGAGCAGGCCACCCGCGACGGTCCCGAACGCCAACAGCTTCACGTCGTGGGCGATGCAGAGGTCGAGCATCGAGCGACGAGCACGCCGGTCGAGCAGCGAGAAGCAGACCTGATTGCTCACGATCGGGATGCCGGAGTGAAGCAGCATCGCGAGGTGGGCGGTGTCGAAGTTCGTCACTCCGAGGTGCCGGATCAGACCTTCGCGCCGCAGCTCGTCGAGCTCGAACATGCAGTCGAGCCAGCCGGGGTCGGAGTAGCGCCAGGCGTGGAACTGCAGGAGATCGACGGCGTCGCTCCGAGTGCGATCGAGCGCTCGTTCGATCGCCGCCCTGACGTCTTCTTTCGAGCGCCGGCCCGGGTCGGGAACCCACTTGGTGAGAAGCTGGACCGGGGTGTCGGGGTGCGCGCTCCGGAAGTGGCCGGCGATGACCTCCGACGACCCGTAGTGGTCGGCCATGTCGAAGGTGGTCAGCCCCGCGTCGACGTACGGCTGCATCGCCCGGGCCGCGACGGCGGGGTCGAGCTCGCGGCCGCCCCGCTCCATATCGGCGATCTGCCAGAGGCCGGTGAGGATGCGAGAGATCTCCAGATCTCCCCCCAGGATGGTGCGTTCCACGGACATGCCTACTCCGGTGGGAGGGTGCGGAAGCGGGTGTCGAGGTCGACCCCACTCTTCTTGAGCTTGCCGACCTCGTACAGGTAGATCGTGGTCGCCAGCGCCATGACGCCGAGCCAGATCCAGGTGGAGTGGAAGTACCAGCCGCCCAGGTCGGCGCGGAGATCCTTCGCGACGTGCACCACGAGGAAGAGCCCGAGGAGGAGGACACCCGAGGCGGCTACGGGCACCTGTAGCCGCCGATTGGGCAGGACCCGCACGTCGTTCGCGATCTCGGGATTCCGGAGTGGAAGCATCAGCACGGAGAGACACATCACCAGGAAGTTCACGAGCATCGACGTCACCAGGATGTCGACGCCGAGGAAGAAGTCACCGGCCCAGTGACTGCCGAGGATACCTACCGTCGCCATGGAGCCGCTCAGGATGATCGCTACGTGCGGCGTATGGCGCCTCGGGTGCACCTGCGCGACCGCCTTCGGGAAGATTCCGTCTTCCGCCCACGCGAACATCAGACGCGAGACGGCGAGGAGCATCGCGGGCAGATCGTTGATCAGCGCGATCGCGGCGCCCGCGACGATGAGGACGGTCCACGAGGGGGAGAGCAGGTAGCCCAACAGCCCGGGCGCGGTGAGGTCCTGGTCCTGCGCCCGCTCGGCGATGAAGGCCCACGGCACCGCGTGGTACATCGCGGCGGTGAACAGCAGGTAGAAGGAGCCCACCGAGAGGATCGCGATACCGATCGCGATCGGGAGATTCCGGCCCGGGTTCTTCGCTTCGCCCCCGGCCTGCGCGATCGAGTCGAAGCCGATGAAGCTGCTGAAGAGCACCGCCGATGCGGCGAGGAAGGTACTCCATTCGAACCCCGGCGCCTGAACGTCGGGGACCCGGACACCTTCACGCGCCAGGACCGAGGCGGCGAAGTCGGCCTGATCGAAGAGGAATCCGGCCACGATCACGACGCCGCCGAGCGCGAACATCATGAACATCATGGGCACAAGCAGGCGTTCGTAGAGCTGCAGACCGCGCAGGTTCACGCCCACGAACACCCAGAGGAAGGCGAGCGAGAGCGACAGGCGGACCCATCCGATCTCGAGCGTCTCGGCGATCCCCGTCCATTCCATCGTGACCGCCACATCGCGCACGAAGGGGACGGTCACGTACGACACCACACCGATGGCGATCGAGAGTCCGAACCACTGACTGAAGCTCGCTACGAAGCCGAGGTAGGGATGGATGCTCCGGCTCGCGTAGACGTAGCTGCCGCCCGCGCGCGGCATCGCCGACGACAGCATCGCGTAGGCCAGCGCTGCGAAGAGGGCGGGCACGGCGGCGAAGAGGTACGCGCTGAGGACGTGCGGCCCGATCCCCGGCACGTTCCGCTGGATCATGATGGGAATGATGTTGATCGCCGCGCCCATCATCGAGCAGATGCCCGTGGCGGCCAGGCCGAGGAGGCCGAGTTGGCGGGTCAGGCCAGTGGACGGACCGGGGGCTGTGGAGTCGGGGGGTGTGGTGTGCATCGCGGGAACGTCCGCCCCGGGGCGGACGGGCGCAAGCGATCACGAGGCGGCCTCGACGATCGGCCGCTCCGCCGGAGTCAGCCTTCGTCAGGAATGCGTGCGAGCACGGTTTCCAGGAACTCCTCTGCCGGACCGAGGTCGGTCAGCGCCTCGACCACCAGATCATAGTCCAGCCCCACGTACTCGTGGACGAGGATGTTTCGGAACCCTGGTAGACGGGCAAGTTCGTCCACCAGGTCGTGTGAGAAGCCGTCGATCCGCGCCAGGTTCCGAACGGCGGTAGTGTAGTCCTCGAAGCGATGGCCAGCCGTCGCCGAGAGCTCTCCTGCGACGTCGATCACGACCTGCGCGACGGTGAGGAGCGAGAAGAGGACGTCGTTGTGGAGTGAAAGGTCCGATTCGAGCGCCTCTGGCCCCGTGACCCGCGCGCGGATCTCACGGAGGTGGTCCAGATGCCGTCGGAGTTCGGCCAGTCGCTCGAGCAGAAAGGTCATGGGACCCGACGGCTGAGCGCCCGCCGCTTGACTCGAGCGGTCCGGCGCAGGAAGGGCTGGAGGTCGCCGAGGCGAAGCTGTACGTCACGGGTGAAGGCATGCACCTGCTCCGGGTCCCGAGCCCTCAAGAGGATGCCGTCGAGAACGATATGGCTCGCCAGGCCCGGGGGGACGTCGTTCAGCATCACCAGATCCACGTGGTTGTGGCCGAGTGCGGCGACGAGCTCGGAGCCCATTCGAGTCCGCAGCGACGAGCGCTCCTGGCGGGTGGGGCATCGGGCTCGATCGAGCAGCACCCCGATGTCCACGTCACTCTCGCGGTGGGTCGTACCCCGAGCGGTACTGCCGAAGAGGTAAGCGGCCACGACGCCCTCGGGTGCGTCCCGCTCGAAGTAGTCCTCGGCCCGGGAGCGAATCACGTCGGGGTTGGGTGTAAGGCGCGTCTCGATCCCGTAGCCGGTGGCCTTCAGAAGCCGGTTTAGAGTTCCGACCGTGGGGTTGCTCTGCCCCCGCTCAATCCGCGCGATCACGGACTGCGACGTGCCGGCGCGCTCGGCCAGGGCGCGCTGGCTCATACCGCTCCGCTTGCGGGCCCGTCGGACGAGAGCGGCTGGATCAAGGGATCTGTCCATATTCAATGATAGCGTGGACGCTATCGGCGGGGACACCCTTCACGCCGGCGAGGGACGGTCTCCAGCGCCCTTCATACTGGATGTGGTGCCCGGACTGCGGGCTACGTCGGTCCAGCCGACGGAGGCGCTGTCGGCGGACCAGGGGTGAGGGAGTGCCGGCCTCGCCTGTTGGCAGTTCATCGGGTTTGCCTTGGATTCCATGGAGGCCTTACCTACGCACGTGCAAAGCGCAGTCAGCCCGCCCCTACCAGGCATGTGTTGGAACCGGAGAATGCAGTGGCGAACCGATGGAAACGACGTTGGACCGTGAAGAGCCTCACCGGCTTCCGTCGGGTGGTGGCTGCCTGCGTGGGTGGCTCGACGGTGTTTGCGTCGTGTGCTTCGCCTGACGAGGCGGCCGACGAACTCTGGAGCCGAAACCTGGAGGGCGGCCCCGTGGTGACGTTCTCCGGATCCCTCGCCGATGCCCCCGAGCTGAAGGCTTCAGCCGTCGCGACCATAGGGGACGCAGACGGGCCAGAATGGTCTGCACTGGGGCGGATCGGATCCGGTGAGATTCTAGCCGACGGTGGGTTCGCCATCACAGACATGCAGGCGCGTAGGGTTCACGTCTATGGTCCCGACGGAAGCCATCGCCATTCGATGGGGCGCCGGGGGAACGGGCCCGGCGAGTTCGCGACAGTCAACGGTATTGCCGAGTTTGCGGGTGGACTGGAGGTCTGGGACTCTCAGCAGCAACGACTGACGACCTTCGACTCGGACGGTGCATTCCGGACGTCTACTCCAGCTCCGGACGGACCGTACCTCACGCTGATGGAAAGATGGGAAGGGTCCGACGGGTACTTCGCAATGTCTTTCAGCGAGGCGGATCGGGGCCCGCCCGTGGGCTCGGACTTCGCCGTGAGTCTAGCCCATGCCGATATCTTTACCATCACCGAGTCGGGAACGACGAAGATTCTCGAGGTTCCATACCTCCAGGCGGGGCGAGCCCTTCGCGACGGAGTGCCGATCATGGCGACCGTTCCCTTCGCCTATCGCGGACGAACTGCTTTGTTCGCAGAAGGGGTGTCTGTCGTCTTCAGTGGCCAGACGGAGGTGCTTCAATACGACAGAAGCGGAGGGGTTCTGAGGCGAGTTCGGCTTCCTGCGTTCGATGCCCCGCTCACGGACGCCGTGGTCGACTCGGCGCGGGCAGCGGCGCTCGCGGGGGCCACGACCGGGGAGCATCGAGAGGTGATCGAGACCAGCTTCGCCCTCGCGATTCCCGAGCGCATGCCGACATTCGACCAGGTCCTTGCGGACGGGCAAGACCTCGTGCTGGGGCTGCATGAGGTATGGGCGTCCGAAGGTCTGCGGCCTTGGTTGTTCATGTCCCCGGCCGACCAGCGCGCCGGAGTGCTCCGGCTTGCCGTCGGCGAACGCATTCTGGATGCCGAGGGTGGGCGCCTACTCGTGGCTGGCAGTACTCCCGCCGGGGTGCCCCAGGCTTTCCTGCTCCAGATCGAGAACTGGAAGTAGGTCGGGCACGGAGGGTCATCGTCTCGCCTCGCCGGCAGTAGATCGCCACGAGGTGGCACCCACGTATGTCTGCTGCCGTCGCTGGCCAGGCCGGCGCCCCCCTCCCTCCCTTTCCGGGCACGCGCGTGAATGAACTCGGGGGCTAACGTGGCGATTCCTGACGATCTCGTGCAACGCCTGATCATCGGCCCGTACTCCGTCGGCAGCGCGAGATGGACCCTTCCACTCCCCAACGCACAGGTCTACACTTGGACTGGTCGACGACTGGTCGACGACTGGTCGATTCCACCGAAGAGGGCACCGCATGACGACTGTCGGCGCGTACGAAGCCAAGACCCACCTCGCCGATCTGCTTCGCCGGGTCGAGGCTGGCGAGCGCATTCGCATCACCCGCAACGGCCGCCCCATCGCCGACCTCGTGCCAGCCGACCCCACGGCCTCGAGGGCGCCCGCCGACGCGGTTCAGGAACTGCTCGAGTTCGGGCGGGGACGGACGCTCGGACCGGGTCTCTCCGTCCGAGATCTCATCGAGGGTGGACGACGTAGCGGGGATGCCCCACGGTGAACTTCATCCTGGACGCGTCGACCGCGCTCGCCTGGGCCTTCGAGGATGAGGGCGGCGACTACGCATCCGCCATTCTCGAGCACCTCCGCACGGCTGACGCCGTGGTGCCGACGATCTGGCCTCTCGAGGTGGCGAATGCACTCGTCGTCGGAGAGCGGCGTGGTCGCGTGACGCCGGCGGAGAGCGCGCGTTTCGTGCGGCTGCTGCTCGCCCTCCCGATCGCGATGGAGCCGGCGGAGCGGAGTCGGTCTCTCGAGATCAATCTCCGGATCGCCCGCACACGCGAGCTCTCGGCGTACGACGCGAGCTATCTGGACCTGGCCCTGCGATACGGGATTCCCCTCGCAACCCTCGACGACACGTTGCGAAAGGCGGCCGAGGCGGAGGGTGTTGAGCACTTCACGCCAGGCTGAGCCCTGACGTCTCCGCGGTATCAGGCGTGGGGCTTCGCCGCCTCCGTCCGGCCCTTGAGCTTCGCCAGCGCCGGGCCGAGGGCATGCGTGACCACCGGGATCAGGAGCAGGCCCAGGGCCAGCCCGAAGATGCCGTCGAGCGAGGCGGTCACGAACCACTCGGTGAAGCCCTGGGCCACGGGTACGGCCTCGGCCGCGCCGTGGGCCACATCGTGCACCCAATCGTAGGGGGCGGCGAAGCCGAGGACCTCCAGTCCGTGCAAGATGATGTTGCCGCCCACCCACAGCATGGCGCCCGTCCCCACGACGGTCAGCGCCGCCATGACCTTCGGCATCGCCTTCACGAGCCCCCGTCCGAAGGTCCGCACGGCCGGTGTATCGGCCTCCTGACTCAAGCGTAGGCCGAAGTCGTCGGCCTTGACGAGGAGCGCCACGACCCCGTAGACGAGCGCGGTGATGAAGAGCGCGACGAGCAGGAGCACCACCCCCTGCATGAGAAGGCTCTCGGCCTCCACGACCGAGAGGGCGATCGCCGTGATCTCGGCCGAGAGAATGAAGTCGGTCTTGATGGCGCCCTTGACCCGCTTCTCCTCCAGATGGGCGGCATCGAGCGTGCGGGGGGCGCTCTTCTTCGCCTCACCCCGGTGGGCCACGGTGTGGGCGATCTTTTCGGCCCCCTCGAAGCAGAGATACGCTCCGCCGAGCATGAGGAGGGGGGTCAGAGCCCAGGGAGCGAACGCGGAGAGGAGCAGCGCCGCCGGCAGCAGGATGACCACCTTGTTGAACAGCGAGCCCCGGGCGATCCGCATGACGATGGGGACCTCGCGCGCAGCCGGGAGCCCGGCTACGTACTTCGGCGTGACCGCCCCGTCATCGATGACCAGGGCCGTGGTCTTCGAGCCCGCCTTGGCAGCGTAGTAGGCCACGTCATCGAGCTGGGCCGCCGCCAGCTTCATGAGGGCAGCGACGTCGTCGAGAAGGGCGAGGAGTCCGCTCATGACCTGTGTTCCACTCCGGGGGAGGTGTCGGGGTCGGCATCAACCGACGCCCGTTCGCCCCCGACGTCAATGCCGGCGTCACAACCCGTCGCCGGCTTCCGGGGCGAGGTGTTGCCCTCGGTCATGAAGGCCCGCTCTCTTTCCCCCGTGCACCCTGTCTCCGCGACCTCCTCGCCGAACGCCCTCCAGGCCCGGATCCCGAATCTGCTGTCGGTGGTCCGTCTAGCGCTCGTACCGACCTTCGTACTGGTCGCCCTCGACCAGGCCGACGCGGCTGCTGGGTGGGCGAGTCCGGCCTTCTGGATCATCGGCGCGGCGGGGACTTCCGACATACTGGACGGCTACCTCGCACGTCGGTGGGGGGCTCAGTCGCGGAGCGGCGCGCTCCTCGACGCCGTGGCCGACAAGAGTGTGCAGTTCGCGGCGCTGGTGACCATCACTCTCCTGGGGCGGCCGCTCTTCACGCAGCTTCCGCTCTGGCTCGTTGGCTCGGTGTTCTTCCGCGATCTCGCGCTTCTGGTCGGCTGGCTGCTTCTGCGCCGCCTCGACAGGCCGGTGAGCTTCGAGCATGAACGCCATGGCCGGGTGGCCACCATCCTGGTCGTGGGGCTGGTGCTGCTGGCGACGCTCGGCGTATCGGAGGCGGTCCTCCTTCCGGCCTCTGCGGTGGCGGCGCTGGCCGCGCTCCTAAGCGCCGGAGCGTACATCCGACGGGCGTTCTGGCCGGGTGCCTAGTGTCCCGGGCCGAGGGTCCCCTCACTCGAGGTGGCTACGAAGCATCCACACTGCCTTGTCGTTGCACGAAGCCGGACTTCGCCCAGGATCGATCCGCTGGCGCTTTGACGAGCCACCGCGGAGTATGAAGTTCGCTTCGTCCCGTGCGACGTGCACCCGCCGGCGCGCTGCAGCTGGTCGAATCCCATCCCGGTGGATGATCTCGAGTGATCTCGGAACGACTCGATGGTCTCTCCAAGAGGCTCAGGCTATACGGGGAGTTCGCCTTATCCGGGCGTCGCTCGGCCCGAAACGCGGAGCTCTTCGAAAAGGTCGAGACGTTTTGCATGTTCATCGGCCATCCTCGCAGCGGTAGCTCCATCACGGGTGCCGTCCTCGATGCCCACCAGGATGTGGTGATCGGCAACGAGCTCATGTCCATCCGTCCCATCGCCATGGGATACGATCGCAACCGGCTGTTCCAGTACCTGCTGGACAGGTCGGTGCCCGGAGTGGACCGCTGGGACGACGGGAAGCGCTACGGCTACAAGGTGCCCGGGAGCTGGCAGGGGCGCTTCGATTCCCTGCGCGTCATCGGCGACAAACAGGCGTGGGGTACGACCCTCTACATCCGAAGCGTTCCGCGCGCGCTGGACCGGCTCCTTCGGCTCGCGCCCCGTCTGCGGTGCGTCCAGGTGATCCGGAATCCCTTCGACAACATCGCGACCATGGCGCGCCGGGCCGAGGAGGAGGTCGGCGTGCTCGATCTGGAGGCGTTCGCGGAGCAGTACTTCCAACTGTGCGACACCGTCCGCTGGATCGAAGATCAGGTCGGCTCCAGCGCGATCCTGCGCGTGCGCCACGAGGACTTCGTCGCAGACCCCCGCACCGAACTCGCCGCGTTGTGTGCCGGACTGGGGATCCAGGCGGCGCCCGACTATCTCGACGCGTGTTCGTCGATCGTGCGAGCGAGTCCGCACCAGAGTCGCTCGAAGGTCGAGTGGGCCGACTCGCTCATTCGCTCGGTCGAGGACCGCATTTCGCGGTATGCGTTTCTGC
Source organism: Longimicrobiales bacterium (assembly GCA_028279425.1). Lineage (GTDB taxonomy): Bacteria > Gemmatimonadota > Gemmatimonadetes > Longimicrobiales > Gaopeijiaceae > Gaopeijia. Next base: position 16,497 of record JANQNV010000028.1, on the reverse strand, counting down.
AGGGATACGCCTTCGACGCGTAAGCAGGCGTTGCACCGGGGATGTCGGCGACGAGAGACTCGGGCGCGACCGCTGCGGCGGCATGCCCGTATCGGCGGGGTGAGGACCACGAGACTCGGGCGCCCTTGCACTGAGCGGTCCTGAATTATACAATGTATAATTATACGACGTATAATTCCTCTTTCGCGACCGCTACGTGGCCCACGCTCCTCTCCTCGGCTCCTTTGAGCAGATCGTTCTACTCGCCGTCGCGCGACTCGGGGCAGACGCCTACGGAATGCGCGTGCGACTCGATCTTTCGGAGCGCACGGGGCGGGACATCAACATCGGCGCGGTCTATGCCACGCTAAGTCGGATGGAGGCGAAGGGGCTCCTGGGCGTTGCGGACTCGCCCGGCGGAAGCGATCGCGGTGGGCGCGTGCGGAAGACCTACCACCTCCTCCCCGCTGGGGTGTCGGCCCTGCGATCAGCGCACCGCACCGCGGCCGCGATGTGGGAGGGCATCGACCCGGATCGACTCGAGGAGTACGTCGGTGGCTGACCGCCCGGGGCTGTTCGGACGAACGGCCCGTCGCTGGGTCGAACTCGTCTGCGGACGGGAGGTGCCTGAGGCGATGCTGGGAGACCTCGAGGAGGAATACGGGATCCGTCGGGGCGCGGGACAGCGGCGGCTGGAGGTCGAGTGTTGGTACGTGCGGCAGGCCATCGGTGCGCTTCGGCACCGGTCCGACTGGAGGGGGAGCGGGATGACGGGAGGTGGGGGCATGGACGGCTGGACGATGGATCTCAGGTATGCAGCGCGCGGGCTCGCTCGGCGATGGACGGTCTCCCTCGCCGTCGTACTCACCCTTGCACTTGGCATCGGGGTGAATGTGGCCCTCTTCACCGTCGTCGACGCCGTCGTGCTCGAGGACCTGCCCTATCGGGACGCGGATGAACTCGTCCGCGTGTGGCCTGACGATCTTTTCTACACGAGTCGGGGCCAGACCCGATGGATTGCCGAACACCAAACGGTCTTCATCGAAATGGCCGGATGGGGCCGACGTCCCTACACCTTCGAGACCGAGACCGAGGCCGAACAGGTCCGGGGCGGGACGGTCGAGTGGAACCACTTTCGGATGCTGGGTGTCGAGCCGCATCTGGGACGCACCTTCCGGGAGTCGGACACCCGCGGTACCGCCTCCGACGTCCTCATCGTGAGTTTCGACCTCTGGCAGCGCCGATGGGGTGGCGATCCCTCCCTCGTCGGACGCGACGTGACCGTGAGTGGCGTGCCGATGACCGTCGTGGGCATCCTCGGGGCCGGGCACCAACCGACCGAGGAGGATTGGGAGGTGTGGAGCCCCATCAACCTGGACGCTGGGCACCGGGACGCCCACAACGCGATGGCCTTCAACGGCCGTCGACGTCCGGGGGCTTCCCTGGAGCAGGCACAGGCTGAGATGCGCGCGCTCTTCGCTCGACACGCAGCGGAGCAGGGTGGCGGCGAGCTCTCGGAGGAGGAGATCGCGAGCATCACCGTCGTTCCGCTGCGCACCTTCCTCACCGGGGGAGCGGATCGGCTTCTCCTGCCTGCCCTCCTTGCCGTGGGGTTCGTCCTGGTGATCGCCTGTGCGAACCTCTCCAACTTGCTCTTGGCGCACGGACGGGCGCGGGCTCGCGAGATGGCGGTCCGTCGGGCGATCGGTGCGGGGGCGACCCGTATCACCCGTCTCGTCCTCACGGAGGGCCTCCTGCTGGGCCTGATCGGTGGTACCGTCGGGACGTTGGTGGGCGCTGGGCTGCTCATGGCCTTCCGCGGGTCGCTTCCCGAGATCCTGCCGCGGACCCGCTCGATCGCCATGGACCCGAGCGTTCTCGCCTTTGCGATCGGCCTTACCACGCTGGCCATTCTGATCGCGTGGGCCGTCCCGGTTGCGCGATCGGGTCGAGCCCGCCCAGCGGGCGCGCTTCGGGCGATCCAGTCCAGCGGAGTCCGGCGTGGCTTCCCCACCGCCCGCCTCCTGGTCGTTGGCCAGGTAGCGCTGACGGTCGTCCTGGTGGGAGCCGCAACACTCACGCTCCGCAGCTACGCATCCCTCCTCCGAGAGGACCCTGGCTTCCGCCCGGAGTCGGTCCTCTCCTTTCGGCCACGCTTCCCGAGCGGCACCGCGTCCGAGGACCAGTTGGACCTCCACCGACAGATGCTCGACGCCCTCCGACGCGCCCCGGGAGTTGTCGCCGCCGGCACCGTATCGATCATGCCGATGCACTCGGGCGGAGCGTACAGCTCACTGCGAGAGCCCGGTGGCGAGGACCAGGAGACGACGACGGTCTCGATGCGCACGGTCTCGCCTGGATACTTCGAGGCGATGGGCATCGAACTCGTCGCGGGTCGCTTCATCACCAGAGACGATCGAGCCGAGTCCGAGCCCAATATGGTTGTGAACAGGACCGTCCTGGAGGAACTCGGACTCGGCGAGCGAGCCATCGGTCGCGAACTCGCGCTGGGCAGAGGCGGATCGCCCGTCCGGATCGTCGGCGTGGTCGACGATGTGCGCCAGACCAGCCTGGCAGAGGCTTCGATGCCCGAAATCTACCTCTCGGTCGAGCAGTTCGCGTCGTCGCGTCGACACTACGCGGTTCGCGTCGAAGGAGACCCGATCGCGTCGCTCGATCGCGTGGCGGCGGCCATCGCCTCCGTGGATCGGGCCATCGCGCTCTTCGACTACGGGCCCCTCCAGCAGGCGATCGGACGGTCGGTGGCGCGTCCTCGCTTCTTCACGCGTCTGCTCGGCTTCTTCGGCCTCACGGCGATTGCGCTCGGCGCCGTCGGGGTCTGGGGTGTGACGGCACACAGCGTCCGAACTGCACGCCGCGCGCTCGGCGTGCGCCTGGCGTTGGGGGCGTCGCAGCTCGACGTGGCGCGGCGAGTTGCAATCGAGGGCCTGGCCCCCGTCGCCGCTGGCACCCTGGTCGGGCTGGGTTGCTTCTGGTACGTCGCCCGTCTCTTCGACGGCTTTCTGTACACTGTCGCTCCCCACGACCCGTTGACCTTCGTGGTGACGCCCGTGCTCCTCTTCGTGATCGGGGTCCTCGCGGTGCTAGGGCCGGCGGTTCGCAGTGCAAGGCTGGAGCCGGCGCGCATCCTGCGAGAGGATTGACGAACCGACAAAAAGCGCCCCGTCGACGAGCGCCGGGGTGGAGCGAACGGTTCCGCCGGTCTCGAATCGCCAGGCCACCCCTCCGAAGTGCGGCAGCCCCTCGGTCTCCACGGTGAACGGGACGCCAGCTCGGGGTCAGCGTCGCTTCCGCGCCAGCCACTGGCGTACGTGCTCTACGCGCGGATCCCTCTCCTGGCTCTCAGACATGGCCTCCGGTGCGGGGAGTTCGAGCCCGGAGAGCCTCGACACGCGTCCTTCGAAACGCCCGAGAAGAGCCTGCTCGGGGAGGACCTCGCCCGTGTCGAAGCCGTCGATCCGCTCGAGAGCCGAACGGCGGAAGAGCCACGGCACCGCGTCCGTTTCCGGCGGCTCGGGATCGGGCGCGGGAGGGCTCGGAAGAAGTCCGCCCGCCACGACGTCGACTCCGGGCTCGGCGGTCAGGACCTCGACCGCCCGTCGCAGCTGTCCCGGAGGCCACGCCTGGTCTCCGGTGGCGAAGACGACCAGCTCGGCCATCGATTCCCGGAGCCCTCGGTTGAACGCCTCGGGCCGCGACAGCCGACGTTGGTCGTGCAAGCTGGTCACCACCACACGCTCCGCGGGCGGCGTCTCGCAGATCTCGGCTGCGTCGTGCCGAAGGATGATCAACTCGATCCGTGGATAGTCCTCGCGCTCCAGCGCGTCGATCCACCGAGGCACGGAAGAGCAACCCCGTTCGACGGCCAGGATGACGGTGACGAAGGGTCGCTCGAGGTCCTCTTCGGCCTGCAGCGGCGCCATGGTGGGCGCCGTTCGCAGCGCGTGCTCGACCGTCTTCGCCACTCCATCTCTGTCGCGGCCCAGCAGAAGTCGGCGCGCGGGAACGCTCGTGGACAGGCGGTTGAGAACCTGCTGCGTCGCGTGGCCGGCATGCGGCAGATGGCGCAGGGTGTCGCTCGAGAGTGCAGCGTCGATCTCGAGTGCATCGCAGGTCGCGAGCGAACTCGTCGTCGACCCCGTGGCGACGCGCGCGGACAGAAGTACCTCGAGGGGCGCCCCCGAAGCCAGAAACTCATCGCGATCGGGAGCCAGAAAGAACACCGACTTGTCGAAGGATCCGTCCTCGGTCGGGGTGAGGCCGTGCAAGCTCGGCCGGCCTCCGAGTTGCTGAGGCACGACCTTGACCGACGAGTACAGGCTCCAGAGGTGGAAGGGGTCCCCCCCTACGACGACGTAGTCGTCGCCGAGAAGATCGAAACCCCGTTCCATACAGGTGAGGGCCGTCGACGACTTGCCCGAGCCGCCGCGGCCGACGATCAGCGCTGCCCGCCCGTCTCGCACGACTCCGGCGCCGTGCACGAGCTGCAGGCCGCGGTCGCCGGTCCACCAGTGCAGCGGCGTGCGAAACGGCGCGGCCCGGTACCAGACCGGCAGGCGACTCGCATCTCGCGTCCAGACGAGGGCGAGGCGGCGCTCGCGGTCGTAGACGTTCAGTGTGTACTCGCCGAAGCGGAACGCAACGCGAAAGCGTTCGCTGTCGAAGCGGTGTATCTCACCGCGCGCCGTCAGTTGATAGGGGGCGAACGGCATGCCCGGCGGAGGCGCCGACGACGAGTCGTACACCCGCAGATCGAGCGCTGCGGCGTCGTCGGTGTCTCCGTTCGTCAGATGCGCGAAGGCCGAACAGAGCTCCTCCAAGCGGAGGGCGCGCGGGCCGCGCACCCGCACCAGGCCACCCGCCACCTCGAAGCGTCGCTCCACCTCGGGTCCACCGGCCTCCTCCCAACCGGCGAGGAGCTCCCCGAGAAGGCGGGCGCCTCGAGCATCGGCGCTGGCTCGGTCGGTCACGCTCGGACTCAGCGGGGAGCTTCACCGGCCGGCCGGCCCGCCAGCCGACCGAGGTACGCAGGCAGAGCTCGGAACAGGAACTCGGTGGGCAACGCCCACGGGCTCTGGACTGCCCAGACGCTCTGCAGGAAGGTGGGGCCGTGGCGCAGGGGACTGCCACTGGGGTAGCGCCTGCGGAACTGTGCCCAGCGCCCCACGGGGGTGTATCGATAGTCCTTGTCGCGCAGTCGCTGCGCGAGCTCCAGCCGTTCGATTCGCGAAACGGGAAGGGCCTGGATGCGCGCGAGCGCCGCAGGGGGCAGAATGCCCGGGAGCAACGCGTCGAACCTCTCCATCATGTCGCGAACCACGGCGACCAGGAGCAGGCGCCTCGCTCGCTCCTCGAGAACGGACCAGTCGATCTTCGACTCCTGCTTTCGCAGCATCTCGGCGAGGTCGGCGTACCACCGGAAGGGCGGCAGTTCGTTGTAGGTGGAGCCGTGCACCAGGAGGTGGAAGATCATGTCGGCCGGCGACGGACCGCGCAGCTGCTGCCCCTGGACTTCGAGCGGTACGGAGCGCTCCCAAAGCCCGTCGTCGGCTTCGGGCCACCAGCCGTCGTACAGAAGGTGCCAGTGCAGGTCGCACTCCTGGTCTTCCTGCACGAAGCACGCGCCGTGGCGCGACTCGGTGTCGATCCGACCGTCGGGCCCGTAGATCGATCCGGGTTCTTGTTGCGACCAGCCTTCCTCCAACAGGAGCCGTACGGCCCTGTCTGCTTCGGCGAACGGTACGAGCAGATCGAAGTCGCTCATGGGCCTCAGCCCGGCGTCCGAGTAGTACACCAGCGCCAGGGGTACGCCCTTGAGCGCCATGAGCGGGATGTCATGGCGGGCGAATGCCTCGGCCACCGTCGCCAGCGCCCTGAGGCGAACGTGGTTCTTGGTCCAGAAGAAGCGATGGATGCCCTTCATGCGGGGCAGCAGAGGGTGATCGATGCCGTGCGCGATCAGGTTGCTTCGGAGCAGAGGGACCAGGCGCTGGCTCGCATAGTCGATGTCGTCGAAGTCGACGGCGGCCAGCCACTGCTTCCATGCCTGCTCGACGCCCTCGCCTCGACCCAGCGCGGCCCGCAGGAGGTGCTGCTGGGCTTCGGTCGGCAGCGCCGTCTGTGGCTGGTTGGTCATGACGTACCCACGGCAAGAACCTCCGGAGGTCCCGCGAAGAGCCGGCCGTCCCGGACCTCGAAGACGAAGCTCGCCGTCTCCAGGACGGGGCGATCGTGCGAGATGATCACGAGCGTGGTGCCTTCGATCCGGCTCAAACGCGCGAAGAGCTCGTTGGCCGTGCGCGGATCGAGGTGGTTGGAAGGTTCGTCTAGAAAGAGCACCGTGGGACGCCGCAAAAGCGCGCGAGCAATGGCGATCCGCTGTCGCTGCCCGCCCGACAGCAGAGAGCCTTCGTTGCCGATCTCCGTGTCGTAGCCGTGCTCCAGCTCGCAGATGAACTCGTCGGCGAATGCGGCACGTGCGGCCCGCCGCACCTCCTCGTCGCTCACCTCGCCGAGTCCGAAGGCGATGTTGTCTCGGACGCTTCCGGCGAAGAGCAACGGCTGCTGGAGCACGACCCCGAAGCTCTGCCGAAGCTGGGCCAGGTCCAGGTCGCGGTAGTCGGTGCCGTCTGCGAGGACGGCGCCGTCTCCCGGCTCGTATAGACCGAGAAGCAGGTACATCAAGGTGCTCTTGCCGGCGCCGTTTGCACCGTAGAGGGCCACATGGCGGCCCGGCTCGACGACCAGATCGACCTGCTCGATCACGCGATGCTCGCCGTAGCTGAAGCTCACTCCGCGAAGCTCCAGGTGCCCCGTGAAGTCGATGCGCTCCGAGGCGTCGCTCGGCGCGGCCGACGGTAGATCGAGCATGCCGAAGAGGGCCTGCAGCGATTCGTGAGCGACCAGGAGGGGCGGCAGCCCGTTGATCACCGTCTGTCCGTTGTAGTTCAGCATCCCCGCGACGAGGTAGAAGACGAAGAATCCGCCCAGGCTCATGTCACCCAGCACCACCGCCCGCCCTCCCACGACGAGGATGATCGCCGCACCCGCGGCCACGATGACGTTCTGCATCTCGTTGTGCACGGCCCACGTCCACGTCATGCGGCCCTCGGTGTCCCGCAACTCCTCCAGCGTCGCTACCTGGCGAGAGCGCTGCGTCTGCTCGGAGCCGTGCACGTGCACCAGGTCGAGCGCCCGGGTCGCAAAGCGGGCGGCTTCTGCGAAGCGGTCGAAGGCCCAGTGGAACTCCGAGATGTTGGAGCGCATCGCGCGGGCGATGGCCCGGCTCGATAGCAACATGACCGGAACCGCCAGCAGGAGGACGAGACTCAGGAACGGCTCGAGTACGAGCAGCACCACGGTGAGCAGGGCCGCGCTGACGGCCGCGGGCAGCAGGTAGCTGACAACGGCGGTGCAGGTCTCCTTGACCCGCGTGGTGTCCTGGATGAGCAGGTTCTGCAGATCGTCGTTCGGCACGTTGCTGTAGACGGTGCGCGGAAGACGATAGAGGTGCTCCACCACATCCCGCCGCAGGCGAAACACGGCTTCCTGGATCAGATGGATGTTGAACTTACGCAGGAGCGCCGAAGCCAGGACGACCGCCAGTCGCACGGCGACCAGAAGGGCGCCGAGCCGCACCAACAGGCCGAGCTCGCCCCGTGGGATCGCCTCGTCGACGATCAGCTTGGCGATGTAGACGATGACGAGCGTCGACAGGACCAGGAACACACGGATCAAGACCGAGACGACCAGGCGACCGCCGATGCCGTCGAAGTAGTCGGCGAAGAAGCGGCGCCAGATGGGCCAGGCTTCGAAGAGGCGACCGTCGGCGGTCGGGCGGAGACGAATCAAGACGACCCGCCCCCGAGCACGGCGCGGCGATGCTGCAGCGAGGCGCGCGCGGCCCGCAGGTAGTCGCGCTGCACTTCGGCCCTGCGCACGGCGCTGAGGTTGGCGCCGTGGATCCTGCGCCGCGCCACCAGGGCGTCGACGAACCGGGCCTTGACCCCGAGGTTCTTCGCCCTGGACAGCCAGGCGACGAAGTCCGCCAGGTGATCGTCGAGAGGACCGACCCGGTCGAACACGCTCCGTCGCGCCAGAAGACACGACATCAGGGGCGTCGGGGTGGACTCCGTCTTGCACTCGAGGCGCTGCCTCTCCTCGGCACTCAGCTCCGCGGAATGGAACTGATCCATCGCACCGAAGACGAGGTCGATCTCGTCTTCGGTGTCCAGCACCGCGACCTGCTGCTCCAACTTGTCGGGTAGCCAGAGGTCGTCGGCGTCGAGAAAGGCCACGTAGACCCCCCGCGCCGCCGCGATTCCGCGGTTGCGCGTCGGGCCGGGTCCACGATGCTCGCCGGGCAGCACGCGCACCCCGGCGAAGCCCTCCGCGACGGCTACGGTGCCGTCGTCGGAGCCGTCGTCGACCACCAGGATCTCGTCGGCGGGTCGGGTCTGATCCAGCACGCTGCGCAGCGCCTCTCCGAGATACCGCTCGGCGTTGAACGCAGGAATGACGACGCTGACGAGGGGGGGGTCAGGCATGGAAGCACTCTTGAATCGTGTTGGAAATCTGTCGAAATCTGTTACGACGGCGCTCGCCGTGCGAGGTGCTCCCGGCGCCGTCGTGTGCCCACTCCCTACGCTAGCAGACCAAGCGATGCCCCCCAAGTCGTTTCCCCCGCTGCCGAACGCCGGCGGATCCCATCGCCCGGCCCGCGTCGCGCTGATCACCTCGGACTACGACGGACCGCGCGTCTGCGGCGGGGTCGGCTCCGCGTACGCCGGCCTCGCCGAGGCGCTCGCATCGGCCGGGCATGCGGTGCACGTCGTCTACGTCGCGCGCGCGATCGACGTCGGATCGGAGGCGGACTGGCGCGAGCGCCTCGGGCAGCGCGGGATCGACTTTTCGTTCGTGCCCTTCGCCGGAGCCGAGGGAAACTACCACTGGCTCCAGAACCGCAAGGAGGCCTCCTACCTGGCCTACCAGTGGCTCAAGGGGCAGCCGCGCTTCGACGTCGTTCACTTTCCGGAGTGGCTGGGGCTCGGCTACTACAGCCTGCTGGCGAAAAAGCAGGGGCTCGCCCTCGACTGCACGACCGTGGTGATCGGCACGCACGGACCTCAGCGGTGGAGCCGGCCCGCCGAGGGACGGCTCGCCAACGGGATGGACGATCTCGTCACCGATTTTCTCGAGCGACGCAGCACCGAGCTTGCCGACGTGGTGGTCAGCCCGAGTCGGTATCTCCTCGAATGGCTCGAGGCCGACGACTGGTCGCTCCCGTCTCGTAGCTTCGTGGAGCAGAACCTCCAGTCTCTCGAGTCGTTTGTCGGGCTCGAGCGCAGGACTGCAGGCCGGCCGATCCGGGAGCTCGTCTTCTTCGGCCGTCTCGATCGCCGGAAGGGGCTCGACATCTTTCTCGATGCCGTAGACCTCGTTCACGCTCGGGGACTCGAGCCGAAGGTCACCTTTCTCGGCGCCGATGCCCGCTTCCACAACCAGGAGCTCAGCAGCCTCAAGATCGCGCGGCACGCCGAGCGCTGGCCCACGCCCCCCGAGGTTCTCCTCGGCCGGAGCCGCGAGCAGGCGCTCACCTACCTGCTGGGCGACGGTCGCCTGGCGGTCATGCCCTCGAGGATCGACAACTCCCCGTGCACGATTCAGGAGTGCCTTCTGCTCGGCATCCCCTTCGTGACCAGCACGGTCGGCGGCATTCCGGAGCTGATCGCCGCCGAAGACCACGGCCGCACGCTCTGCTCCCTCGATCCGGCGTCGTTGGCCGAGAGGTTGGTCGAAGCCCTTCGGGAACCGCACCGCGAGGCGTCGATGGCACGGCCGCTCGATGAGACGCGGGCGCGCTGGGTCTCCTGGCACTCCAGCGAGGCCGCCGCTCTCGACGACCAGGCGGAGAGCACCGAACGAGACCGGAGTCTCGGCCCGGCGGCGCCCCTCGTCTCGGTCTGCATTGCACACTGGCGCCGCCCGGAGCTGCTGGAGCAACTCCTGGAGTCCCTCGACCGCCAGACCTACCCGCGGCTCGAGGTCATCGTGGTCGACGACGGCAGCGACGACGAGGCTACGCTCGATCGGCTCGAAGCACTGGGACCGCTCTTTGCCGAACGGGGGTGGCGTCTCGAGACGCAAACCAACGCCGGCCCGGCGCGCGCCCGAAACCGCGCCGCCGCGCTCGCATCGGGCGATCTACTCTTGTTTGCAGACGACGACGATGTGCTCGAGCCGAATGCGGTCGAGGAGATGGTGCGCACGGCGTTGGTCACCGGAGCCGATGTCGTGACCTGTGGGCTCGCCGAGTTCGAGGGCACCGATCGACCGGGCGAGGCGACCCCGATCACACGTCGTCTCCTGCCGCTCGGCGCGGCGCTCGAGGCCGGTCTGATCTCTCCCGAACTCGGGGGCACTCTGATTCTCATGCGCCCCGACTGCTTCGGCTCCATCGGTGGGTTCCACGAAGACCGGAACATCGACGAGGACTGGGAACTGCTGCTCGATGCGGCCTTCGCCGGTTTTCACCTGGAGGTCGTACCGGAGACGCTGCTCTGGTACCGAAAGCTACCGGACAGCCGCTCCAGAGACGACAATCGAAAGCAGCGACTGCAGAGTCGCTTGAAGAAGTACGAGCGTGCCATGCCGCCCGCGCTTCGAGGCATCGTCGAGCTCGCCTTCGCCAACACCGAAACGGTGGTCGACGCCTACAAGGTCGCCCGCCTGCGCGACATGCTTCAGCGCCGACATGCGCGCGAGACACGGACCGAGGAACCATGATGGCCCAACGCTACGAAGCCAACACACCCTCCGTCATCTTCGAGGACTTCGGCGACGAGACGATCCTGATCCACCTCGATACCGGCTTCTACTACAGCCTCGACGCGACGGGCATGACGCTCTGGGGCTTGTTTTCCAGGGGCTTCACCCTGGACGAAGCCTGCACCCGGCTCGACGCGGTCTACGAGCAGGAGGGCACGACGCTGCGCGATGCAGCTTCGTCGTTTCTCGACAGGCTCCACGAAGAGGGCCTTCTCCGGGAGAGCCCGGCGACCGAGGCCCCGGAGCAATCCGCCCCTGTGGAGAGCGGACCCCGGACCCGCTTCGTCGCACCGAGGCTGTCGCGCTTCGAGGATATGGAGCAGATGTTCCTGCTCGACCCGGTGCACGACGTCACCGAGCAGGGCTGGCCGATGGCCGCACCCGAGGACCAGAAGGCCGAGTAGGGCGCCTTCCCCTCAGGGGTGTTCGTCGCCCCCAGCGAGTCGCCGCCGTAGCATCGCCTTGCGCGCCATCTTGAGCATCGCCGCACGGTTGGTGTCGCTCCGCGCCGTGGCGTTCGCGTCGTGCAGTCGCTTGTGCACGAGCACGTCGTCGACCACGATCCGGTCCAGGCCCGCCGCGTCGGCTCGGCTGAACCAATCGAGATCCTCGGCCTGTCGCATCGATTCGTCGAAGGGACCGATCACGCGCAGCGCGGTGCGGCGAACGAGCGTTGTCGACAGCAGTCCCGCGTGCGCCTCGAGCATCTTCGGTCGGGCCCAGGTGGGGAGCGGCATGCCCTCTTCGACGAAGCAGATCTCGTGGCAGAGGCAGAGGTCGGCCCCCGTCGACCGTAGCGCTTCGACCTGTGTCTCCAGCTTCGCAGGAAGCCAGATGTCGTCGGCGTCGAGGAAGGCGACGAGTTCTCCCGACGCCTGGCCGATGCCGAGGTTGCGCGCGGCGCTGGGCCCGCCACGAGCCGACTCGACCAGGGTGACGTCAGCGGTCGCGCGCGCCACTTCGGCCGTACCGTCGGTCGAGCCGTCGTCGACGACGATGATCTCGAAAATGCCGTAGCTCTGCCCGCGAACGGAGTCGAGGGCGGCCGGCAGGAAACGGACGGCATTCCACGCCGGGATGACGACACTGACGGTCGGTGGCGACTCGGGCATCATGCGCCGCCGCGGATGACCTCGAGCATCTCCGGAACCGTGCAGAGCTTCACCCTCGGACGACCCTGCTCTTCACCGGCCGCGGACTCGTGGGCGTTGAGCCGCGCCCAGCCCTCGAGATCCACCACCTCGACCCCTCGGTCTCGCAGGATCCGCATCGGGTCTGCATCGAGGTCGGCGGTGAGGTGTGTGCCCCCCTCCAGGTCCTCGATCATCGAGGCGACGGTCGCCGCTGCGTCGGCCTTGTTGGTGCCGATGACGCCGGAGGGCCCTCGCTTGGCCCAGCCTACCACGTACTCGCCGGTGAGCGGTGAACCGTCCTCACCGACTACGCGGCCGTCGGCGTTGGGGATGATTCCCCGGCGGTCGTCGAAGGCCACTCCGGTGATGGGCGCTCCCCGATAGCCGACCGAGCGAAGCACGATGCCGCAGCCGAGCGTCTCGGTCTCCCCCGTACCGCGGGGGCGCATCGAACCATCGTCCTGTTCCACGAGTCGGTTGCGCTCCACACGGACCCCACTCACGCGCCCATCGTCGCCCAGGATTTCCATCGGCGACACGAGAAAGCGAAAGCGCACCACGCGATCGCCGGCCTCGATCGAGGCATCGGCGAACTCGCGGAGGGTCTTCATGTTTCGGGTGCGGACCGATTCCGAATCCACGAGCGCCTGACTGACCGGGTCGAGGTCGAGGTCTTCGGATCGAACGTCGACCGAGACGCCGTCCAGTTGACCGAACTCCTTCAGCTCCTTGTTGGTGAAGGCCGCCTGTGCCGGGCCACGCCGTCCGAGCAGGGTCACCTCTTTCACCCGGCTCTCACGAAGGGCCGCGAGCGCATGGTCGGAGACGTCGGTCGTCTGGAGACGCTCCAGGTCGAGCACCAGGATCCGGGCCACGTCGATGGCGACGTTTCCGTTCCCCACCACCACCACATGTTCACAGCTGAGGTCGAACTCGGCGTCGCGGTAGTCCGGGTGGCCGTTGTACCAGCCCACGAAGGCCGTCGCTGCATAGCTTCCCTCGAGGTCCTCACCGTCGATCCAGAGGCGCCGGTCGGTCTGGGCGCCGACCGCGTATACGACCATGTCGTACCAGCTGCGCAGTTCGTCGGCTGACACGTCTTTGCCGAGGGTCACGTTTCCCAGGTACCGGACCTCGTCTCGGGCGAGGAGCTTCTCGTAGATCCGGGTGACCGACTTGATGGCTTGGTGATCCGGCGCGACGCCGTCCCGCACCAGCCCGTATGGCGGAGGGAAGCGATTGTAGAGGTCGACGGCCACAGCGACGTCATTCTTCAATAGCGCCTCGATGGCGTAGAACCCGGCGGGGCCGGCGCCAACGACTGCGACTCTGGCTGGTCTATCCATACGGGTGGCACATCCGGCTTGTGTGGGCCACGCTGCGGCGAGTGGCTGGGTTGTGGGGGAGGAGCGAAATCCGCGAACTGCACTCGGGCAGCGTGAACAAAGTCACGAACGGGGTACGCCGTCAATCGGCGATCCTCAGCCTCCCCCGACGGGACCCAGCACCCGATCCAGGAAGTCCTGGATCGCGAGGATGCGCGCCTCGAGCGGGGGCAGGTGACCACCGCCTTCGACGAGCACCAGCTCCTTGGGCTCGGAGAGGAGGTTCCAGAGGGGGCTCCCGCGCGTCGCCCACGGGTGTTCTTCGTCGTTCGCACCGTTCACGAGGAGCACAGGGGCTGCGATGTACGGCGCGAAGTTCACATTGTCCGCCTCGGGCAGCGTCGGCTTCACGCGTTCATCGATTCCGCCTCCGATCAGGACCAGGGCGTCGAAGCGATCCTCGACGACGGCCATCGGCAGTCGCGAGCCCGCCCCGAAGCTGAACGTGGCATACGCGAGGGCGTCGGCGTCGATGTCGGGGCGGCCGAGGGCGTAGTCGACCGCCATCCGCACCTCGGTGACGTGGGCGACCATGAGTTCACGGAACGCGACCGTAGGAGGATCCGGCGGCCGGAAGCCGGGCACGGGCCGCTCGACCATACCGCGCAACACCGGTGCGACCACGGCCCGGCCGGCCTGGATGACCGGGGCGATCACCCACTCCGCCTCGTCGGGCACGCTCTTGCCGGAGAACGCGGCGCTGCTCGCGATGTAGAGCACCGTCTGGTGGGGAGGGTCGGCCCCTTTCGGAAGCCAGGCGTAGACCAGGATCGAGTCCCCCTCCAACCCGTCGATCCACACCCGCTCCCGTACCCAGTCCGCAGTCTCCGTGCGGCCCGCATCTCGAGGGCGGGCGGGGACGGGGTCGTATCGATAGAAGTCCAGGAGAGCGCGGAAGCCCGGTTCGTCGACCGGTTGGTAGCTCGGCGGCGGCGGGTCGACCGCGAGATGCGCGTCACCGCCAGAGTCACCGGCTCCCGCGGCGCACCGGAAGCCGACGCCCGGCGAGGCGAAGTCCGGGGGCTCGGCGGTGTACTCCGAGAACAGGTAGGATGGCCCCAGCCACGATCCGCCGGCGATGACGCGCCCCGGCCCACTCGAATTGGCGACCCATTCGCGGACGTTGCCCGCCATCCCGTAGACGCCGTACGGGCTCACCCCGAACGGGAAGGCGTCCACCGGAACGGTTCCCGAGCTCGCGAAATTGGCACGCTCGCCGGTCGAGAGCGCCGAGCCCTCCTGTCCCCAGGGCATGACCACACCGATCACCGCGGTGCGGCCGTCACGTCCGGCCTTCTCCCATTCGTAGATGGACGGCAGTCGTTTGCCCGCCCAGGCGCAGAAGGCGCGGGCCTCGAACCAGGTGACCCCCGACACCGGGTGCCGCTCCCGTCCATCCGGGTGCCGGCGCCGCTCCCATTCCCGTGGGGCGGGCAGTCCGGTCCGATCACGGAGCTGCCGCCGGAGCTGCGGCTCGACCCCTGACCACCACGCGTCGTTCTCGTAGCCTCCGTCTTCGACGAAGGCGGCGTAGGCCTGGTTGCTGACCTCGAACCGATCGATTGCGAAGTCCGAGAGGGGGTGGGTCGACCCGCTGGGCGCGTCGGGGCTCGACAGCAGGTACTCCCCGCCGGGCACGGGCACGCTGCCTGTGGGAACGGCGGAATCGGGACGAAGCGTCACGTCGATCTCCAGCCGCCGCCCCTCCGCCGCCGTGACCAGCGGTTCGCGCGTCAGTCCGGTCGAGGCGATGCGCTCGAGCGCGACATGGCCCTCGAGTTCGATGGTGAGCCGATGCTCTCCCCGAGGAAGGCGTCGGTCGACGATCGGGGTCACACCCAGCGTTTCGACCGTGGAGGCCGTCCCCGCACCGGGGTCGTACGCCTCGATGCGCACGGTGGCGCCCCGAGGGTCCGAGCGGACCGTCACCAGGTCGGACACCTCGAGCAGGTAGCGCTGCAGCACCGAATCCTCGGGAATCCACCGCTCCACGGCTACGGCGCGGTCGTAGGCGGCCCGCCATGCCTCCTGATCGACCAGGGCCCCCACGTCCAACAAAGCCGAGCGCGCCTCCGATCGCTGGACGGTGCGCCAGCCGACGGATCCGGCAAGCGTCACGAGCGCGACGACGGCGATGCCCCAGCCGAGGCCCACGCCGCGCCGGCCGGTGGTGGTCGCGGAGTGTACGGCGGGGCCCAGAGCGTCGAGGAACTCGTCGACCGTGTCGAAGCGGTGGTCGGGGTCCTTCGCGAGTCCCCGGAGCACCGCCTGGGAGACCTCGGCGGGGATGTCTACACCCTTCGACGCCGGCGAAACGGGCTCGTACGTGAGGATCTGCCCAATGAGTCCCTGTACGGTGTCGGCCTCGAAGGGTGCGGTTCCGACCAGCATCTCGTACACGACACAGGCGAGCGCGAAGAGGTCGCTGCGGCCGTCGACGGTCTCGCCTCCGATCTGCTCGGGGCTGATGTAGCGGGGCGTGCCCACGACCAGGCCCGTGGCCGTGAGGCGCGGGGACGCCTCCGAGCCCGTCCCGAGGGCCAGGGCGATGCCGAAGTCCGCGACGAGTGCCCCGCCATCGCCGAGCAGGATGTTCTCAGGCTTGATGTCGCGGTGCACGACGCCTCGTGCGTGGGCGTACGCCAGCGCGGCCCCGACATCGCGGGCGACGGCGAGGGCGTCGGACAGATCGAGGCGCCCCTCCCGGTCGAGTCGGCCGCGCAGCGTTTCGCCGTCGATGAACGGGGTGACGGCGTAAAGCTGGCCGTCGACTTCGCCCGAGTCGAACAACGGGAGGATGTGGGGGTGGCGTAGCGTCGCCGTCGTGCGGATCTCCTCGACGAAGCGTCGTGCCCCGACCGCGGCAGCCACATCGGGTTTCATGAGCTTGAGCGCCACGGGGCGGTCGTGCTTCAGGTCGTAGGCCCGGTAGACCCGCGCGGCGGCTCCCTCACCGAGCACTCCCTCGATGCGGTAGCGATCGGCGAGGGCCCGGGTCCAGGCGTCGTGGGCGGAGGCGTTGTCCATCCCGCCAACATGCGGGGCGTGGCGAGGAGGCGCACCCCCGAGTTTCGGGCTCTAGTGTAGTGTCGCCCAAGTCCTGATGCCGTTCGTGCGCGGGGGCATCCACGGGATGCGTCGTTGGAACTCCT
>JANQNV010000014.1 GCA_028279425.1 Longimicrobiales bacterium | reverse complement strand
TTGCCGTAGCTATCGCTACGCCGCGTCGTTCCGCCTCGCCCCCGCGGCGCCTCCGCACCCTCGGCGGTCACCAGACTTTGGCGACACTACACTAGCGGGCCTCGAGGGAATACGTGCCGACATCCTCGGGATTGAAGCCCGATACGATCGCCCAGTACTCCGTGCCGGCCTGCAAGGTCACCGTCAGGAGCCCATTCTCGTCGGCCCCGTCGTCGTCGTTGAACGCCACCAGAGTCGTGGTCGACAGACCCGGCTCAGAGAGGTCGTCGATGCGGAACAAGTCGAGGAAGGTGTCGAAATCGGACGAGACCTCGAGTGTAACCGAGCCGCTCCGACCCACCCGGACCCTCCAACTCTCGAAGAACCGCTCGGGACCCACCCCCACGGGGTTGATGGTCGGGCAGTTCTCGTCGCTCACCTCCCCCGCAACGGTCTCGCCCGGAATGAGCGTTCCGCGCACGCAAAACTCCGTCGCCACCAGCGCATCGAGCGTTGGAAACTCCGGCGGCTCGACCTCGTCGACCGGGCCGGTGCCGTCGTCACCGCACGCCGCGAGCGCCACCGCGATCAACAGGAAGATGCCCAGTGTGCCCCGCCCTGCCCCTCGTCGTCCCGTCGCCCGATCCCGCATCGTCGGCCTACCCGCTGGTGGGGTGAGTCGGGGAGACCATGTGACTCCCCGGTGACGCATGATGGTCGTGCCGGGCGCGGAACGCTATGGGTTACCCGCAGTCCCGCAGGGCGTCCCGGACCCCCTCGACGATACCGGGGAGGGCTCCAGGAAGCGGCGCGAGCGGATCGACCTGGTCACGCCTGGTCCAGATGACGGTCTGATCCGCGCTGCGGATGAGCCGGCTCGCGACGGTCCACCGACGCGCGACCGTGTCGACCGCTACCGCCCCGGTCAACTCCAGGCATGCCGCTGTTCCGGCCCTCGAGGGCGGGCCTGCGCGTACCACCTCGAGACGGTCTTCGAACGCCGCGGTCAGGGCACTCGCCAGCTGTTGCATCCATTCCGAGGCCCAGACGCCGTCGGTCCGGGCGACCGTCATGTCGTAGTCGGTCAACACGAGTACCGGTGTCGCTCCGGCACGCGCCCACACGGCCAGAGCCACGAGCGCCGAAATGAGTGCTGCCCCCAGCGCCTGCCGGCCGCGGCGGCCGCGCCACGCCGGTACGGCCCGCGGAGATCGCTTCGTCTTCATGACGAAGCCTACGCAAACGCGGCTCTTGATCCACCCCGCCCATCGCCTTACGCTCACAATGTCGCTTTAATCGTGCGTGCCCAGGGGGGGACGATGGGTCGAGACGTGCTGGGGGAATTCGAGTTGATGGTGTTGTTGGCGGCCATGCGCCTCGGCGAAGACGACGCCTATGCACTCGGGATCGTCGACGTCATCCGGGACCGGACGGGTCGCCGGGTACGCCGCTCCGCCGTCTACACCACCCTGAAGCGCCTCGAGCAGAAGGGCCTCGTCTCGAGCTATCTGGGTGAGGCTCGGGCCGAACGCGGAGGGAAGGCCCGTCGCCACATCGTGGTGCTGCCCGAGGGGAGGGAGGCCGTCCACGAGAGCCGGCAGGCGTTCGAGGAGATGTGGGGCGGTCTCGACACGGCTCCGGGTCTGTCGTCGTGACGCCGCGTTGGATCGAACGGCTGCTCACCCTCGTGGTTCACCCCGACGAGCGCGACGAGTGGATCGGCGACCTCCACGAGTTGCACGGTCGCCGGGTCGATCGATGGGGACGCCTGGGGGGTGCCGCGCTCACGATCGCCGATGGCGCGGTCCAGGTCGCGCGTCATCTGCCCGCCGCCGTGGGTCGCGGGCTGGCCGACCGCTCGTGGATGGTATCCCGAATCGAGGTTCGCCTGGCCGGCCGCCTCGCCGCGCGCCAACCCTTTCTCACCCTCACGGCGGTGATCGCCCTGGGGGTGGGGATCGGCCTGGCGGCCGGGGGTGTCAGCCTCTTCCAGCAGGTGTTCTACAGCGCGCTCCCCTTCGACGACGGCGACCGATGGGTCGTCATACAGACCTACGACGAGGCCGAGGGACGGCGGAGCCGACTCGATCTGGAGCGCCTGCGCGCGTTTCGAGAAGCGTCGGCGTTTCTCTACATCGGCGGGTCCGACGCCGTCGACTTCAACGTGCTCCACCCCTCGGGTGAGGTGGAGCGCGTGGCCGGAGCCCGCGTCACGCCCCGCACCTTCGAACACCTGCCGTACGCACCGACCGCCGGACGCCTGCTCGGCGCCGGAGACGGGGAGATCGGGGCACCGTCCGTCGCCCTGATCCGAGAGAGCTACCACCGCCGCCGCTGGGCTGGAGAGGACCCGATCGGTCGCACGTTGGATCTCGGAGGAGTGAGGCACGAGATCGTCGGCGTGCTGCCCGACGACGCAGGCTACCCCTCGGACGGCGAAATCTGGATTCCGCTGCCGGAGGCCTCGCTGGGAGCCCTCGCCGACCGGGACCCCGTCGCCGGGACACGGCAGTTGGGTATCCTCGCCGACGGTGTGAGCCGCGAACAAGCCGAAGACCGCCTCGCCGAGGTGTCGCGCCAGATTTCGGCCCCCGGACGGGGCGTCGACGCACAACGTCACCGGATCATTCCGATCACCCGAACCTTCGTATCACCGCAAGCGCAGTGGATGGCGGTCTTGATGATCCTGGCGCTCGTGACGGTCCTCGCCGTCATCGCGGCCAACGCCGCCAACCTGATCGTGGCGCGCACCTCGAGGCGCGCGCCGGAAATCGCCGTGCGCAACGCCCTCGGCGCCTCACGGGCGCGGCTCGTCAGCCAGCTGTTCGTGGAGGCCCTCGTCATCGTCACCCTGGCGGCGATTCCAGGGCTCCTGCTCGCCGGCGCCCTCCTGCGGGTCTACGATCGCGCCCTCGACGAATTGCCCTTCTGGATCGACCTGGGGCTGCGGCCCTCGACGGCCGCGATCGTGGCGGCGCTGGCGCTCGTCTCGGCTACGGTCATGGGCGTCCTCCCTGCCCTGCGCGCCACCGGCGCCTCGGCCGGCGACGCCCTGCGGTCCGCCGGGCGGCAGGGCGGCCTCGGGGTCGGCCGGATCGGAGGCGCGATGATCCTGGCCGAGGTGGTGATGTCGGTCGCCCTCCTCGGTGCCGCGGCCCTCTTCGCCGACGGCTTCCGCTCGTACGTCGACCCCGACTTCCACCTGCCCGACGATCGAGTGCTCACCGCCCGCGTGTCGGTCGTCATACAGGGCAACGAGGTCGCGTGGGCAGGCGTCGACGTCGCCGACTCGCTCGCCACGATGACCGCGGCGTTGGAGACCCGGCTCGCCGAGACCCCCGGCATACGAGCCGTGGGGCTCGCGTCCCACCTGCCCCGCCTCTCCCCCTACCCGGTCCCCCTCGACATCGAGGGTGGCGCGGGCGCCCTCCCGACACCCCTGGTCGAGGTGAGGGGCGACCTGCTCGGAGTGCTTGGCATCGAACCCTCCGTGGGACGCGCGCTGGGCCCGGCCGACCTCGCCGATGGTGCGGCGCCCGTAGCGCTCGTCAACGAGGCCTTCGCGATCGAGCACTTCGGCTCCGTGGAGGCGGTCGGCCGGCGGCTTCGCATGGCGGCCGAAGGCGAAGAGACGCCCCCTGCCTGGCGGGAGATCGTCGGCGTCGTCCCCAATGTGATGGAGGTGACGGCTTCCGCCCCGGCCTCGGGCGTCTACGTGCCCATGCAGCCCCGATCGAGGTTCCGAATCGCGGTAGACGTCGGGAGCGACCCCACGATGCAGGCCGGACTCCTGCGCCGGACCATCTACGACCTCGATTCCGGTCTCGACGTGACCGAGATCGTACCCCTCGACGAGGTCGGCGCCGAAAACCGGGTGGCGCTGGCGGCCATGAGCAGCACGCTGGTCGGAGTGGCGGTCGTGACGCTCCTCCTGGCCCTCGCCGGCGTCTACTCCATCGTATCGCTGTCCGTGTCACAGCGGACTCGCGAAATCGGAGTACGGGTGGCTCTCGGCGCAGAGCCCGCCTCCGTGCTATGGGCGGTCGTCCGGCGCTCGGCCGTGCTCGTCGGAGTGGGCGGCACGATCGGAGCGCTGATCGGTCTCCAGATCTCCCGCGTCCGCCTCTTCGTGTTCCCGATCCCCGAGGCTAGTCCGTGGTTGTTCCCGGGCCTGGTCGCGGCCATGCTCCTCGCCGGCGTCTCGGCCTGCTGGGTGCCGGCGCGCAGAGCGCTTCGCATCCAGCCGGTCGAGGCTCTTCGTTCGGACGGCTGAAATTCGGCGGCGCGTCGCCCCGAGGGTCACGACCGAGTCGGCAATCCCGAAGCGTCCACGCGAGGGGCGCCGAACGCGGGCCCGCGCCCGAGCCGGATCGCGCCCCGCGCTCGGCTCGGATCCACCGGCCGTCCCCGCTGGAGCGCAATGACTCGACCCTGGGCGGCCAAGCGGCGTGCCGCAGCGCGGGCCGGCTCCATCAATGGCCCCCATCCCTCGGGGTCGACGGCCCGTGCCGCTTCCGACGGACAGATGGTGGCCGATCGCGCCCGTGCGGCCAGCAGTCGCAACACCGTCTCCTCGAGGGCGCGGTCGACCGCTCGCACCCGACACCGGCGGCACTTCGCGCTGCAGTAGCGCACCTCGTCCCAGCTCTCGGCCCACTTCCGCCGCCACTCGAACGTGCGTCCGCAGCTCGCGCAGATCTTCGAAGGGAACTCGCGCATGTCGATCCAGGTCGGGGGGCGGCGTGGAGCCGAGGCCGAACGACCCGGCGGGCCGCAGATCGAGAACGAGGTTACCCCGCTTGCGACGAACCGATTCCTCGGCGGGTCCACTCGCCCGGCGCGCGGAACCGTGCCCGGCCACAGGGGTGAGGGAAGCCATGAACGCACACTCCATCCGCACCCTGCCCGCCGCCGCCCTCGCGATCGTGTTGGTCGCCTGTGGCTCCACCGAACCCGAGGTCACGGCCTCTGCACCACTCGACCGGGTGTGGCGCGCGACCGAAGCCGGGGTCAGCGAAACCGTTCTCGAGTTGAACGCCGGTGGCACGGCGCGACTCGTCGAGGCCGACCTGGCCGGGCGCGGGTGCACCGCCTCATCCGGCTCGTGGACGTCGGACGGCACCAGCCTCGTGCTCCGGCTGACCCCCCGGGGCGGAGCTCCGGAATCGGATGTGCGCACCTTCGACTACGACGTGTCCAACGATCGCCTCGTCCTCTCGCGAGCCGGCACTTCGACCACCTTCGCGCGCGGTTCCAGCGTTCCATCGTGCGTATCGTACGGCTTCGGAAGCTGGCAGGGCACACTCAGTGCGCGTATCGACGACGTCTCCTGGACCTTCAGCAACTTCACCGTCGACGCCGAAGGGGTGCGCGGCGGCACCCTCGTGATCGTGGCATGCTCGGATGCCGCCGTCGGCTGCGACCCGACGAATGCGGTGATGATCCTCCGTGTGACCACTCCCTCGGGTGGGCTGACCCCTGGAAGCTACCCCCTCGGCACGATCGACTCCGGCTTCTACGGGCTCGTCAATCTCTTCCCCGACGACCCCGATTTCCCCGGCTTCGATAGTCTCCGCCTGACGCCCAGCGGGGCGATGCTTCTGATCGACGCGGCGGAGGATCGCATCGAAGCCACCTTCGAATTCCGCGCCAACGAACGGGCGAGCAACGCCCCTCCGGCTCCCGACGGGTCGACCTTCGCGCTCGTCACCAACGGGGTCATCAACCTCGAGTACCGCTGAGGGCGATCCAGGGGTCGACCTCCGACTCCGGAACGGGTGGATCATCGCCCCCTCCCTTCGGTAGCTTACCGCTTCGCTCCGCCTTCCTCGCACCCCACATCGCGAATGAGCCGACCCGCACTGTTCCCCCGGGCCCGTATCCCCTACGGCACCTGGGGCTCGTCGTTCTTTCCCGCCTGGCAGACCTCCGCACTCGCAGAGGTCAACATCGGGCAGTTCGCCGGTGAGTCGATGGGCAGGATCCTCGGGCTGCGCGGGGTCCCACAACAGGAGCTGGACTACATGGTGCTCGGCTCGACCGTGCCGTGGCACTGGAAGTTCTGGACGGCCCCGATGGTCGCAAGCATCATGGGCCACCGCATACCGGGCTTTCACGTGGAACAGGCGTGCGCCACCGGGCTGCAGGCCGTCCTCATGGGGGCGGCGACGGTCGAGGCCGAGTCCCACGATACCGTCGGAGTCCTCACCTTCGACCGCACGTCGGACTCCCCCGTGGGCGTGTTTCCCGAGCGGCGCGCCTATGAGCGCACGCAGGCGATCGCCGACGTCTGGGACAACTTCGGATTCGATCCGGCGACCGGGAAGGCAATGATCGCTGCGGCGGGTCTGACTGCACGGAAGTACAAGATCGAGCGCACGGAGACCGACGACATCGCTCACCTGCGTCACCAGCAGTACTTCGACACGAAAGACCGCGGATTCCTCGACCGCTACATGGTGCCCTTCGACGTACTCACCGTGCAGGGCCGGCCCCTCGGCACGATCGATGAGGATGTGGGCGTGCGGCGCGTATCGCTGGGACAACTGCGCGGCCAGCGCGAGCTCGACACCTGCGTGACGAGCGGCACGCAAACGCACGCCTCCGATGGAATGGCGTGCCTGCTCGTGACGACCGAGGAGCGGGCCCGGGAGCTGAGCCCTCGCCCGGAGATCTCCATCCGGCTCGTCGGCAAAGCCGAAGCCCGTGCCCAGCCGTCGCTGATGCCCGAAGCGCCCGGCATCGCGGTGAACAAGTTGATGAACCGCCTGGGGATGTCCCTCGACGACGTCGCCGTCGCGAAGAACCACAACCCCTTCGCCGTCAACGACGCCGTCTTCCAGCGTCAGACCGGGTTCGACTGGCAGGGGCTGAACCGCACGGGGTGCTCGCTGGTCTGGGGCCACCCGCAGGGCCCGACCCTCACCCGCTCGTTGATCGAAGGCCTCGAGGAGGCCGTCGAGCTGGGCGGGGGGAATGTGTTGCTGTTCGGATGCGCTGCCGGCGACGTCGGTATCGCAGCTCTCTTCGAAGTGTCCTGACGCCTCTCCCCCAGCCCGCATCCGCCGTGTCCGTTTCGACCTCGATCGCTTCGTCTCTCCGCACCCCCACCCTCCAGACGCTGGGCCTCGGCTCGGTCCTCGACCTCTTCAAGAACGGTCGACTCCCCATCGACGCGTCCGAGGCTGTCGATGCCGTCTTCGGCCCCGCTTCCGATCGGGGATCGATGGTGATCTCGGGAGCCAGCGGGATCGTGGGCGCGGGCAAGACCATGCAGTTCGCGTCGCGTCTGACCCGCTTCGACGTGCCCATCGTCGCCCTGGACTTCCCCGGGGCGCCCGACGGGATCGGCGACAAGTACCCCGGCCTCGTCGCCGGCTTCGGGACGGCGCGGGCGGCCGAGATCATGGCGTCGGTGGTGCGTCTGGCCTACGACGGCCGATCGCTCCCCGATGAACTGGGCGCGATGCAGCCGCGCTTCCTCCTCGAGGCGATCCCGGAGATTCTCGAGGTCAAGCGAAGCCACTACGAGCTCTTCCGGGGTGCCTTCCCCGACATCGAGATCCGCTCGGTCACCTCGGGATTCCCCGCCCGGGAGTTGGGGGTGGGCGTCGCGCATCCGGCGTTCCCGCACGAGATCAACAAGGTCTTCGAGATCGTCGAAGACGAGCCCAGCGACGTCACTCGACTTCTGTGGGCTCTCGGGTTGATCCCGATTCCGGTGAGCGACGACTGGTCGTTCGTCCTCGACGTGCTCTTCTGCGGGGTGACACTCGCCGGCCTTCGCTACCACGGCGCCAGCAACATGCCGTACTGGAAGATCGACAAGTTCATTCGCAAGCACCTCGGGCCGAACCCGTTCCGCGCCCACGACGCCATCGGTGCAAAGGGGGCCGACTTCCTCACCTGGTCGTGCCTGCATCATCTGGCCGAGGAATACGGCCCGCTCTTCACCCCGACGCCCGACCTCGTCGAGCGCAAGGAGACGGGCCAGACCTGGTATCCGCCGAATCACTTCCGCCCCCTCGTCGACTGGGGCCTCGACCGCGAGGGCGAGGCGGAGTTCGACGCCTGGATCATGGGACCGCTCTTCCAGATGACCTCGCTGATGCTCCACGAACATCGCGGGCATCTGGCCCATATGAATGCGATCGGCGAGCTGTGCGCCCAATTCAGGAAGGGGATTCTCGCGCAGATTCGGGCTCGGGGGGCCGAGGGGGTCGGCGAAACCGTGCGCCGGTATCACGCCCTGTTCCCCTCGGCGGCGGAGGGGGCCTGGCACCCGGACGTGTTCGACGCGATGGATGGACCCGACTGGCAACAGCTGTACGTCAACGCCGAGCACGACGGATCGGTGGGGGTCATCACGATCTCCCGCGAGAGCTACAACTGGGACGTCGATGCGGAACTGAACCGCGCAATCGACTGGCTGAAGGTCGAGGGCATCGATCGGGTGATCGTGACCGGCGACTTCCATCTCTCCACGCAGATGGTCGGGGCCGACACCGGCGAGTTCTTCGCCGCGATCGAAGAGGTGGAGGCGGGGCTGGCGATCACCACCTCATGGTCGCGCACGGCCCGACGCCTGTACGACGAGTTCGCGACGTCGGTGGCGTTCGTGGGAGGTAAGCGATGCCTCGGCGGAATGCTGGAGTTGCTCATGCACTGCCACTTCCTCGTCGCCCCCGACGGTGTGCAGTTCGGCTGGCCCGAGGTGGGTCTCCCGGTGGTACCGGGGATGGAGGCCTGCCACTGGCCACTGCGACGTGCGGCGACCGACGACCGGTCCCGCATCCTCGAGATGCTCCTCACCGGCCGTTCGGTTCGCTCGCAGGACGCCGTTGGATGGCTCCTCGATCGGGCCGGCTCACTCGAAGGCGCACTGGCTGCCGCCTGGTCTCTCGCCAGCCAAGGCGGAGACGGGGACGGACGGCGCGGCCTGGTCGAGGGTCCCCTCGAGGGGATTCAGGACGCGGTCCCTCCGCTTCCGGAGGCCGACTCGCCCCTGACCGAGGCCGGCCGCGCGGCAATCATGACCTGCGTCGAAGCCTCCACGTCGGTGTCCGCGGCGGAGGCCATCGAGGTGCAGGCGCGGATCGCCGCCGAGTTCCTCAACGGGCCCCTCTGCCGGAAGGGTGTCGTCGGATCGGAGTACGCGAAGACCATGCGGGTGTAGGCCGCCGGCCCGCCCGCACTCGCGAGCCATCTTGCGCTCGAGTCCTGAACCGCCGCTCACATTGTTCGTCGGCCCCAGAAAGGGGCCTTTCTCAACATCGGCGCGCGTACCACGCCGGATCGAACCCGGGCGCTCCTACCCGAACGCATGTTCGAGATCGGATGAAGTCGGCGCAAACAAGCGTTTACGGCGGAGCCAGTTACAGCAGCGCACAGAGGCGCTGGATGATGGCCGAATCCGTGTTTCTATTGCGGGGCACTTCGGGGGCCAGCATCGGCCGTTGGCTCGGCGCGAAGGGCGGCGCGCTCCCGGCGAAGCGCCTCGGGCGTCGATGCGATGGCCGCGTCCATGCGCGTTCGGATCATCCAGACCCCTCCCCCGATCGTCGCGACCGAGGCGATCGTCACCACCGCCCAGAACGACGTCCACGCGGCGGCCGGCTCGAGGCGTTCGGTGAGGTAGGGCATGAGCACCCGTGTGGAGGTCTCGGCCACGAAGGCGGCCATCAGCCCCATGTACGAGCCCGCCATCCACCCGGCGTGCGCCTCGATCCAACGGCCGCGAGGGCGGCGCCACAAGACCGTCCACATGGCGAGGCCGAGAGTACCGAGGGCGATGAGCGCGAACACGTGAAAGGGTCCGAAGCGGCCCATGAGTCGATAGATGCCCAGCGCCGTCGCATTGAGCACGATCATGGCCCCGACGTAGAGATGCCCGAGGGTGCGATGCCACCGAGTCCCCTTCGGGATCAAGAAGACCCATGCCCCCGCGCCCAGCGCCACGAAGGCCGAGATGAGGTGGATGAGGCCCAGCTCACTCATGGCGCGCACCTCCGTCTTCGGGATGGAGCAAGGCATCGAGTCGGTCGACGTACGCCCGGAAGGCCCGCCGACCCGAGGCGGTGAGTCGGTAGCGGGTCACGCCGGTCGAGCGATCCGCTTCGACGTATTCGGCCGACACGAGCTTGGCCAGGTGCGTGCTGAGGTTGCCGTCGGTCGTGCCGATCGCCTCCCGAAGCCAGGTGAACTCGGCCTCGTCGGCCGACGCGAGGAGCGACATGGCGGCGAGTCGAATGCGCGAATGGATGACGTCGTCCAGCGTCCGGTAGTCGAAGCCGTTCATCGGGCGCCCCCCGCCTGGCGGCTGAGGACCAGCCCGGGCCCTGCCTCCAGGAGCAGCACGAGGCCGGCGAGGACCAGGAGTGAGGCCGAGCCGGCGGGAGCGACGAGCAGGAGGACGCCGCCCGCCCACCATGCGCAGGCGATCCACCGCAGCCACTCGATACCGGAGATGTGCGCCGTGGCGAAGTAGGTCCCGCCGAACACGAGGGCGATGGCTCCCGGCACCGCCGACGGAGCGATCCCTCCGCCGGCGGCGCCGAAGAGGCCCAGAAGCGACAACGTGCCGCCGGTACCCTTCCAGACGGCCTCCAGCGCCCGAGTGGCGCGGTTGCACCCTCGCGGCGGAGCCGCCCGCGCGAGGAAGAGCGACCCCGCCCAACCCAGCAGGAGCGCGCTCGGCCATACCGTCGCCGCGGCCCACCACGCCTGTTGTTGCACGGCCCACCATGTGCCCACCAGGGCGACCGCCGAGAGGACCCCCCACCAGACCTGGTGTCGCCAGCTCTCCACCATCACGCGGCGCCCATGGTCCATCCACTCCCGGATTTCCGCGATGTCCCGCCGCGCGGCTTCGACGTCCACGAGGCCTCCCGCTTTGAATTTCAAAGTGACTTTGAAAACCAAAGTAGGCACAGCCGCGCCGAGATGAAACCTCAGCGGCCTCCCACGCGTCTATTCAATGTGACCCAACCGGAGACCGACGCATGATCCTCGACATCCTCACCCAGTATCTGTCCAGCCTCGAAGCCTTCTGGTCGGGCCTCGGGCGCAGCGGGCTCCTCCGCATGCTCGTGTTCTGGGCCGTTCTCTACTGGATCTTCTCCGGACGCCGACGCGGATGTTGCCGGCCCCGCTGGGGGCGCGGATGTTGCCCTGGCCCGCACGACCGCCCGTGTGGTGGTTCGCACCAGCGCGACCACGGTGCCGACGGCGAGCACGCCGACGGCTATGAGTACGAGTACGAGTGGGTCGAGGAGTGGGACGACGACTGGGATGCCGCCGAGGGTGCCGGCCACGACGCCGAGTGGGTGGACGAGTGGGACGACGACGAGGCGCCGGCCTCCGAGGCGAGCAGCGAGGACGACGCGGAGCGCGAAGGCGCCTGACCATTCGGGTTGGGCGTTCGCCGCTCGGCGGAGAGGCGAACCGTTCGGCGGCGCGGCAAACCGCTCGGCGGAGAGGCAAACGGTCCGGCGGCGCGGCTAGCCGTCCGGCGCAGCGACTTCGGCCGCGGCCGGATCCACCGACGCCGGATCCACCAACGCGCGGGACGCGCGTCCCCACGCCTGCAGCACCCGGATCGGCTCCACAGCGGAGCGGCCGACATCGGTGATGGCGTAGTCCACCCGAGGCGGCACCTGAGCGAAGACGGTCCTGGTCAGGAGCCCGTCCGCCTCGAGTTCACGCAGCTGCTGCGTCAACATCTTCGCCGTGATGCCACCCAGGCTCCGGCGCAGCTCCCCGTGCCGCCACACGCGGTCCTTCAGCCGCCATAGGATCGGCATCTTCCACTTGCCCCCGATCACACGCAGGGCGAGCTCGACCGGATTGTTGTAGCTCTTTCCGTCCAGTTCGAAACGGGGCATGGTTTCCTCTGAGGTAGTACCTACCCGAAAGGTGCATACTACCACGATAGATAAGTACCGTCCATCTTCGCACTGTCAGGCGTTCATCCAGAGCGACGAGGATCACGCGATGCGGATAGCGGTGGTCGGGCGAGGTCAGGTGGGTTCAGCGCTGGGCGCGGCCTGGACGGCGGCGGGGCACGAGGTGCGTTTCGCCCGCCGGACGCCGAGCGCGACGGACGAAGTGACGTACGGCGCCGCGGGTGAATGGGCCGACACCGCGGTTCTGGCCTGTCCGGCCGGTGCCGTCGGCTCCGTCATGGAGTCGCTTACGCTGGCCGAAGGTCGTCTCGTCATCGACGCGACCAATCCGCTGTTGCCCGGTCTGACCGGCCTCGATCACCCGGATGGAGCCGCCCCCATCGAGGAGCTGCAGCGCGCTCATCCGCAGGTGACGATGGTCAAGGCCTTCAACTCGGTGGGTGTCGACGTCATGCGAGCACCTTCCTTCGGGGGCAGCCCCGCGCTCATGCCCTACTGCGGCCCCGCGCACGACACCGAGGCGGCCCGGGTCGTCGACGGGCTGATTCGCGACGTGGGCTTCGAACCCCTCTGGTCGGGCCCCCTCGAGCGGGCGCGGCAGCTCGAACACCTCGCCCTCCTCTGGATCCGCCTCGCGATCGACACCCCGTTGGGCCGAGGCTTCGCATTCGGCCTTCTTCGACACACGACCGCGACCGACCCCTCGTCGTGAAGGCACCCTTCTTCGGGACCGACGACCCGCCCTTCGACACACCGCAACCGGAGACGTCCCCATGAGCGCCAACCTGAACGTGACCCGACCCGACTCGGCCATGAGGGTGCTGATGCTGGCCGCGAACCCCGCGGTCTCGTCCGTGACGGGATGGCCCGTGGGATTCTGGTGGGCCGAGCTGACGCACCCCTTCCACGTCTTTGCCGAAGCCGGCTACGAGATCGAAGTCCGCAGTCCGGACGGCGGCACCCTCGTGCCCGACGGGTACAGCGACCCTGACGATGAGAGCGGCTACTCCGCGCACGACTTCGTCAGTCGAGGCTTCAAACACTCCCCCCTGCACCGCCGATACATCGAAGACACGCCGGCGCTGACCGGCGATGAGGCCTCGGAGTTCGACGCCATCTTCGTGGTCGGCGGCCAGTCGCCGATGTTCACCTTCCGGGGCAACGAGGCGGTGCAGCGGGCCGTCGTCGGCTTCTTCGAGGCGGGCCGGGTTACGGCGCTCGTCTGCCACGCGACCTGTGTGCTGCTCGATGCCCGTGGACCCGACGGGTCACTCCTGGTGGAGGGGCGGACATGGACCGGGTTCGCAAACTCCGAGGAGCAGTTCGCGGACGACTTCGTAGGGCAGCGCCTGCAGCCGTTCTGGATCGAAGACCAGGCCCGTGCGATCGAGGGGTCGAACTTCATCGTCGACCAACGCTTTCGACCCTTTGCGGTGCGCGACGGACTGCTCGTGACCGGGCAGCAGCAGTACTCGGGAGCGGCTGCGGCCCGCCTCGTCGTCGAGGCGCTGGGGGCCTGACGGCGGCGAAGCTCGCCGCTAACGTCGGGGATGCCCTCCAGCCCTGGCGACGATCCTCGCCTCTCGCCCGACGCAGCCGCGCCGCCTGCCCCGGCGGCGCCGACCTTCACGGTCTTCGACGACGGTCGTACGATCGCGTCCGGGTCGCTGCCGGAGGTCGCCCTGGCCATGTGCTCGGCGGGCCTCGCAGACGGGCCTCGCAGCGCGTTGATCTTCGACGACGCCTCGGGTCGAGTGGTCGACCTCGACCTGGCCGGCTCCGAAGACGACGTGGCGGCTCGCGCGCGCCGTACCAGCGAGGCCCTGATCCGGCGACGGCTCGGTCTCACTCGCACCCCAGGCCACGACCCCCATCCGGCGCGAACCACCGCAGCCCTCGAAGGGCGTGACGTGTCACTGCTCCCGAGACACTGGCGGTGGCTCGACGCGCAGCGAGGCGGGGCGCCGGCCACCCTGCGGCGGCTCGTCGACGCCGCCCGCGCGGACGGCGCCGACGACGACCGCCGCCGTGCCTCTCAGGAGGCCGCCTACCGATTCCTCTCCGCCGTGGCCGGAGACCTCGAGGGCTTCGAGGAGGCGCTGCGAGCGCTCTTCCGAGGCGACCGCAACGCCTTCCTGCGAGAGACGGACGGATGGCCCCCCGATCTGACCGAATACACCCTCGCCCTGTCGACCCACGCCTGGTCGTCGCCCGGATCGGGGGACCCCTCCCGGTAGCCGTCTCCGCTTCGGACAACGACGGTCGCGCGTCCGACCGACGTCCCCGGGCGTAGTCGACGACGGTCGCGCGGCCGGCCGACCGACGCCATTCGCCTCAGCCGGCGAAGGCCCACAGGATCGACCGGCTCGCCGCATCGAGGCGCGTGAGCTCGGGAATCATGTACAGATCGCCCGCCACGTCGCGGATCATCAGCCCTCCCCCCGGCATCTCGCGCGGCCACTCGTCGAGCGGCGTCTGAAACACCCGCGGCCCCTGGGCCGAGTCGACCGTCCAGACGCGGATTTCGATCTCGTCGTCGACCGACACGACACGGGTGACCTCGAGCACGAACCCCGCCGCCGCGACCGCCTCGTCGAGAGCCCTTTGCGACGCCTCATCGAGACGATCGTCCGGACCCACCAACGCGAACTCGCGGTTCCCCGCGTCGCGGAGTGAAATGTGTCGGTCGTGTTCGGACCACGGGAACAGCCGGCGCACCCGCACGGCACACTCTTCGTGTCCGCGGGTCGCCCAGAGCTGGCCGTCCTCTCGTCGGGCCAGATGCAGAGGCGTCTCGATCATGTCGTATTCCTCCTCTTCAACCAACCGCACCACTCAGACGGCCTTCGCCATCTCGCGCTGCAGTGTGTACAGACGTCGGTAGATTCCACCCTCACGGTCGAGCAGCTCGGCGTGTGTGCCCACCTCCGCCAGTCGTCCGTCCTTCATCACCATCAACCGCGACGCGTTCACCAGCGTCGAAAGGCGGTGCGCGATGGCGAACACCGTGCGCCCCGCCACCAGTCGATCCATCGCCTCCTGGATCTCTCGCTCGGTCTCCGTGTCGACGGCACTCGTCGCCTCGTCGAGGATCAGGATCCGCGGGTCGTGCAGGATCGCTCGGGCGATCGACACCCTCTGGCGCTCTCCACCCGAGAGCGACTGCCCGCGCTCCCCCACCACGGTGTCGTAGCCGTGCGGCAACTTCACGATGAAGTCGTGGGCGTTGGCGGCTCGCGCCGCCTCGATCACACGACGAGGACTCGCCTCGGGATGCCCGTACCGGATGTTCTCGGCCACCGTCCCATGAAACAGGTAGGGATCCTGCAAGACCATTCCCACCTGGCGACGGTAGTGGCCCGAATCCAGGTCTCTCACATCCAACCCGTCGATCAACACGCGCCCCCCCGTGACGTCGTAGAACCGCGCGATCAGGTTCACGATCGTGGTCTTCCCACCTCCGGAGGGTCCGACCAGACCGATCATCTCACCCGGTTCGACCCGGAAGCTCACGCCCTTCAACACCTGGCGGACTCCGTCGTAGGCGAACGTCACCTGGTCGAATTCCACGCGACCCTCGACGGGTGCCAGGCGCACCGGATCGGGCGTGTCGACGACTTCGGGCTCGGTGTCGAGCACCTCGAAGACACGGTGGGCCGAGCTCGTCGCACGGTTCATCGTGCGCGTCATCTGTCCGATCACCTCCACGGGTTGTACGAACATCGTCGTGTAGAGCAGGAACGAGACGAAGGTGCCCGCAGTCAGCGTCGCCCCCTCGGCTCCCGTACCGAGCAGTCGCGGCACGGCAAACGCCCACACCAGCACGGTGGTGCCGTGGATGGCCAGCATCAGCGACGGCCAGAAGGTGGTCCACGCGTGATGGAGTCGGTTCGCCTCCTCGGTGACATCGTCGTTGCGGGTGGTGAATCGCGCGGTCTCGTAGCCCTCCTGGCTGAAGGCCTTCACGACCTTGATCCCCGGCAGGGTATCGCCGAGCACGTCGGTCATTCCGCCCCACTTGCGCCAGGTGCGGAGGAAGAGCCGCTCCATGCGTTCTCCATGCCTGAAGATCACCCCGCAGAACAGGGGTACCGGCACGACCATGACGAGCCCCAGCCGCCAGTCGAGGGTGAGCAGCACGACAGCCAGCCCGAGCAGCATCACGAGCGACAACGATACGTCGACGACACCGAAGGCGAGGAACTCCCACAGCCGGTCGGTATCCGACGTCACTCGCGTGATCAACCCACCCGTCTTCTTGCGACTGAAGAACCCCATCCCGAGCCGCTGCAGGTGCTCGTATACGGCCGTGCGCAGGTCGCGAGCGACGTATTCGCCCACGACGCTCATCAGGCGCAATCGCACCAGCGCCGCCGCCTGCCGGATCACGTAGACCAGGGCCATGGCCCCCACGGCGTACCAGGCCACGCGCGCACCGGCCTCGACGGTGATGCTGCCCTCGCGTACGGGGCGCACCACCTCGTCGATGAGGAAGCCGGCCAGGAACGGTGGTGCCAGACTCACCAGCGTGATGACCGCCGCCGCTGCGAAGCCCCACGCCATGCGCGCACGGTACGGCCTCAGATAGTCGAGCAACCGCCACAGCACGGCACGCCGGCTCCCGGCGACCAGCGCCTGCGCCTCCCGCACGGGTCCAGCCACGGCCCGAGCGTACTCGAGGTCGGCGTCGCCGGTGTCCACCCGGGCCCCCTCGATCCCCTGTTCGAGCACGTACCGCACGTTTTCGACGGCCCGGCGCTGACGATTCGTGTAGCGCAGCTCCGCGAGGGGTGGCGCCCCTGGAGCCCCGAGCACGTGGAGTAGCGTCGACGAGAGGCCCGGCTCCTCGCGAACCTGTCGGATCCTCGAGCGCTCGAAGGCCCGTGCTTCACCCATGGCGTCCAGAAGCACAACATTCGCCCGACACAGCACCAGCCAACGCTCCGACAGGCGCATCGTCTCGTCCAAATCGACGAGGGCGTACAGCAGGATCTCACCGCCCAGCGCCTCGGCACGTCGACGCACCTCGGCCGGCAGGGCTACCGGCTGGCGCAGGTAGCGCTCGATGATGGCACGGTCCTTCGCACCGCCTCCCGACCCGGCGTGCACCTCGTGCCTCCGTTCCCTCGACATCACCCTGTCCTCCCTGACCGGAGCGGCCCCTCGACCGCCTTGAACGAAAAAAACCGACCTCCCGGATCCCCTCTGGAGGGGACCGGAAGGCCGGTTCGGCCAATCGAGTAAGTCTGAAGCTACAGCCTACTCAGGTCTCTCCCTCCTCGAGGTGGACTCCCTTCGGAGTCCCCGCGTCCGGCCCGTAGCCGACGACGAATCCCACGTCGGCGACGCCACGAGCCCGCTGCGCGTCCGCACCGCGCACACGAATCCCCCAGAGGAGATCCATGGCCAGGTGAGGCTGCGCGCAGGAGGTGGACGAGTTCATTGCGATGTCCGCAAAGAAGGAGAGTTGGCAGTCACGGGGCCGCGCCGAGGCGACGGCCGCGTGCCACGGTATCTAGGTACGGATCGGGGGCGACGCAAGTTTCCCGTTCCAGCCTTCGGCGAAAGCGAGTCTACTCGTACCGCAGCGCGATCATCGGGTCGACCCTCGAGGCGCGGCGGGCGGGGAGGAAACCGGCGGCGGCGGCGACGATGCCCAGAATCCCCACGGTCGCGACGAACACCGTGGGATCGGTACCCTCCATCCCGTACAGCAGGGACTCGGCCAGGCCGGCCAGGAAAATCGCGGCGACGATGCCCACGACGGCGCCCATGACCGTCATCCCGATCACCTGCCGCATCACCATACTCCGCACACTCTGTTTGCCCGCACCGAGCGCCATGCGGATCCCGATCTCCCTCGTGCGCTGCGCCACGGCGAAGGTCAGCACACCGTAGAGGCCGACCGCCGCAAGGAGGGTGGCGAGAACCGCGAAGGCCGCGGCGAGCGACCCGATCAGCCGATCGAGCATGATGTTTTCGGCGATCTGATCGTCGAGCATACGAAGGTCTTCGACGGGCAGGTTCCGGTCGAGCTCGGCGAACTCGCGCCGAATCGCCGCCACGACCGGGGCCGGATCACCCGCCACCCGCACGTAGAAGTTCATGTCTTCGAGCCCGTCGTTCTGTCGGTACGGCAGGGCGAAGACCGACGGCACGTCGTCCTTCACATCGGAGTAGCGGGCGTCGGCCACCACGCCGACGATCTCGATGTCGAGTTCATCGACGCCGGAGCCCTGGGCCATGCGCTTGCCCACCGCGGTCCGGGGGTCGAGGCCGAAGTGGCGGGCGAACGCCTCATTGATGATGGAGACCCGCGGGGCACCGACGACGTCGGAGGCCGTGAACTCGCGACCCGCCAGGAGCGGGATCCCCATCGTGGAATAGAAGCCCGGCCCCACCTCGGTGTAGCGCGAGTTGGCGTTCACCCCGGGTTCCCACTCGAAGCCTTCGACCGACGCGTCGTTGCCCCAGCTGCTGCCGGCCAGAACGGGCACCATCGAAGCGGTCACGCCCACCACTCCCGGCAACGCCGCGAGCCGGTCCTCGGCCTGGATGAACAGGGCGGTGGAGGCCTCGCTCGAGTATCCGTTCAGACCCGGCGAGACGGCGAACTGGACCACCGACTCCGAGTCGAGACCCAGGTCGACGTTGGTCACGTTGGTGAGGGAACGCACGAACAGGCCCGCGCTCACGAGCAGCGCCATCGAGAGGGCGATCTGGGCCGTGACCAGGGCCGACCGGAAGCGGGCCGCCGATCGCGCGCCCGAATCCTTGCCGGACCCTGCGCGGATGAGGGTGGCCAGGTCGGTCCTCGTGGCATGGACCGCAGGATACATACCGAAGACCACCCCCGTCGCGAGCGTCACGAGAGCCGTGAACGCGAGCACCGACCCGTTCATTCCGAGATCGATCGTCGAGACGGCCTCCGCCGGCAGAAGTCGGGTGAGGAGCGCGATCGTACCCTGCCCGACCGCGATGCCCGCGAGCCCGCTGGCCACGGCGAGAATCATCGACTCGAGCATCAGCTGCCGAACGAGTTGGCCGCGGGTGGCACCGAGCGAGCCGCGCACGGCCATCTCGGTACCCCGCCCCGCGCCTCGAGCCAGGAGCAGGTTCGCGATGTTGGCGCACGCGATCAGAAGCACCAAACCGGTGATTCCCATCAGCAGTCGGAACGGCGTCTCCACCTCTTCGTGTGTCGTACTCTGCCCGCGGAAACCCTCGGAGAGCACGATCTGTTTGTTGCGGAAGCGCTCGAGCGCCTCTTCGGTCATGTTGGTCTGGAGGGGCGTTTCGACGTCGCGGATGATGCTGGTGTAGAGTCCGTTGAGGGCCTCCGTCGCCTGCGCCATCGTGGCGTCGGGCGCCACGCGGGCGAAGGCGTACGCCCAGTACCAACGGCGATTCTCCCACCCGTCGAACCACGGGTGCATCACCCCACGCATGGTCATGGGCACGTAGATGTCGGGGGCGGCGCCCAGCACGGTCCCGCCGAACCCCTCGGGAGCCACCCCGACCACCGTCAGCCCCTGCCCGTTCACGACCAGGTTGCGATTCAGCACCGACGCCTCGCCCCCAAGCTCGTTCTGCCAGTAGTCCCAGCTCAGAACGGCCACGTAGTGCCCGCCGATCTCCACGTCGTCGGAGGGATCGAGCAGGCGGCCGAGGGCGGGCTGGACACCCAACAGGGGGAAGTACCCGCCCGTGACCTGGGCCCCCGAACCACTCGTCGTGCGGCCATCGAACGCCAGGTTGGCGCCGAAGAGCACGTGCCCCGCCACACCCTCGACGGCACCCGACTCCAGCCCCTCCAGGTCGCGGAGCATCGGGTAGCTGAGCACCTCGTCGCACCCCCCGGCCTGGCCGCACGACTGAGAGCCCGGATTCGGTCCGGGTACTTCGATGTTGACCAGGCGCTCCGGTTCCTGCACCGGCAGCGACCGAAGCAGCGCCACGTCGATCAGCGAGTAGATCGCGGCATTGGCCCCGATCCCGAGCGCGAGCGACAGCACCGCGATGCACGTCACGAAGGGGGTCTTGGCCAAGCTTCGAAACGCGAGCCTGAGCTCTCGCATGGGGTCTCCCGGAGGCCGGTGAAGTCGAAACACGGGGCGGCGTGGATCGCGTCCCGTTGGTACAGACGGCCGATGGGGCCTTCGGGTTGCATCGCGGTGGCGAGGGGCGATCGAAACTATTATTCATACAAAGTCGTCATAAGTCGTCATCGGACGTCGTCGAGCCGACGACCCGGCCACGCCTGCACGGGGGACACGGTGCCACCGAAGAAGGGGCCCAGCTTCCTGGGAGAATTCGAGCAGATGCTCTTGCTGGCCGCGTTGCGTCTGGAGCGGGGCGCCTACGGGGCGGCCATATCGCAAGAGCTGGAGCGAACCGTTGGCCGACGGGTCTCTCGGGGATCGATCTACGTGACCCTCGATCGTCTCGAGGCCAAGGGGTTGATCCGCTCGAGCATGTCGGAGTCCCGTCCCGAGCGAGGCGGACGCCCCCGCCGGATCGTTCAGGTGACCGAAGAGGGGTTGGCCCAGCTGCGACGGTCTCGCGATGCCCTCGAGACGCTCTGGGAGGGTCTCCCGGCGCTGGCCCCACCCCCTCGATGACCCCTTCGAACCGCGAGCTGCCTCGACTCGCCGGATGGCTCGCGCGGCGCGCGCTCGCCCCCGGACCCTACCGAGACGCCGTCGTCGGCGATCTCACGGAGGAGTACGCCCACCGCTACGTCGAGGCCGGGCCGGTGCGCGCCTGGTTCTGGGCCATCCGGGAGGCGGCCTCGGTCGCGGTCCGACTCCGGAAGGCACACGTGTCGGCTCCTTCACCGCTCTCCCCCACTCGTCTTCTGGACGCACCCATGATGCACCTCCGCTACGCCGTACGCCGTATCCTGCGCAGCCCGCTATTCACGCTGACCGCCGTCGTCTCGCTCGGGCTCGGAATCGGCGCGAACACGGCGATCTTCTCGCTCGTCGATGCACTCTACCTCGACGATCCGGCCTATCCGGAGGCGGACCGGTTGGTCGACATCTACCAGTCCGAACCGGAGTTCAGCCACAGCCTCTTGTCGTACCCGGACTTCGACGACATCCGGCAGCGGTCTGGAGACGTCTTCTCCGAAGTCGTGGGCATGCGGCTCAGCTTCGTGCAGATCGAAGAAGAGGGCCGCGTGGATCTGTGGATGGGAGAGGCCGTTTCGGGCGATCACTTCGCGACGCTGGGCGTCGGCATGCACCTGGGCCGCGCGCTCTCCCACGAAGACGACGTCGCCCCCGGCGCCCACCCGGTGGCGGTATTGACGTATCGCACGTGGACGGGACGCTACCAATCCGACCCCGATATCATCGGTCGTTCGATTCGGCTGGCCGGACAGGCCTACCAGGTCGTCGGCGTCACCGAACCGGCGTATGCGGGCACGCTGAAGGGTCTCCAGCCCGACGTCATCGTGCCCATCCTCCAGTACGACGCCTTGTCGGGGTCCGCCAACAACAGCTTCGCGGCCCGGGGTAACCAGTCGCTCTTCGTCAAGGCTCGACGGGCTCCCGGCGTGGAGACCACCGCTGCCGAGGCAGCCATCGCGAGAATCGGTGCCCAGCTTCGCGAGGAGTACCCCGACGACTGGGCGACCGACGAGGCCCTCGTCGTCGTGCCGACCTCCGACGTCGTGATGAATCCGATGATCGATCGATACATCACGCAGGCCTCTGCCGTACTCGTGACGGTGGTGGCGCTGGTGCTGCTGATCGCCTGCGCCAACCTCGCTTCCTTCCTCCTTGCACGCGCCTCGGATCGACGCAAGGAGATCGCCGTACGCCTGGCCCTCGGCGCTCGCCGCCGTACGCTCGTCGGCCAGCTTCTGACCGAGACCACCCTGCTCTCGGCCCTCGGCGGTTCGCTCGGCCTGGCCGGGGGTCACCTCGCACTCCAGGGCCTCCAGCGCGCCGACCTCCCCCTCCCTCTCCCGATCACGCTCGACCTTTCACTCGACGCCACGGTGCTCGCCTTCAGCGTCGTCGTCTCGGTCGTGGCCGGTCTCCTGTTCGGACTGGCGCCGGCCCTGCAGGCCACCAATCCGGCGCTGGCGCCCACACTACGCGACGAGACGGCCGGAGGCGGAGGCTCCCGCGGTGCGGCGCTGCGCAACCTGCTCGTGGCAGGTCAGGTCGCCGTATCGGTCGTCCTCCTCGTGAGTGCGGGGCTCTTCTTGCGGTCGTTCTCGGCCATGCAACGGACCGACCTCGGCTTCGACGACAGCTCGGCGGCGCTGGTTCAGATCGTGACCCCCGCCACCCGCTACGACCAGGCGGCCCGCCGGGACTTCTGGCGCGACCTGAAGGAACGCGCGAGCGCGCTCCCGGGCGCGGACGTCGTCGGCATGACCGACAACATCCCTCTCAATCAGCTCAACTCGCAGATGACCTCGGTCCGCGTCGCCGGGATGACACCCGACGACGGCACCGACGCCTTCCGGATCGACGTGGCGCTGGCGGGACCCGACTACCTCGACGCGCTGGGGCTGCGGTTGGTCGCCGGACGCTGGATCGCCCCCACGGATACCGACGACGCACAGCGGGTGGTGGTCGTGAACGAGGCGTTCGCGGAACGCTTCTTCGGTTCGCTCGACGCCGTGGGGCGCTCGTTCGAGCGCAACGGGCGCGATGTGACCATCGTGGGCCTCATCGCCAACTCCAAGGTGCGCTCCATCGGTGAACCGGATCGCCCCTACGTCCTCGTACCCCTGGCCCAAAGCGGGACGGAGTACATGCACGTCGTGGCGAGAACCCGCCGAGATCCGCAGGCTCTTGCCGTCGATCTGGTCCGCACTGCGCAGGCGATCGACCCGGAGATCATGGTGGTGGAGGCGACCACCCTCGAGCGGCACGTGGGCGGGATGCGGATCGGGCGCGCGCTCGGGGCCCAGGTGATCGGGGCGTTCGCCGCCCTCGCACTCCTCCTCGCCGCCATCGGTCTCTACGGCGTGGTGAGCTACGCCGTCTCTCGCCGAGCGCGTGAGGTCGGCATCCGGCTCTCGCTCGGGGCCGAGCCCGCCCAGGTCGTGTGGATGCTGACCGGCGGCGGCCTGCGCCTCGTCGCGATCGGCGCGGCCGCGGGACTCGTCATTGCCGGGGTGCTCGCGCAGGGACTCTCGCGATTGCTCTTCGACGTTCCGGCGCTCGACGTGCCCACGTTCGCGACCGTCGCGGCCCTGGTCGCCTTCGTCGCCTTTTTCGCCGCCTGGGTCCCGGCGCGGCGGGCCACGCGAGTGAGTCCCGTCTCGGCCCTGAAGTCGGAGTAGCCCCCGCTCAGCCCCCTCAGCCCCCGAGTCGCCCGAGCAACTCCTCCACGGCCCGCGCGAGCTGGGAATCCCGCTCGAGATACCACTCCCCGGTGGCGCGTTCGACCTCGATGTCCACGGGCCGGGGATTCAGCTCCATGTTCTGACCGCGCATGTCGCGGATGAAGGTGCCCGGCATCCGTACTTGCGTTCCGTCGACCAGCCCACGGCTCCCCGTGAAGATGATCCACCCGGACGTCGGCTCCCCCACCACCGGACCGAGCTCGAGGCTGCGATACCCCTCGGTGAAGTCCTCCCCGTCGGAGAGGGTGTGTTGGTTGGTCACGAGCACGGTCGGCGCGAGGAGCGCACGTTGCCCGAGCCGCACCCGCGACGGCGCCAGGACGTCCGAGAAGCGGCTCTGCATGGTGAAGTAGTTGCGCCGCGCAAGGATGTCGATCGCGTAGACGTTGACGAATCCGCCGTTGTTGTTGCGCACGTCGACCACCACGCCGTCCTTCGCATGGTTGAGCTGGTCGAGGTCGAATATGAACTGGTCCAACGCTCCCGACGACATCGACGCGATGTGTACGTAGCCGAGACGGCCCCCGCTGAGTTCGTCGACCATGGCTCGTCGACTCTCGACCCAGTTGCGGTACACGAGCTGTCTCTCGGCGCCTCCGGAGATCGGCCGCAGTTCGACCTCGTTCACCTGACCGCCGCGCCGAACCTCCACCACGACCTTTTCGCCCGACGTGCCGCCGAGAAGCTCGTACAGGTCGGTGCCGACCCCGAGATCGACGCCATCGATCGACGCGATGACGTCGCCGACCTCGATGCGGTCCGAGACATCGGCCGGACCGAGGGGAACCACCTCCGACACCTCGAAGCGGCCGTCGCCCTCCACAGCCCCCCGCTCGAAGCGCAGTCCCAGTCGCCCCGTCTGCTCACCACTCCCGCCCTGCGGAGGACCGGTGCGGCCAGAGTGCCCCAGATGGGAGGCGTCGAGCTCGCCGAGCATGAGATTCATGAGCCGATTGAACTCGGCTCGCGTGCGTGCGCCGGCGATGTAGGGGCGGAAGGTGTCGCGCACGCCCGGCCAGTCGGCGCCGTGGTACTCGGCGTCGTAGAAGCCGTCGCGCATCTCGCCCCACCCCTGCTCGAATGCCGCCACCTTGGTCCGTTCGAAGTCGTCGATCACCTCGGCCGAGGTCTCGATCGTGCGCTCCTGACCTCCCGGCAGCGTCACCACTCGGAGCTGTCCGCCCCGAGAGACGTAGAGCTGCCTCCCGTTGTCGGAGAAGCCGATGGGCGCGCCCGTCACGGAGAGTCGATCGACGTCGACGTCTCCATTCGGGCCGAAGGTGATGCGATGCAAGGCACCGTCGCCTGTGACCACCGCCGACTCCCCGTCGGGGCTCAGCCGTATGGTGCCCGCTGAGAAGTCGAGGGGCACCAGCCGAGCGCGCCGACGGATGCCCTCGAACTCGACCTCCACCTCGTCCGGAGCCTCGGCCCGGCCGTCCTCGCCTGACCCGCGCCCCCCGGCCCCCCCCGCGTCGTCGCGCTCGTCGTCGTTGCGCTCGTCGTCGTCGCGCTCGTCGTCGTCGCGCTCGTCGTCGTCGCGCTCGTCGTCGTCCTCGGACGGCTCGTTGAAGAGGTCGAGGAAGGCGTCGCGGTCGAAGGTGGGGTTCATGGGTACCAGATCGATCTTGACGATCTGTCCGGGTTCGGTGCGCTGCGCCGTCCGATAGACCAGGTAATCGCCCTTCGCACTCCAGTCGATCGACCCGAAGAAGCTACTCGCGAGGAAGCTCACCTGACGCGGCTCGCCCCCCGCGGCCGGCACCACCATCACATTCGAGAACTCGTCCGTCTCGCCGCCGTAGGCGATCCAGCGGCTGTCGGGCGACCATACGGCCGCGCCCGCGACATCGACGGCGACCCGCCGGTGGTCGCCCGACACCCAGTCCATCACCCGCAACTCGACCTCTTCGTCCACGCGACGTGCGAAGGCGAGCATCGTGCCGTCGGGCGAGAAGTCACCCACCTGATCACGAACATCCCCCCGCGTGAGCTGCCGCTCGGTACCGGTGACGAAGTCGTAGGCGAACAGATGCTCGGTCCCATTCCTCCAGGACGTGTAGACCAGCTGGTTGGAATCCGACGACCAGGTCGGAGAATTCTCCTGGGCGGCGGTCTCGGTCACACGGGTGGCCGGCACCTCACCCTCCATCGAGCTGGCGTAGATGTCGCCCCGGATCACGAAGGCGAACTTCTTCCCGTCGGGCGACACCGTCAGACTCCCGAACCCCGAGCTCGACGTCTCCGTCTCGGGGGTCGGACCCTCCACGGCCCCCAGCAGACGAATCTCGAGCGGGCTCGCCGCCCGCGACGCCACGTCGTACGTCCAGATCCGGAAGTCACGCTCGAATGCGATGGTCCCGCCGTCGGTGCTCATCGTGGGCCACAGCAGGCGTCCGGCGGCGAAGTCCGTCAGCTGCTCGTCGCGCCCCTCGACCGAGACCCAGAGGTTTTCGGCGCCGGAACGGTCCGACATGAAGTAGACGCTTCCGGGTTCGGCCCCGTACATCGGCCAGAGATTCTTCCCGCCCGTCGAAACCGGCGTGTACGTCGGCACGTCGCCCATCGTCACCGTCCAGATCTCGGCCTCGTCGATGTGGGAGTGCCCGTTGCGCCACCACTGACCCTGGGCCATACGGCCGCGGGTCGAGATCGCGAGCGTCGCCCCGTCGGGTGAGGCCGCGGAGAAGAACTCCGACTCGTACCGATCTCCGGCCACCGGCAGCGGAGTCCCACCGTCGACCCGCACCCGGTAGACGTCCTGCATGCCCGAGATATCCTGCGCATTCGAGGTGAAGTAGACCCAGTCGCCGTCGCGCGAGAACCCGTTGAGCTGTTCTGAGCCGGAATCGTGGGTCAACCGGCGGACAGCGCCCGAGGTCAGGTCCATCAGGAACACATCCTGACCGCCGTACCGATTCGAGTTGAAGGCCAGCCATCGCCCGTCGGGCGAATAGATCGGACGGGACTCATGAGCCGAGTGCGCCACGAGCAGCCGGGCGGCGCCCCCCTGCGCCGACACGGTCCAGATGTCCCCGCCGGAGGTGAAGGCGATCTCGGCGCCGTCGGCCGATATCCCCGGTTCGGCGAACGAAGGCAGAGCCTGCCCCTCGAGGGTGGCGGGGCGGCCCACGAGGGCCAGGCAGAGGAGAGCGGCCCCGAAGGGGCGGACCGAGCATGACATCAGATTCACTCCGTGGCGTCGGTTCGAGACCCCGAAGGGCTACCCAAGGGCGCCGATGGATGCAAC
This sequence comes from Longimicrobiales bacterium, assembly GCA_028279425.1. GTDB lineage: Bacteria > Gemmatimonadota > Gemmatimonadetes > Longimicrobiales > Gaopeijiaceae > Gaopeijia. The sequence goes on along the minus strand of JANQNV010000014.1, from coordinate 7,870 downwards.
CGATGCCGAGCTCCCCTACTCGGCCAACAGCGAGGCGGCCGGATCGACCCGGGTCGCGCGCCGGGCGGGCAACCACCCCGCAAGGGCGCCCAGGGCGAGCAGAAGGCTCGCTCCAACGACGTACACGACGGGATCGACCGCGGCCACGCCGAACAGCAAGGCCTCCAGCCACCGGCTGGCCATCCACGTTGCCACCAGCCCGAGCGCCACCCCCACCACGGTGAGGCGGACCGCCGCCAGCATCACCATCCGGCGAACCAGAGGCGGCGCCGCTCCGAGCGCCATCCGGATTCCGATCTCGCGCCGCCGACGCGCGACGCTGCCGGCCAGCACCCCGTAGGCCCCGACCCCCGCGATCACCAGGGCGAGGACGGCGAACAGCGACATGAGAAGCGCCGAAAACCGATCCTCGGCCCGCGAGGCCGCGAGGAGCGTCTCCAGCGGGCGCGAGCGATAGAGCACCAACTGGGCATCCAGACCCGCGAGCTCACTTCGAATCCGCTCGCGCAGCTGGCCGAGGTCGGCGCCCGGGCGCGCTTCGACCACCTGCGTCAGCGGCCAATTCCGATCGTCGCTGAAGTGTGCATGCGGGATGAAGGTCTGGGGCGAGCGGGTGCCGCGGGGATCGTGGGCGGCGTTGGCGTAGATGCCCACGACCCGGCGCGCCTCCCCACCCACCTGGACCATCTCGCCCAGAATATCGGCCCCACCGAGTTCGGCGCTGCCCGCCACCTCCTCATTGACCCAGACGACCCTCGCTCCGTCCGGATCGGGGCGGGTGAACGGCTCGCCGCGCACCAGTTCGAGGTCCAGCGCCTCGAAGTAGTCCCCGGCCACGACGCGGATGTCGCTCAGAATCCAGGTCTCGTCTTCGCCGTCGAACACACCGCTCCACCCAGCCCCCACCCAGGCGACGCCCCAGGTGTTGTAGCGGCCGTTCACGGGCAGCCACGACGTGGCGCCGACCGACTCCACACCGGGCAGCGCCGCCACGCGATCATGCAGTTGCACGTGCAGCGCGTGCCGCGCGGGGCCGTCGATGTAGCGAGTCTCGGGAAGGTGCACCTCGAAGGTCAGTACGTCGCGATCGTCGACACCCAACTCCACCGCCTGCAACGCGGCGAACGAGCGGAGCAGGAGGCCGGCCCCCGCCACGAGGACGACGGCGACCGCAACTTGGCCTACCACCAGCGTTCCGCGCACCCTCCGCAGGGCGCGGCTCTCGGTTCCCGAGCGTCCTCCCGCCCGAAGCACATCGGACGGCGCCGTCCGCGACAGCCGGATCGCCGGGGCGAGGCCGAACACGAGCAGTGCGAAGACGGCGCTCGCCATCCCGGCCACGAATACACGGAGCGAGAACTCCGGCGCCGACACGAGGGGTAACGCATCGGGCGCGAGCCCCAACAGGAATCGGATCCCGAGGGTGCCCAGGACGAGCCCGGCGAGCGAACCGAGGGTCGCCAACACCACACTCTCGGAGAGCATGTGCAGCATCAGCCGCCCCCTGCCGGACCCGAGGGCGCCCCGCAGCGCCACGTCGCGATCCCGACTGAGCGAGCGCGCGAAGACCAGATTGGCCACGTTGACACACGCCGAGAGCAGGATGAGACCAACCGCGGCCGCGAGCACCCACATCACCCGCGCCGAACGGGCCCCTACGATGTCGGCGTGCAGAGGCCGAAGCCGCACGCCCCACCCCGCGTTGTCGGGCACCTCTTGGGCGAGGCGTTCGGCCAAGACGTCGGCCCGCTGCTGGGCCGCGTCGAGGGTCAAGCCGTCGCGCAGTCGAGCGACGCCGGTGAGGTAGAAGTTGCCCCAGCTGTTGCGCCCTCCCGGCGTGAGATCCTGGGGAAGCCACACGTCGGGCTGACTTCCGATGGGATTCTCGAAGCCGCGCGGCATCACCCCCACGACCTCGTGGGCCACTCCGTCGAGTTCGATGGTGCTTCCGAGCCGCCCCGGGTCACCCGCAAACAGCTGGCCCCAGAGCCGGTACGACAACACCGCGACTGCCGGTATCGGCGAGGTCGTCTCTTCGGTCCCCACTCTCACGGACTCCTGGAGCGTGAAGCCCCGCCCCAAGGCGGGCCGCACGCCCAGCGTTTCGAAGAAACCGGGCCCCACCCGAGACACGACGATGCGCTCGGGAACCTCGGCGCTCGTCAGATCTGCGCCGATCTCGCGATACGTGTAGAAGGCTCCGAGGGTGTCGAACACCTGATCCCAACCCGCATACGCGAGCACCCCCGGACCACGAAGATAGTCGTGCAGCACGTCGGGCTCTTCGTGCCAGACGTCGTAGACGCGCACCAGCCGATCAGGCTCCGCATACGGCAGCGGCTCCAGCATCACCGCGTCGAGCACGGTGAACACCGCGGTGTTGGCGCCGACGCCGAGCGCCAACGTCAGGACGACCACGAGCGAGAACCCGGGCTCCCGAATCAGCGCGCGGACGGCGCGGCGCAGCTCCCTCGTCACCTCGCCAGCCGCCGTCCTGACCGCCTCGCCCAGGCGCCGGCGCCGAGCCGAGTGCCCTCTGGCGCGCGCATCACGAATCCGCCGAGCCGCCTCGGCCGGGTCACCGAAGCTCGCGAGCAACTCGTCGACGGTGCGCCCGGCGGCCAAACCGTCTTCGAAGTGGGCGCGCAGTTCGCGCCCGACCTCTTCACGAGCCGGCAGCGGGAGGCCGGCCTGCGCCACCACCGTGGCCACCACGCGCTCGAGCGCCTCGGGCAGCCCCGCCCTCACGGCGTCACCTCGTCGCCCACGTCGTGCGATGACACGCCAAGCCGCCCGAGTGCCTCCACGAGCGTGTCCCACTGGGCCCGCTGAGACTCGAGCCACCGCGCCCCGGCCGGGGTCACCTCGTAGTACTTCCGTCGCCGGCCCGTCGGCGCCTTCTGGGTGAACGAGGTGAGATGCCCCTTCGCCTCGAGGTTGTAGAGGAGCGGGTAAACGGTCGACTGGCCGAGTTCCAGGAGCCCCCCGGAATCCCGCTCCAGGGCCTCCACCAGCTCGTAGCCGTACATCGGGTGCCGTTCAAGAAGCGTGAGCACCGCGAGCGGGGCCGCACCCCGCATCCATTCCCTCTCGAGTCCCATGAGCCACCCGCCGTTTGAAGCCGATCCTCACACCTATGTGTTGCGTACTATGTACAACAAGATATGTACGGCACAAGTGCCCGGATGAAAACGCTTGCGCCCCCGGTGGGCCCTCCCTACCGTCGATTTCGGTTGCGGGCGCCCACGACCCGGACCGGCGAAACAGGGGGAACTCATGGCCGACGACGTCCACATCCAGCTTCCGGACGACGACGAGCCACGCGTGTTCACGGACACCGTGCGACTCGGTCGTACCGACGCCAACGATGTGACGGTCGACGACGAATTCGTGAGTGGCGACCACCTCGAGTTGCGGCGCGAAGACGAAGGGTGGGTCGTGGTCGACGTGGGGAGTCGGAACGGGACCTTCATCGAGGGAGAGCGAATTCGCCGCTCCGCCCTGTCGCACGAAACCTCGATCCGGCTCGGCCACCCCGGCGGTGTCGAGGTGCGACTGACCGTACCGGCTCTGGCGCCCGCCCCCGAGCACACGAGCGTGGTGCCTGCGCCCGTTCTCGTCGATCGATACATCGGGCGGAACGCCCCCAAGGACATGTCGGAGCGCACCCGGGTGCTCCGGGCCGCCCTCCACGAGCGGGAGAAGCAGCAGGCTCAGCGGTGGATGCAGCGCACACGCGGCCTCCGCGTGGCCATCGGTGTCCTGGCCGTGGTGGCCCTCGCGGCGGCCGCCTTCGCCGTGGTCCAGTCGCGACGGATTCAGGCGCAGCGCGTAGCCGCGGGCGCGATCTTTCACACGATCAAGGAACTCGAACTCGAGGTGCGTCGACTCGAGGCCGCTGCCGGGCCCGACCCGGCCGTGCGAGAACGTCAGGAGCGGCTGGAAGCCCAATACCAGGACCTGCTGACCACGCTCGGGATCTACAGCGACCGCACCCCCGACGAGGTGCAACTCATCTATCGGACGATTCACCGGCTCGGGGAATCGGAGGCGACCGTGCCCCGCGAGTTCGTGGACGAGGTGCTCGAGTACGTCGAGGGGTGGAAAGAAGCCGACCTCGAGCTGGGGTTGGCCCGGGCAGCCGCCGGCGACCTCGGCCCCACCGTCGGCGGGATCTTGCTCGACCACAACCTTCCGCGGGAGTTCTTCTACCTGGCCCTCCAGGAGAGCAAGCTCGACGCCGAGGCCATCGGCCCCTCCACCCGATATGGTGTTCCCAAGGGCATGTGGCAGATGATTCCCAGCACGGCCGAAGCCTACGGTCTCACGCTGGGGCCCCTCCAAGGTGAGCGGCGCGTCGACCCCGGCGACGAGCGCCACGACGTCGAAAAGGCGACGGCGGCAGCGGCCCGCTATCTGTCGGACATCTACGAGACCGACGCCCAGGCGTCGGGGCTGCTCGTCATGGCCGCCTACAACCTGGGCGAACCCCGCCTGCTGCGGCTGATTCGCGGCATGCCCGAGTCTCCCAGCGAACGCAACTTCTGGGCGCTCATGCGACAGCACCGCGACGACATCCCGACCGAGACGTACGATTACGTGTATCGCATCACCGCCGCGGCGGTCATCGGTGCCAACCCGCGGCTGTTCGGCTTCGACTTCGAGCCCCCCTTCGGCGCCACCTCCGACTGACCGTCACGGACCCGATGCACACCAGCCTGCTGGTCTCCCTCGCGCTGTCTCTGGCGGCGGGCGGTGCAGACGTCGGCGATAGCCGGCGTCGGATGCGCCCTGTACCGCTGGACGAGGGGAGACGTATCGCCAGAATCGGCACCTGGCAGGCGTTCGACGAGCGGGAACCACGGGTCTCCTAGAGCGGCTCATCGGCGTCGAGGAAGCGGGCGGCGAGTTCCGGGGTGGGGCGCATGCAGGTGTCACGCTGGCCGAACCAACGGTATCGCCGGCGCGCGATGAAGGCGTAGACGGCGTCGCGAAGGGGGCGCGGCACGAGCAGCCCGACGCGCCCCAGCGTGTAGGGGAAGCCCAACCGGGCCCCGATGCGAAGGGCGGCGGTCGACTGGACGTGCACCCCGCGTTCGTCGACGAATACGATACTGTCCGGGAGCGACGACGGGTCGTCCACTCCGGCCCCGCGCAGCACCCGTCCGGCCGCCTGCGACTGGAGCGACGCGAAGCGCAGCCGCCCCGGTTCATCGCGCTCGATGAGCCATTGCACGGCCGCGTTGCAGAGGTTGCACACGCCGTCGAAGAGCACCACGGGGGCTTCGCTCACCAACGGGTCGGTACCTCCTGCACACCCTCGACGTCGAGAATCGGGTCCTTCTCGCCCGTCAGCTCCCAGCGCACGAGCACGGTGGGAATCACGCCCGCCGCGTAGAAGTCGTCGAAGAATCCGCGGACCGTGAAGTCGTCGCCCCGGTCGAGTGCCACCTCGGCGAGAAGCTCTTCGATCTGGATCTTTCCGCTCACGTAGCTGGTGCCGTACCCCGGTTGCCGCAGGTACAGGTGTTGTTCCCCTCGCACGAGGCTCCCGTCCGGAAGCCATCCACGGGGCGTCCAGCGTCCGGCGTGCTCGACGGCCTCCTCCATCTCGAATTCGTTGCCGTGGAGCATGAGGCCCGACAGCGCCCGGGCGGCCCGCTGTGCGAGCATGATCCAGACGAGTTCGCGCGCCCGGGGAGAATTGTCTTCGAGCAGCCCCAGGTGCATGAACATCTCCTCGACACCGGTCGCGAGCCCCTCGGATCGCGCGTCGAAGATGTTGTAGAGCGATGGAACACGTCGGATGGGGCTGCGGTGCGGGGCCTCGCGCATCCGCGCCAGCTCGATCCAGTGATGCATGTGCGGACGGAACGCATCGGGATCGCGGTAGATGACCTCGCTGAAGAAGTTGCGGATCTCGCCCGGTTCGGCCGGAGTGAAGGATCCGTTCACGGCCCGCAGAGCCGCATCCATCCACTCCTCGACCGTCTCCACCTCTTCGTCTTCGAGAAACCGCATGTAGCGGTCGACGGACTCGTTGAGCCTCCGGTCGTACTCTTCGGGTGTGGCGATCCGCTCGAGTTCGGGCAGAGCTCGATTGCGGTTCTCCTCCAGGCGGAGGGAGCTGTGCGACCGCGCGAGTTCCCGGCGCATCAAGGTGACTTGCTCCTCCCACGAATACGGCACGAGGTGCACGTTCTGCATGTACCACGTGTACGCCTCGCGCCCGAGCCCGCTCGGGCCCGACTTGTCGTCGAGCGTCGATTCGATCCACGCCGCGAAGTCGTCGCTCGCCGCGGCCGCGTCCTCGATCGCCGCGTCGAGGTCCACCGACGTACCGGCGACCCGCTCCGCATACCTGCGCAGGTCGGCGGCCTGTCCGCGAAATGATCGGATCCCTGCCTCCCACAGATCGCGGGCATCGCTGTCGGCGAGGTTGACGCGCGCCTGGTCGAGTACGGTGGGGATCGAACGGAATCGCCTCGTCAGTTCCGCGACGCCTTCCGGCGAGAGGAGGAGCGGATAGGTCCAGGTGTCGATCCAGCCGTGAATCACGGCGCCCTCGTGCGCCGGCACATCGCTCTCGGCCGGGTACATCATGACGTAGAAGGCGGGGTCGCGCGCCCACGGCCGGCGCCAGGTGTGGTCGAAATCGAGCCCGTTCATCTCGGCGCGGACCAGGTGCCAGTCGATCTGCCGTTCAACCGGCCAGTCCTCGATGTCGATCGCCCAGAGACGCTCCTTCCAGCCGCGGAGCTCCTGGTGCTGCCGCGCCATGCTCTCGGCGGAATAGTCCGGTACGCCGTCGATGAAGCGCGGGCGCTCGAAGGCGCGCCATTCACGGAAGAGCTCGACCAGTGCGTCGTACGACGACTGCCCAGCCGCGACCGATGGGGTAATGAAGCTCGATCCGAGCAGGATGGAGACCGACAGGAGGACAACGCGCATGACGGACACGGGTAGGGGGCGACGTCGTTGAAAACTCCCGTCCGCCGGGCAGGCGGGCAACCCGCGAGGAGGTCGGTGGCACGGCAACCTCACAGGCGCCACTGTACTCTGCCCCTCTACCCCGCCGCACGATCGAAACGAATGGGCCTCTTCACACTCCGCAGCGCCGTCACCTGCCTCGTACTTCTTGCGCTCACGACGCATCGGGTGGAGGCACAGGCAGCCCCCCTCGACCTCGCGAGACTCCTCGACCACGGCGTCTGGCTGGCCGATTTGAACGGGGACTCGCTCCCCGATCGCATCCGGGCACGGTTGGTCGTGGCACCCGATGCCGACGGGGCCGAGACCGCGGCCGCCGCCAACGTCGCGGCTCGGCTCGGCTTCGAGACCACGGAGACCGACCTGGGCCTCGTGGTGGACAGCGGCGCCGCGCCGACGGACGGGCCGATCATCGCCGTCGGCGCGCGGGCGCTCGCAGCGCTCGGCGTCGACCCGGCACCGATGCAGGCCACGCTCGCCCCGGGCGAGGGTATGATCGTGTCGCTCTCGGGCCAGCCGGGCCTGCCCTCCGGTGGTGTCGGCCTGTTGGGATACGACGCCAGCGGACTGATGGAGGCCTCCGCCTACCTCTCGGGCCGGTACCCGGCGGTGTGGAGTGTGGACGGTGAGGGGTGGGCCGAGGTGGCGACCGGCATCGCCGACTGGGGCACCACCGCCCACCCCGACGCCGACTTCCAGCTGACGAGGATCGTCGTCTCGGCGCGGCGCCCCGGTGTGACGCGCGCGCGCATCGACGCTGCGGTCGACGACGCCGAGTCCCGCGCGCGGCTCCTCTCCGACGCCGTGGCTGCGGCCCGGCCGCCCCGGGAGACGAGCGATCGCGACGCCGAAGCCGACCCTCCGGCGTCGGCGGCGGGTG
>JANQNV010000009.1 GCA_028279425.1 Longimicrobiales bacterium | reverse complement strand
TAGCGTGGGGTGTCGCCGAGCCCCGCGTTGCCCAGGCGGCCCGCGACACGGTCGCCCGCGCGAGCCGGATCCTCGAGGTCGCCGTAGCGTGGGGTGTCGCCGAGCCCCGCGTTGCCCAGGCGGCCCGCGACACGGTCGCCCGCGCGAGCCGGATCCTCGAGGTCGCCGCTCAGGTGCAGTCAGCCAGAACCGCCGATGTGGCCGCACCCATGGTCGAGAAGATCGCGCAGCTCTCGTCTCAGCTCGTAGACGGCGCCGACGGGGATGGCAACGCCGCGTAGGCTGGCGGGAGGGTGAGGGCGGCCTGGCCACGGCCCGACAGCACCTTGGCTTTCTCATGGCGGGCTGAGCGGCACGCATCCATCCTCGATCGCCTCGGAGATCTCGATGTCGAGGTCGAACCGGATGTGGCAGGCGCCGCGTCGGAAGCGGCAGCGTGGGTTCGCGACTTGAGCGCCGCCCATTTGCCACCGTGCAGATTCGACAAGGCGAGCAGGGAAACGTGAGCGCGAGAGGGTTCGGAGTCCTCTCCCGACGACGCCAACCACGTTGCGGCTACGGCACCACCGGGTTCTGAAGATCGGCGGGGAGAACGAGCCCTTCGAGCCTGCCGGCTTGCGCGAGTCGCTGTCCTCGGATTCGGCACCTGCCGCAGATGACAGGTGCCGGTAGACCCGGACTCAGAGGCACGGCCCGAGCGACGTCTTGCGAGGGAGTAGCGTGGTCGAGGCTTCCGCCTCTTCGGGCTGGCGACGGTTCCAGGAACACAGCTGACGCGCCGATACTCGGAGACCGACCGCCTCGCGGGGCCAGCCGACCCCGCCCCGCAATGAGCAGACGGACGCCACGTTCCAAGAGTCGATGCCATGAAGAGAATCCTACTGGTGGATGACAACGACAGCTTCCGCGCGGCCCTGCTGCGTCACTTCCGGCCCCATCGCAACGAGTGGGAGGTCGTCGCCGCGCCGGATGGTGCGGAGGCGATGAAGATCGCCGATGCAGAACCGATCGATCTACTCATCACAGATATCCTGATGCCCGTTCGGGACGGAATCGAGACGATCGCGGCCTTCCGGAGGGGTCATCCCTCCGTGAAGATCATCGCCATGTCGGGGGGAGGACGTTGGGTTGGACTCGAGCCCTTGCTGTCTTCACGCGTACTGGGTGCGCATCGCATCTTGGAGAAGCCATTCGAGTTTGCCCACCTGCGAGATGCGATCACAGGGCTCCTGCGAGAGAGTCCACTCCACCGTGAGGAGCAAGGGGTCGAGTAGCGACGGGCCCGATCGGCTATTCGCTCAAGCCGTCGTCGGGGTCCGCACGACTCTGGCGAACCCGAATCGGCTCCGACACGCCGCCACGGCTTGCGTGGCTCTCGAGTCTCAGGATGATGGCCTCGGTGACCTCGTGCCCACCTGCCAGGAGGAGTGTGCCGTCGAGGTTGGTCACGTCTTGATCCAGCACCATGCCCGGGCGGAGTTCAGAGACCGTAACCCACCCTTCGGTACCAACGTCGACCTGAACCCGCCCGAGTGCCGCAAGGATGCGCGGATGTGGACGCTGGGACTCACGAATCTCGCCATAGGCCTCGCCTCTGCTGTAGCCGCGGCTGAGTAGCTCGGTGTAGCGAATCGCCACCCATAGCAGCTCACGACCCAGGAGCTCGGGGCTCCACTCGCTCATGTCCAACGGCAGCGGGCTGGTCCGCTCCCGGCGCTGGCTTCCCACGATTTCCGCTAGACCCTCGAGCCGAGGGATGCGCTCCAGGAGCCGCTGCGCCGCCGCGGGGTGACGATCAAAGAGCTCGCGATCCTCTGGGGTCAGCGGGTCTCCGGCGAAGGCGCTCTTCAGGAGGTCGTCCGGAACCGAGAGGCAGCCGACGAACGACAAGCTCCCGACCAAGCGGAGTTCCCAGGAGATCGGGACGCCCAGGTGGTCCAGCAGCTCGTCCATGGTCCGCTGGACCTGGCTGGCTCTGGAGAACGTCGCGGGGCTGACCATGGCGAGTACGTCAGTGAGCAGACCAACGGCCCCGTGCAGCGTCTGCTCGAGGAGTTCTCGCTCCGCGGTATGCAGCTGATACTGCCGAATGGCGTCGTCGATTGCAGACCCAAGGTCCTCGACGGCGCAGGGCTTGGTCAGGAAACGGAACACGCTTCCCTCGTTGACCGCTGCGATGGTGAGCGCCATGTCCGATCGGCCGCTCAAGATGATCCGCACCACGTCGGGGTGCCGCGCACGCACCTCCCTCAGGAACTCCACCCCGTTCATGTTCGGCATCTGCATGTCGGAAACCACGACGGCGAACGGGCCATCCTCTGCGAGCGCCGACAGACCCTCGCCCGGTCCGGAGGCCGTCCCGATCTCGTATTGCTTGCGAAACTGCCGCCTCAGCCCTTCGAGCACGAAGGGCTCGTCGTCGACGAACAGAACTCTCGTGTTCATTTCGGAGCACCCTCGGAGAGGACTCGCTGGGCTACCGACCGCCAATCCTCGACTCGGTCGAGCACCTGTACTCCGGAGAGATAGGCCGTGTCCAGCACGGGCGGGCTCTTCGAGGTCGAGGCGGCAGCCAGCGCGCAGGCGACGTGCACTGTGGCGAGGACTCCGGGCGGTTCGCCTGGGTGCGCCGAGGGGCGGTCGTGGAACGCGACGAGTTCAACGATCTCCTCGGGCAGCCCCCAGAGACCGAGAAGGTATCCCCCGACTTCCCCACGCATCCCGTTGTCACCACCTCGTCCCGACATCCCAAGGTCCACAAGCCCTCCAACCAGGTGAAGAAGCGCCGAAGTGGAGGCGTAGTCCACGCCTCGACCATCAAACCCCTCCTCGACCGCAAGCGCCCTCGCGATGTCGCTCGCGCGAGAGCTCGTGACCCAGAGTCCGTCGTCGACGCCCCCGCCGTCGGGGACCATTCTGAGCGGCCGGAAGACACCCTCGGTCTCGAAGAGGGCGGCGATCGTGTCGAGCCCAAGGACCGAGGCCGCGCGCCGGACGCTCCCCGTCTCCCGCGGCACGCCGAAGAACGCGGAGTTCACGATCTGTAGCAGCTTCGCCGCCATTCCTGGATCCCGCTCGAAGTGCCGGACGACTTTGGCCGCGTCGGGCTCGGGCTTTCGAAGCTCCGCCAACATGGCATGGTAGATGCCGGATGGGCTAGGGAGTGATTCGGTCGCCACAATCGCTGTCGCGAGGGGCCCGGCCGCGCGGAGTTCCCACCCTGCCAGGGCCCGAGCTATCGTCGCGCAGAGATGATCGGGCGGGCACGGTTTTGCCAGGTACTGGTGCGCCGAGTGGACAACCTTAAGGACGTCTGCGCGATTGGCTTGGCCAGACAGAACGATGCGGACGGTCGTCGGGTGCTCGCTCCGGACGCGCGCCAGCAACTCACCCCCATGGATGCCCGGCATACGCATGTCCGACACGACCACATCGAAAGGATGCTCTTCCATCAGGGCCAAGGCCTCCCCACCGCTGGCAACGAAACGCATGTCCCATTCTCGTCGTCGACTCCGCAGCATGCGGCGCAGACCGTCCAGGACCCGCGGCTCATCGTCGACGAAGAGGACTCGAGCCCCCTCGGGAAGACGGCACTCCTTCCGGTCGTGTCGCTGCGAGTGTGCCGGTGATCGGGACGACATCGAGCTTCCTGAGAGGGGCCGGGGGAGGTTCAGGGTGCGCTCCAGAGGAGGCCCCGCGACTCACCGTGTGAGTGTCGGACGCAGCGCCGGAAATCTGACCCACTGGGCGACGACCGCTTCTCTGCGTTTAAGTTCCTTTCCATCGCGGCGACACTCGTTACGAAGTACGGTGACCACGACTGAATGCGACCGGTGCCGCCGAGGGAGGGCGAAGAGAAGTGTCTACTCAGAACTCCGACGCCAGAACCAAGCTGCTCCTCGTCGAGGATGCCCCAGGCGATGCTCGGCTCCTTCAGGAGATGCTGCGCGGCGCCGTGCAGCGGTACCATGTAACCGTCGCGACCTCCTTGGCCGAGGCATCTCAGGTCGGCGGTGATGCGGACATGGTGCTGCTCGATCTCGGCCTTCCCGACAGCGTGGGGCTCGAGACCTTCCTGTCGAGCGTTCGCATGTGGAGGGACAAGCCGCACGTTGTGCTGTCGGGCCTCGGGGATGAGGCGGTGGCTCGTGAAGCGGTTCGCGCCGGAGCGCAAGACTACATCGTGAAAGGGGAGCTCGACGCGAAAGCCGTGCAACGCGCCATCGGCTATGCTCTAGAGCGGCACCGGGCCTTGGGCGAGCGCGAACGGCTTCAGCACGAACTGGAGCACTCCCGAAGACTCGAGACCATCGGCCGGCTCGCTGCTGGTGTCGCCCACGAGATCAACACACCTACTCAGTACGTAAGCGACAACCTCCGCTTCCTGGAGGACGCAGTCGGCGACCTGGTTGGGGTTGTCGAGCGCATCGCAGCGCGGGCCTCGGCGGGGCACTCGCTGGCCTCTGGCGACCTCAACCGACTTCTCGCGGAAGCAGATGCCGAGTTCCTGGTCGAAGAGTTGCCTCGCGCGGTAACCCAATCCCTGGAGGGCATGGGCTCGATCGCGCGGATCGTGCGTGCCATGAAGGAGTACTCCCATCCGGTAAGCTCGGACCGAGTGCCGACCGACCTCAACCGACTCGTCGAGACGACCGTGGTGCTCAGCTCGAACGAGTGGAAGTACGTGGCCAACGTGGAGACCGACTTGGCACCGGACCTCCACCAGGTCTTCTGCCTCCCCGGCGAGATCAACCAGGTGCTCCTGAACCTCGTCGTGAATGCGGCCCACGCGGTCTCCGACGTGGTCCAGGAGGCGGAGGGACGGGGCACCATAACGATTCGGACTCGGAACGTCGGCGACGCTTGGGTGGAGGTTCGTGTTGAGGACTCCGGCGCCGGTATCGCCGACGAGCACCGCGACTCGTTGTTTGACCCGTTCTTCACGACCAAAGGGCTGGGGCGCGGGACTGGGCAGGGACTCGCCATCGCACGCGACGTCGTAGTCAACATGCATCGAGGCTCGATCACGTTTGAGTCGGAGGAAGGTGAGGGCGCCACCTTCGTCGTCCGGCTACCGCTTCGGTCAGAGACCCCTGAGACGGAGGTGGCGTAGGAATGGTTGATCGATTCTGGCGCGGACATGCGGTTGCCCTGCTCGTCGGGCTCGCTCTCGCCACGCTCACTTTCGCGGTGTGGCGGGCGACGCTCAGTCGAGAGAAGGCTCAGTTGCAGGTTCTCATCGGTGGGCACGCCCTCGCGCTACAAACTGAGCTGGAAACTGAACTGAGAGAGAGAATCGTTGCGCTCCAGCGCATGGCAGATCGATCCGCAATCCGAGGCGGGACGCCACTTCGCGATTGGGAGGCCGAATCCCGAGCCTACATGGCGGACCAGGCGGGGTTCCGCTCTGTCGAGTGGATCGACGGGGAGCTTCGACGACGCTGGATCCTGACGCGCGAGCGTCTGGACCCTGGTCCAGAGAGCGATTTCGTAGAGGGTTGGGAGGAGGCACTGCGGGCATCGCGTGCCCGGGGGGTCCCAGAAGTCTCGCGCGTGGCGGAGCTGGAGGACGGTGAGATGGTTGTCCTCCTCGCCTACCCCATCCTGGGAGTCGGGACGAGCCAGTTCGGAGGGTTCATGAGCGGCACCTTCCATATCGGTGAGCTCCTCCAAGCGACCATCCCCTCGGCGCTTCGAAGCCTCGTTGCTGTGGAGGTGCGGAGCGGAGAGACGACGATCTACTCAAGCCCCGACTTCTCTGCAGGAGGGGGCGGTATCGAAGCTCGGATGGCGGTGCGCTTCGTTGCCGAGCAGTGGACCTTCCGAGTTCGCCCTACCCCGACCTTGTTGGCGGCTCAAGGTACGATCCTCCCGTTGGTCCTATTGATGGGTGGAGGCCTGACCACTCTACTGGCCATGCTTCTTGCGGAGTACGCAGCTAGGGCGGGCCGCTCCGCGACGGAACTCGGGCGACATCAAGCGACACTCGAGCACGAGGTCCGACAGCGAACGGTCGAACTCAATGAGAAGGCAGCCACCCTAGATGTCGCGCTCGAGGCCGCAGGCGCTGGAGTGTGGTCCTGGGAGCTCGAAGCGGAAACCGTAGTTTGGGACGAGAGGGCGGAGGCGCTGTTTGGGCTTGAGCCCGGTTCGTTCGACGGCAGCTATGCTTCTTGGGCGTCGCTCGTTCTTCCGGAGGACCTGCCTGCCGCCGAGGCTGAGATCAGCGCGGCATTGGAGAAGAAGGGCCCGTTCAGAGTAGACTACCGCGTCGACGTGGCGGGAGACCTGAGGCACTTCGTTGCCTCTGGTGTCACACTGTTGGACGACGACGGGGCACCCCGCCGGATGGTCGGGGTCGTGATTGATGTAACGCGCGAGCGCCGCGCCCGAGAGGCCCTCGTCGAAAGCGAGGAACGGTTCCGGGCCACCTTCGAGCAAGCGGCGGTGGGCATCGCACATGTCTCGCCAGACGGGACATTCCTACGAGTGAATCAGAAGGTTTGTGGAATCGTCGGCTACAGACCGGAGGAGCTCATGCGAATGCGATTCCAGGACATCACGCACCCGGACGACCTCAACGGGGATCTCGATGGTGTGGACGCGATCCTTGGAGGTGAGCGTGCATCATACGAGATGGAGAAACGCTACGTCACCCGCGAAGGGAAAGCCGTCTGGGTCTACCTCACCGTTTCGCTGATGCACGAAGCGGACGGGACGCCCAAGTACTTCATTGCGGTCATCCAGGACATTCAAGCGAGAAAGCGGCTCCAAGCTCAGGTTCAAGAAGCGAACAGAGTGCTCGAGGCCCGCGTGGCTGAACGCACCGCGGAGTTGGCCAGGTCGAATGAGGAACTCGAGCAGTTCGCCTATGTGGCATCGCACGACCTGCAAGAGCCTCTAAGGATGGTCACGAGCTACCTTCAATTGCTTGAGGAGCGCTACGGTCACCAACTGGATGGTGACGCCCTGGATTTCATGGGCTTCGCAGTCGACGGAGCCACCCGAATGAAGGTGCTCATCGAGGACTTGCTCGAGTTCTCTCGTCTTGGGACACGCAAGGAGGAACGCGGGGCCGTCGATCTCAACGACGTATTCGAAGAGGTCTGCTCAACGCTGGCTGTGTCCGCCCAGGACGCTCAGGCCGTCATCGAGAGTAGCGATCTCCCTACGGTCGTTGGGGATCGCTCACGCATGGTCCAGCTGTTCCAGAACCTGATCGGCAACGCCATCAAGTACCGCTCGGACGATCCGCCAAGGATCAGCGTGAGCGGGGAGCGCTTCAATGGCGAGTGGCGAATGGCGGTGCGGGACAACGGGATCGGAATCGCGGAGCGACACGCGGGCCGAATCTTCGAGATTTTCCAGAGACTGCACAGCGATCGGACCGTCCCAGGGACAGGCATTGGCCTGGCGTCCTGCAAGAAAATCGTCGAGGGCCACGGTGGGCGCATTTGGGTGGACTCCACGGTTGGTGAAGGGTCGACGTTCCGCTTCACTTTGCCGCACGCAACCATGAACGGGGAGGAGACATGAAAGGAGGTTCAATGGAGATCCTCTTGGTGGACGACAGCTTCGGCGACGTCCGCCTGACCATCGAGGCTTTTCGAACCACGAGGACCGCCGTACACATCAGCGCCGTATCGGATGGCGAAGAGGCTGTTGCATTCCTCCGCAAGGAAGGGGAGTTCGCCGAGTCGCCCACACCCGACATGATCCTGTTGGACCTCAATATGCCCAGGAAGAGCGGGCTGGAGGTGCTGGAAGAGATCAAGTCCGATCCGGTCCTGGGCTCGATCCCGGTGGTCGTTCTCACCACATCGAGCGCCACCGAAGACGTCGAGGAGAGCTACCGGCTACACGCGAACTCGTACATTCGCAAGCCCTCTGACCTAAAGGGCTTCTTCGATCTCGTGCGGAGAGTAGATGAGTACTGGCTACAAGCGGTCAAGCTTCCCTCGAAGGGGAGTCGATAGGGGCACCTGCCGGATCGCTACCCGGCCGCCTCGTGGTCTCCGGCGCCCATCTCCGCATCGCGAGCTTCGGGAAGAAGGATCTGGAACTTGCTGCCGCGCCCGAGATCACTCGAGACGAAGACGCGTCCATCCGCCCGATCGACGATGGTCCCTACGATGCTCAGGCCGAGCCCTCGACCCACTCGACCCACCTCGCCACTCGCCACCGCTCGGGGTTCGAACAAGTGGTTCACCATGTCCTGCGCGATCCCCCGTCCGGTATCGGTGAAGCTGAACCGCATGAAGCTCCGCACTTGAGCAACTTCACCCGGATCGGTGCGGAGTCGGACTCTGTCGATCACCAGCGAAACGCGCCCGCCGTCTGGCATGGCCTCGGAGGCGTTTGAGGCGAGGTTCAACAAGATCTGATCAAGATCGCCGGGCGGGAGAAAGAGCCGACCCTCCACGTCGCACGCCACATCGACGGTGACCTTGTCGGACACGGCCCCGTGGACCAGGGCACGAAAGTGGTGGATCATCTCATGGACGTCGAGGATGACGGGCTCCGGGCTCCGGCCCCCACCCATCGCGCGCAGTTTGCCAATCAGCGTACCCATCGTCGCGCTAGCCGTGAGGGCATCGTCCAAGCGCGTCGGCAACTCGCCGTCGATGGCATGCGCGGTCATGGCCAGCTCCGCGTCGACCACCTGGAGCAAGTTCGCGAGATCGTGGGCCAGCTTCGCCGCGAACTCTGCTCGGCGAACCCCGCCGTGCTTCTGTACGCGATGAGATAGGACCTCGAGAACGCTCCTCGACCACGCGCTACGAGCCGCCGCCAAACGCACCTGCTCACAGATATCCGCGCTGTCAGCCGTGAGTGCGACGAAGTCGTGCACGCCGTGGGCGACTGCGTGTTCGCGCACGACCAGTGGGAGGGGCGCCGGGGTGACCATGAGCACGGAGTGATGCACCGACTGGCCGAGGATACTTCGGACGACGCTCCGAGCAATGGGATCCTCCTCGGACGCCTCGACGAAGATGGTCGAGGCCTTGTCCGCCATCCGGCGAATCTGGTCGGGCTCCGCCGCGTAGAGGAGTTTGATTCCTCCGGGCTTCAGAAGCTTCGAGAGCTTGCGCTTCGTTCGCTCCTGAAGGCGATAGGCGAGTGCGAGCAACTCGGGGCTCCGTTGCCCTTCCATACGCCGCTCCAGTCGGGAGAGATACCACCACCGCCCCCACCTCGGCGGAATACTAGACACGGACGCTCCATAAGCGCAATGATTGTCTCCGAACTGTATCCCTCACGTAACCTTCCGCGCCGGGGGTCAAGGTGTGCGAGGAGTACTTGCTGATCGAGATCGTCCTCCCGGGTCGTCTGCGCGTGCCGGGCGCCCTCATCGAGCGCGACCTGCTGGAGATGGGTCCGGCGGGCCTCGTCGTGGACGTCGGTGACGAACTGATCGTCGATGGTGGACGAGCTCGGGTGTCCGGCTTCACCCGGCAGTGTCGAAGGGAGGCCCCAGGTGCGTGGCGTGCTGGACCGAGCACGCAGGTGCGGCTGACCTGGATCGGCTGGGCCGATCGACGAAGTTGATCGCTCGGCCCGGTCTTGGAAGACGACCTGACCTTGCCGACCATTCTGCCACCTCCCTGGAAGCCAAGAGGCGCCGCCCGGATGGAGCTCCGGTCGCCTCCGGCGATCCTCGCTCCGATCGCGACCAGAGCGGGTAGGCCTTCGGTCGACAAGTCGGTCGCGATCGACGAACCTGCGGTTCGAATGCGCCGTGACACGGCGCCGAGTCGGCTCCGCCGCCTCGCCGAGCGGCGCCTCTTCACACCGTGTAGATACGACAAAGCGGCCAGGCCACATGGACCTGACCGCTCCCCGTACCTGGAAGCCAAGAGGCGCCGCCCGGATGGAGCTCCGGTCGCCTGCGGCGATCCTCGCTCCGATCGCGACCAGAGCGGGTAGGCTTTCGGTCGACAAGTCGGTCGCGATCGACGAACCTGCGGTTCGAATGCGCCGTGACACGGCGCCGAGTCGGCTCCGCCGCCTCGCCGGGCGGCGCCTCTTCACACCGCGTAGATACGACAAAGCGGCCAGATCTCGAGGACCTGACCGCTTGCCAAACCTGTAAGCCAAGAGGCGCCGCCCGGATTCGAACCGGGGATAAAGGATTTGCAGTCCTCTGCCTTACCACTTGGCCACGGCGCCAAAGCGAAGGGGAGCTCAGCGCAAGCACGCCGTGCTCCCCTCCGACAGAGCGGGAAACCGGACTCGAACCGGCGACCCTCACCTTGGCAAGGTGATGCTCTACCAACTGAGCTATTCCCGCGTAAATCAGGCAGAAAACGTAGACGAAGGGGCGGGCTGGTGTCAAGACACGGGCCCCGCTTTTGTTATCTTCCCCGATCGCATTCCGAACCTCCCCCGCAACATGCCGTCCATGCGCATCTCGCCGACCCTCTGCAGCCTCGGTTTCGTGCTGTGCGCAGCCCTCGCGCCATCTGACGCGCGGGCGCAGT
The DNA here is from genome assembly GCA_028279425.1 of Longimicrobiales bacterium. Taxonomy (GTDB): domain Bacteria; phylum Gemmatimonadota; class Gemmatimonadetes; order Longimicrobiales; family Gaopeijiaceae; genus Gaopeijia. Next base: position 6,638 of record JANQNV010000009.1, on the reverse strand, counting down.
CGCTCATCGATCCGGTGCTCGCGCCGGGCGAATTCAGACTGTCCGGAGGCGGGGCGATGCTCTCGTGGCGCGACCGGTTCGGGATCGACGGTGAGCGCGAGCCGGTCGCCACGGATCTCACCCGCGAGTCGGCGGCCGATCTGATCCCCGGGCTGAGCGGGTTGACCACCGCGCTCGACGCGCTGCTCGACGACTCCTCGCCGCTCCGGCTCGGCGCGTCCTCGGCCGTGGTATCGCACAACGAGGTGCGGGTGCCGATTCGGCTCGACGTGGGTGTGCTGGACCGTTTGACCGTGGGCGTCACGGTACCCGTCGTGCGCTCGACGCTCGAAACCGACCTGCGCATCGCATCGGCGGCCGACGCCGGGGTGGGCGAGAACCCGGCGATCTCGGAAGGGAGTGCGGTGACGGGCTTCCTGGACCTCCTCACCACCCGCTCGGGAGAGGCCTCGGCCCTCGCGGCCCAGCGCTGCGGACTCGACCCACAGTCGCCGGAGTGCGCGGCGGCCACCCTCCTCGCCGACGACCTGGGGGCGGGGGCGCTGACGCTCGAAGAGGCCTACCAGGCGTCCGCGCTTTTCCCCGCTCAGGGAACAGCGGCGGGCGACGCGCTGGTTGCGTGGGCCGCCGCCCTCGATGCCTCGCTCGCGGCCGAAGGACTCTCGCCCCTCGGCGGGACCCCTCCCCTGGCCTCGGCGGTGCTCGACGAGGCCGGCCTTCAGTCCGTCGTGACGAATCCGCTGGGCCCCTTCGGAGCAGCGCCGCTGGAGAGCTTCGGCGGGCTTTGGGGGCTGGGCGATGTCGAGGTGCGCGCCGCCGTACGCCTGGCCGAGGGCGCGAGGTTCGATTCGACCGGCACGGCCGAGATGCTGTGGAGCGTGGCCGCGGTCGGGACGGTCCGTCTCCCCACGGGGGCGGCCGACTCCACCGGGGTGTTCCTGGACCGCGGACGCGACGACGGTCAGCTCGATCTCGAGGCGGGGGTATTCGGTTCACTGGCCATGGGACGTCTCGGGCTGGCGGCCCGGGCCTTCTACACCCGGCAGCAGCCGGGGTCCGTCGACCGGCGCATCGCCCCATACGGACAGGTGATCTCCGGCCGGGGCGACGTCGCCACCCTCGACTGGGACCCGGGCGACGGTTTCCGCCTCGAGATCGAACCCGCCCTCCGTGTGGCGCCGGCTCTTTCGGTGGCCGCCAGCTATCTGTACGTGAGCCGAGGGAGCGACACCTATACCCAGGCGACCGACCCGACCGGGCTGCTGCCGACGCGACCCGCGTCGCAGTACTATCCGGACGCCTCGGTTCTCGACACCGGGACGGAATTCAGCCTGCAGGGGCTGGGTGGCAGCATCACGTACCGGTCGCGCGGCCTGCCGGAAACCGCGAACGGTGGCTTCGAGGTGTTCCTCCGGATGCGGCAGGCGATCGCCGGAAGCGGCGGGCGGGTCCCCGCCGGGGTCAGGGGTGAATTCGGGCTGCGCCTCGTGCGCCGCCTGTGGGGATCGTACTGACGACCCCAGACCTCACACCGCCCCTCCGATCAGTTCGCGTGCGTGCTCTCGCGAGGCCTCGGACTCGGGGTCGCCCCCCAACATCCGGGCCACCTCGGTCACCCGCTCCTCACCGGCGAGTGTCGCCACCGAGGTCGAGGCGACCCCACCGTCGTCCTCGCCCTTTCGCACCAGCAGGTGCGCCCCCGCGCGCGAGGCGAGTTGCGGGAGGTGGGTGATCACGAACACCTGATGGGCGCGGGCCACCTCGCCCAGCTTGCGGGCCACGGCGGTCGCCACGACGCCGCCGATCCCGGCGTCGATCTCATCGAAGACCAGGGTGGGCACATCGTCGACCTCGGCGAGTAGCGCCTTCAGCGCCAACATCACCCGCGAGAGCTCCCCCCCGGACGCCACCCGGCCCAACGGTCGCGGGGCGAAGCCCGGATTGAGCGCCACCCGGAACTCGATGTCCTCGCTCCCTCCGGCCGCGGGCTGGTCTCGTGGAATCAGCGCGATCTCGAAGGTCGCGCCCTTCATCCCGAGCTCGGGCAGCAACGACTCCACGGCGGCGGACAGCTGTGTCCCGGCGGTTTCGCGCCCGGCGGTGAGCCTCGCCGAGGCCACGTGGAGGGCGTCGCGCGCCTGGTCCCGTCGGGCCACGAGGGCGCTGAGATCGCGGTCGGCGGCATCGAGTTCGGCCACCTCCGCCGCCAGCCGCTCTCCCGTCTCGACCACGTCGGGCAGCGACGGCCCGTACTTCTGCTTGAGGCGGAACAGCTGATGCTGGCGGGCCCGCACGCGCTCCAATTCGGCGGGGTCGTGTTCGACGCCTCCCGCGTAATCCTCGGCGGCTCGCCCCGCCTCGACGACCGCGTGGTATGCGGCCTCCACCGCCGCGGCAGCTTCGCTCAGAGCCGGGTCGACCCGGACGAGGCGGTCGACCAGGGCCCGGGCTTCGGCGAGGCGGTCCGAGATCGAGTCGTCTCCCGAGTAGAGCGTGTGATGTAGCCCGTGGGCCCCCTCCCCGAGTTCACGCGCATGCTCGAGGCGCCGCGCCTGTACCTCGAGCTCCTCGTCTTCGGTCGGATCGAGGTGCGCCTCGCTGATCTCCCTCAGCTGGAAGCGCAGGAAGTCGGCCCGGCTGGTCAGCTCTCGTGCTCGCGCCGCCCGCTCCTCGAGCGCTTCGCAGGCTCGTGCCCACTCCGCGTGGAGTTGCTCGACCCGAGCCGCATCCGCCCCGAGACCGGCGTAGGCGTCGAGGATGGCCCGCTGGGCGGCCCGATGGAGGAGCGTCTGGTGCTCGTGCTGGCCGTGGAGGTCGACCAGCGCGGAACCGAGCCGCCCCACGACGGTCGCGGTCGCCGGAGATCCATTGACCCACGCGCGGTTACGACCCTCCGCCTGCACTTCGCGACGCAGGATCAGCAGCCCGTCTTCGGCCCGCAGTCCCAGATCGTCGAGCCGTGCGAGCAGGCCGTCACGGCCCTCCACGTCGAAGACGCCCTCGATGACCGCGCGATCCGCCCCCACCCGCACGTCGTCCGACGAGGCCCGCTCTCCGAGAAGCAACGACAGCGCCCCGACGATGATCGACTTCCCTGCGCCGGTTTCGCCCGTCAGCGCATTGAGCCCCGGGCCGAGCTCGAGGGTCAACTCGTCGATGACCGCGTAGTCACGAATGCGCAGCTCGATCAGCATGGCCGAAGCTACCTGTGCGCGACGAGCGTGTTCAATGGCCGGACGCGGCGTCCGCCCCATCCTCCGACGAGGGATGCACCGCCCACTTGAGCTTCTTGCGCAGGGTCGAAAAGAACGAGCGCCCGGGAAACCGCACGAGTTGCAGCGGCGCTCCACCGCGTTCGACCCGTACCCACTCCCCGTTGGCGAACTCACGCCCGTCCTGACCATCCACGGTCAGCACGAGCCACCGATCGTCTTCAGCGCCCCGCACCACCACGGCATCGTTCGACGACACCACGAGGGGGCGAACGGCGAGGGTGAAGGGGCAGATCGGGGTGACGGTGAGGCACTCCATCCGCGGCACGACGATCGGTCCGCCCGCCGACAGATTGTACGCCGTCGATCCCGTGGGTGTGGCCACGATGACGCCATCGGCCGAGAAACTCCCGACCTCCTCTTCGTCTCCGGCAGGACCAACCTTCACCTCGAGTCGGGCAACCCGAGCGACTCCCGCCTTGTGCACGACGACGTCGTTCAATGCCCGGAAGGTCTCCCGCTCCTCGCCGTCGGAACCGAACACCGTCGCCCGGAGCGTGAAGCGCGGCTCCACGGTGAAGGCACCTGCGAGCAGACGGTCGAGACTGGTTGCGACCTCGAGTGAGCCGGCGGCGGTGAGAAAGCCCAGGTTGCCGAGATTGACCCCGAGCAGGGGGATGCCGGTCCCGAACACGTGCCGGCTCGCCCGGAGGAGGGTGCCGTCTCCCCCCAGCGCGATCACCATGTCGGGTGGATTGCCCTCGGGATCGAAGGGTGGCGTCCCCTCGGGAGCGGCCGCCCGCGCATGCTCTTCGACGGAGAGGGCGAGGCCTCGCACCGCGCACTCGTGGGCAAGCTCGGCCACGATGCGGCCGATGCCCGGAGTGTCGCGGCGGACGACGACGCCCAGATGACGGATTCTCGGAAGAGGAGTCGCCTCCTCGTGGGTCATGCCGATTCCCTCGCGTCGTGCCCGATGGAGTGGGACACCGTCACCGAGGGCGTCGCGTCGACCAGGGAGCGCGCCCGCAGAGCGATCCCGGCCGCATCGAGGCCCAGCTCGGCCAGGAGCTCGGCCCTGGAGCCGTGCTCGACGAACCGATCCGGGATCCCGAGCGTGTCGATCCGCATCGCCGCGCCGGGCCGGAACTGCGCGATTTCCCGCGCCATGAAGGCCCCGAACCCATTCACGACCGTACCCTCTTCGACCGTGAGGGCGGCATCGTGCTGCGACACGACCCGCTCGAAGACCTCGCGATCGTAGGGCTTGAGGTAGCGACAGTTCACCACGGTCGCCTCGATGCCCCGGGCCGAAAGCTCCTGCGCGGCGTCGATTGCGGGTCGCACCATCGTGCCCACGGCGAGGATGCAGAGAGCCGAGCCCGTGCGGACGACATCCCAGGTGCCGTACGGCGTCGGCTCGATCGCCAGCGCCGAACCGACTTCACCGGGCACGGCATCGCGCGGCCAGCGAATCGAGAAGGGCCCTCCGAGGTGGTCGATGCCGGCGCGCAGCAGGGCCAGCGTCTCCACGCCGTCCTTTCCGGCCGTCACCGTCATGTTGGGGATCGACAGCATGTAGGAGATGTCGAAACAGCCGTGGTGGGTCGGACCGTCCTCGCCGGCGATTCCGGCGCGATCCATTCCGAAGACCACGGGAAGATCTTGCAACGCTACGTCATGGACGATGTTGTCGTAGGCCCGCTGCAAGAACGTCGAGTAGATGGCCACGACCGGGCGCACCCCCTGCGTGGCGAGTCCGGCGGCGAACGTAACGCCATGCCCCTCGGCGATCCCGACGTCGAAGTAGCGGTCCGGGTGCGCGCGCGAGAAGAGATCCGTCGAGGTGCCGTCGGGCATGGCCGCGGTGATGGCGACGATCCGGGGATCCTCGTCGGCCAGATCGACGAGCCCCTTTCCGAACACCTTCTGGTATCGGGGCAGCCCCGCCTTCTTCTTGCGAGCGGTGCCCGAAATCTTGTCGAACGGCGAGGCGGCGTGCCACGTCCACGGGTCGTCTTCCGCCAGTTCGAAGCCCTTGCCCTTCTGCGTCAGCACGTGAACCAGCAGCGGGCCGTGCATCCGTCGCACCCTCGTGAAGGTGTCGACCAAGGCGTCGAGGTCGTGGCCGTCGACCGGGCCCACATACGTGAACCCCAAGGCCTCGAACAGCATCCCCGGCGTGAGCATGTGCTTCACGCCGTCCTCGAGCTTTCCGGCCACCTCTTCCATCACGTGGCCGAGCGTGCGCGGCGCACGGTGCAGCACCTCCTTCACGACGTCCCGCACCTTGTTGTAGGCGGGGTTGGTCACCATCGAGGTCAGGTACTTGTTGAGCGCCCCGACGGCCGGCCCGATCGACATGTCGTTGTCGTTGAGAACGACCGTGAAGTCACGGTCCGTATGTCCTGCGTTGTTAAGAGCTTCGTAGGCCAGCCCGCAGCCCATGGCCCCATCGCCGATCAGGGCGACCACGTCGAACTTCGACCCCCTGAGGTCACGTCCGACAGCCATCCCCCAAGCGGCCGAAATGGAGGTTGCCGCGTGTCCTGCGCCGAACGCATCGTACTCGCTTTCATCACGACGAAGGAACGGGGCGAGTCCCCCCTTCGAGCGGATCGAGGGGAGCCGGTCGTTGCGGCCGGTGAGGATCTTGTGGATGTAGGCCTGATGGCCCGTGTCCCAGACCAGTTGGTCTCGCGGGGTGTCGTACACGTGATGCAGCGCGACCGTGAGTTCCACGACACCGAGCGACGCCCCGAAGTGTCCCCCCTTCTGCGCCACCACGTCGATGTGGCGCTCGCGGACCTCGTCGGCCAACTGCCGGAGCTTCTCTCGCGGCAGGGCTCGAACGTCAGCCGGGAATCGTACCTGATCGAGAACGGACACCTGCGGCCTCACACGGAAGAGTCATTTGAATCCGGAACGCGGATCGCTTCGGCTACACCCCAAGGGAGTCGGCGGTCCATCGGCTGGGTGCACCCCCGACCTCGACGCACGTTCACCGCCGTCGCTCCACCACGTAGTGGGCGAGCGCACGCAGGGCCGGCGCCTCGAGACCGACCCCATCGAGCGCCTCGAGCGCGGCGGCGATTTCGGCCTGACCACGCGTCTGCGCTTCCTCCAGACCGTGGAGGGCGACGTAGGTCGACTTGCCGAGCTCGGCGTCGGAGGGGTTCTTGCCGAGCGCTTCACTCGAGGCTGTCGCGTCGAGCACGTCGTCGGCGATCTGGAAGGCGAGGCCGATGCGGCGTCCGAACTCGTCCAGCGCGCCGAGTGTCTCGGCGTCGGCACCCCCGGCGAGCGCCCCGACCACGAGCGAGGCGCGCAGCAACGCCCCGGTCTTGTGCGTGTGCAGCTCATCGAGCTCCACGCTGGTCAATGCCCGTTCCTCGCCGAGGAGGTCGAGCCCCTGGCCGCCGACCA
>JANQNV010000339.1 GCA_028279425.1 Longimicrobiales bacterium | reverse complement strand
CTTGCCGTAGCTATCGCTACGCCGCGTCGTTCCGCCTCGCCCCCGCGGCGCCTCCGCACCCTCGGCGGTCACCAGACTTTGGCGACACTACACTAGCGTTTCGCGCCGGGCCGACCCAGCCACAACAAAGGAGCGCGCGCCCCCTACCTTCCGACGCCCTCTCCCGCCCCGGGCCACAGCGTGTTCGCGGGATCGTGATCCGCCATGCAACGCGCGAAGGCGGCGGCCTTTTGCGACCTCGGGGGCGATCCATACAGCGAGCGCCCGTTCGAGCAGGGGTGGTCGGCGGTCGGAAACACGAGCCAGCGGGCTTCGGTGCTGCGCTCGACCACGTAGCGGCCGGTCCCGTCCGAGCTTCGGCGGTAGAACGTGCCCTCGGCGGCCACGAGATGGCGCGCGCCGGAGTACGCCTCGACGACCTCGTCGAAGACAACGGCGCCGCCTGCGCCCTCGTCGTCGGTGGGAGACACGAAGGCCCACTCGGCCTGCACGAAGGCGCGCTCGGGCACGAGGGTGAGGGTCCCGTGCAACGTCGTCCGGTTCGAGGCGTCGCGGCCGCAGAACGCGAGGATCGTGCGCTCGGAGCCTTCCTCGAGCATCTGAAAGGTGTGCAGCTCGCCGAAGGCCGCGCTGGCGAAGTGGTGCGCATCGCCCCGATCGAGCTCAGGGTACGACCACTTCAGCTGCCGCACCGACACGACGTTGAAGAAGGGCGGCCAGGCGTATCCATCGCTGCGGGTGCGTTCGTCGAGGGGGCGGAAGACGGGGTCGTCGCCGTGGATCACCCCTCCGCCCGATTGGGCGAGGTGCACCCGCTCGGGATTCGCATCCCCCTCCGCATACAACTCCTCCGGCGCGACGCGCTCCTTGCTCAGTCGGAAGTTGGCGGAGCGGGCGCGGGCCCCGGTCTCCGGCGAGTACCGCCTTGCCACCCTCGCCCATTCGCGCCGGGCTCGGGGGTCGTCGACGGACGGGCACAGGTGACCCACCTCCACCGTGATGCCTTCGACGGCCACGGCAGTGGGCTCCATACGGATCACGCCGTCGTCCGGGAGGTTGCGGCGCTGCACGACGCGCGTCTCGAGTCCCAGAAACCGAAGGTGGATGCGTACGACGGACTCCCACCCGTCTTCCGGGATCTCGGCCACGCCATCGGGCCCGGTAAGTGTCGAGCCGAGCAGCGCCCCGGGGGCATACCACTCGACTTGAACGGCTGGAATGGGATGGCCTTCCGAATCCACGGCCTGGATCGACACCTGCCCAGCGGCCGGAGAGACCCCTCCGAGGAACAGGGCAGCCACCGCGGCGGAGCGCCGAAAGGCTCCGGCATACGACCCGATGGCCGGTGCCGAGCCGAGGTGAAGCAACCGCGAGAGAGGGAGCATCCCCACGCTCCAGGGAAGAGACAGAGGCTTCTTCGGAGTCTCGGCCCAGCGGAGGTCAGTTGTAGTCGTCCGCCGGCCGCTCATCGGTCGCGCGCACACGGGGAGTCAGGCGAGACTGTGCCTCATCTCACCACGCGATCCACGCGACAGAGGGCACGTCGAGGGCGTCGAGGTGGATCCCCCAGATGCGTCCGCCCTCGAACTCGAAGGGGTGGAAGCGCTCCGGAAAACGGACGTCGGTCATCGAGCCGTCGCCGTCGATCCGCAGCCAATCTCGCCCGCCACGCAGTCCCCCGAAATCCGGGTCGAAGCGGCGGAGCCAGAGTGCGTCGTCGTCGGCGCAGTGCACGGCTGTGTAGCGAGGCAGCACCGACGCCAGACGGGCGCCGTCACCGCGAATCCGGGGCGGAATCGTGGGAAGCATCGTCGCCGTGTCGATGGCCGGTGGCTCGAGGGTGATCGCGCCGGCGGCCTCCATGGCGGCCACTTCGAGCATCGAGCGCGCGAACTGGTCGTTCGACACCGTCGTCCACGCGGGCGAGGGGAGGGGAGTGGGTCCGCCCTCGCGCCCCTCGGGGTCGAAGCGGCGCACCGCGTTGCCCGGGCGGTCGACCACCACGAGCTCGCTGCCGCATACGGTCCACAGGCGGACCCACATGGGCATTGGCGGAATCTCCATCTCGAAGTCGGTGTCGACTCCGGGATCCCCGAGGACCTCGCCCAGCGATACGATCGTCCGGGCGGCCCCCGTCGAGTCGACCGCCACCAGATCGGCGCCCCACATGGAGCGCCACACGCTGGGAAAGGAGCCTTCTCCTTGCATCCTGGTGCGCGGTAGGACGACGACGTCGCCGAGCCGCACCGTGCGAAGCCAGGTGTAGGACCGATCGTCGGCTCCCATCAAGGTCCCGGGGGGAATGGAATCCGGGTCCCATCCGCGCTCGACCCACTCGTCAGGCCTGGAGATCCGGATCATCGCCGCCCGCGCCTCGTCGACCACCCACGCCTCGCCGCCCACGCCGCCCTCGACGAGCCCGAGGGGGCGCCGAAACTCGCGCGCACCCTCGCCGTCCGTGCCGTGCGGAGCGATCGGAGAGGCATCGGCCTCGAACCCCACGAAGTACGGAGCGGCCGAGTTCAAGAGCCACACCCGCCCGTCGGGCAGCACCTCCAGATCGACCACGTACGCGAGCGCCTCGGAGGTCGCGAAGGGCTGCACCCGGTCGGCCTCGAACACGCGGGGGCCCTCTCTCGAGGCGCCGGGATCGCCAGGCGCGTCGCAAGAGGTGATCGCGGCGAGGCCCGCGAGGAGGAAGAGCCCTCGGGTAGCGCCGCGGCGATGGATCCGCGGCGTGGCGCGGGTGTGGCCTCCGACGCGAAGACAGGGTGAAGACACGGGCGGACCGAAGCTCGGGAATCGGATCTGGTCGGAATCGGGGGGCGGCGTGTAGGATGCGTCATCCCTCGAGGATTCCTCGCCACCGCACGCCCGACCGTACGACCATGCACTTCGACCGCTTACGCCGCGAGCATATCCACCGATCACGCCGCGAACCTCTAGACCGATTCCGGCGCGAGCATCTCGACCGATTCCAACGTGAGCGCGCTGGCTTCGCCCGGTGGCTCGCACTGGGCCTCACCCTGATTGCGGCCGGCGGGTGCAGCGCGAGCGACGCACCGGAGGCCGACGGAATCACGCACGAGGTCGACACCGAGCTTGGCTTCGAGAGAACCCGAATCTCGGGCGAGGCCCCCCTCTGGTCGCTCGACACCGTGTACACGGTCGGGGCCATCGGCGGTGGAGGCGACTCCGAACCCGAGCAGTTCGGCTACATCTCGAGCGTCGTGATCGACGAAGAGCTGCGGCTATGGGTGGCCGAGGGCCAGGCCCGTGAGGTGCGGGCCTTCGACGCGTCGGGCGACTTCGTTGCGGTGGCAGGCCGTGAGGGCGAAGGACCCGGGGAGTTCAGTGGGCTGGGTTCGCTGTCGTGGCTGGGGGATCGCTTGCTGACGCTCGACGCCGGCAATGCACGGATCCAGGCCTTCTCACCGGAAGGCACCTTTCTCGACAGTCGCCCGACCGCGGGGGGACTGACGGGTTCCCCCGCGTTCATCCGCTTCTACAACGTCGGCGACTCGATCGCCGTGCTGTTCTCGGCCGATCGACGTCCGGAGGGGATCCAGTCGACGTGGGTCGAGCACGACCGCGAGGGCGAGATCGTCGCCTTCGACCAGGTGGAGACGCCACCCGGGGACGGCCAGACGATCGTCTGTGAGCACAGCGGGGGCGCCATCTCGTTCTTCTCGTCCCCCTTCGCTTCGCGCACCTTCCAGCTCCCGGTAGGAGGGCGCCGAGTCTGGATCGGTGAGCCCGGCGCGTACCGCCTGACGCTCCTCGAAGCCGGCGGCGACACACTTCGGATGATCGAGCGGACTCGGGCGCCGGAGCCGATCAGCGACGCGGAGTGGGAGGCCGGAACCGAGGACTTCCGCACCTTTCGCGACGAGCGGCCCGACGCCTCCTGCGATGCGCGCGGCTTCGAGCGCAAGATGTTCAAGGGCGCCTTCAACAACCTGCTCACCGACACCACGGGGCGACTGTGGGCCGAGGTGTGGGACGGTGAGGCCATGACGTGGGAGATCTTCAGTCCCGATGGGCGCCTCATCGGGCGGCTCCCGGGATTCGGCTACTCCGACCGGGTCGCCCCGGCGATTCGCGGTGATGCCCTGGCCTGGGTCGACACCGACGAACTCGATGTGCCGCGGGTCGTGGTGGCGCGGATCGTTCGGCCGTGAGGGCGGGCTGGCCGATCGTCGGCCTCGTCTTCGCGCTCGGCCTCAGCGCATGCAGTGAGGCGACCGCGCCCTACCCGACCTTCGAGGTGGAGGGGCGATGGGCGGGAGCCTTCGAGGTCGGTGTACAGCTGTGGCAGGTGTCGATCGAGGCGTCGGTCGAGCGGTGTGGCGGCTCCATCGAGGCCGGCACCGCTTCGGGTGAGATCGTCCGGTCCGACAGTATCCAAACGTCGTACAACCCGCCCGTGGTCGTATTCCAACCGTGCGGTCGGGTGACGTCGGTGGCTTCGTTCGTGGGCGAGCTTCATCAACCCGACCTGCTGCAGGGCAGCCTGTTCCTCGAGGAGGTCAGCGATGGAGTGGAGGTCGACTTGTTTCTGGTGTCGGAGGCGGAGGAGCGCCGGCGATGAACAGGCGAGGGGCTACCGGGCTTCGGAAGCTTGCTGCCGTCGTGGGAATCCTCGTACCGGTCCTCGCCTGCGAATCGCCTCTGTCCGAGGCCGTGGGGCTCGTCCCTCTTCAGCCACCCCCCGTGTACGAGCGCTTCTGGGCCGAGACCGAGAGCTGTTCGTCGCTCGCGGGCGATCTGGCCGAGGTGCGGTGGTTCGTCGCCCGCGACGTGGTCGTTGGATCCGATATCCTCGGCCGGCGCACGGGGGACTCCGAGATCATCCTTCGGGCGGATCTTTGGTTGGATGGCCCAGTGGTCCGCCACGAGATGCTCCACCAACTCCTCCGCGGCGATGGGGCGCACGAGAACCCCGCCTGGAACGACTGCTCTGGCGTGGTGCTGGCTCCCCGGTTCATTCGTGGGCTCGGCGGGGGCTGAGTCGCATGCCGGATGGGCGACTCGAGGGCAGGGGTGGGAACGTAACGGGGTGTCCCGGCGTTCTCGCGTGTACCTGACACACACCCCATTCACGATCGACCGTCGATCTTGCCGGAATAGACTCATGCGCCTCCCCGCCCGTTGGATCCTGCTCTCCGCCGCCGCGCTCGTCGTCGCCTGTTCGAGCGATGAAGACGACGACCCCATGATGCCGCCTCTCGACGACCCGGATCCGTCGAATCCGTCGGTCTTCGAAGTGCAGGGAAGCGCCGACTTCACGATTCGTCACGACGGCGCCTTCCACTACCTCTTCAGCTGGACCGACCCGAGCGGAACGTACACCGACGTGCCGGATCCGACGTTGGTGTTGGAGGTGGGAGAGACCTACACCTTCACCCGCGTGACCGAAGCGCACCCCTTCCGGATCACCACGGGTGCCCTGCCGGTCTCCGGGAGCGACGGCTCGTTCCTTCGTACGACCACGAGCACGCCGGAGATCGAGTCGTTCAGCATGACGCCGTTGGAGGACTTCACCTCCGACCCGGCGCCGGCCAACGATGCGATCCTGTGGACGCCCACGAGTGGCGACGTCGGCGACTACTACTACACCTGCCTCGTGGTGGCCCACACGGGTATGACCGGCGCCATCCGCGTGCGGTGAGGTAGCTCGCGCTCAGCCTTGGCTTGCTGCCCCTCCGCCATCGCTCATACCGTTCCGACCAGCGGGGCAGGCGCGTCCCGCAGCCTTCGACGGGAGCGGAGCCATGAGGTGGTTCGGGCGAAACCGTAATGGGACACGGCTGGGGGCGAAGCTCGCGGGCGGCATGCGGGCGTCGCTTCATCGGGGTGCTCGGGCCCTCGCCACCGGGGTCGCCGGGATGACCGCGCTGGCTGGTGCGCCGCATGCGACCACCGCGCAGGAGGTCGATGCCGCCGCGATCGATGCGATCTTCGCCGACATCGCCGCCGGCATGCCTGGGTGCGCGGTGGGCGTTTACCGCGCGGGCGAGGTGGCCTATCGGGCGGGGTACGGGGTGGCCAACCTCGACTACGACCTGCCGATCACCCCCGAGTCGGTCTTCTACCTGGGCTCCGTGGGCAAGCAGTTCACCGCCGCGGCCGTCCTCCACGCCGCCGAGGCCGGCCACCTCACCCTCGACGATCCGGTGCAGAAGTGGATCACCGAGCTCCGCGACTATGGGACCCCGGTCACGGTCCGCCACCTGATCCACCACACGAGTGGGATCCGCGACTACCTCACGCTGCTCGGGCTGGCTGGAATCCCCTTCGAAGTGCCGCTCACGGACAGCGATGTCGTCGGTCTGATCGCGGCGCAGGAGGGACTCAACTTCGCACCGGGCGAGCGCTACCTGTACAGCAACTCCGGCTACTTCCTGCTGTCGCAGATCGTGGAGCGCGCGACCGGAGACTCTCTTCGCGAATACCTCGAGACGCACTTCTTCGGCCCGCTGGGCATGTCGTCGACCCGGGTGCACGACGACCGAAGAGAGTCGATCCCGAACCGGGTCGTCGGCTACCAGCTCGCCGGAGACCGCGCGCGGATGGACCATCCCTGGAGCTTCGACCAGGTGGGATCGGGCGGGGTGTACTCCTCGATCGACGACATGGCGCAGTGGGACCGCAACTGGTTCACCGAAGAGGTGGGCGGCGAGGGTTTCTCGAAGCGCCTCTCGCAGCGGGGGGTGCTGAACGACGGTCGCGAGCTTCCCTACGCCTTCGGACTGACGATGGGGAACTACCGAGGACAGCCCTCGGTCGAACACGGAGGCGCCCTTGCCGCCTTCCGTAGCCACCTTCTGCGCTTTCCTGCCCTCGAGACCACGGCGATGGTCGCCTGCAGCTTCCCCACCTCCGATCCGGGCGCGCGTGCGCGGCGCGTCGCCGATGCCGTCCTCGGCGACCGGCTCGATGCCGTCGTAGCCGAGGCCCCGGAGAGCTCCGACGCCTCCGGCGCGGGCGATGCTGCCGCCGCTTCGCTTTCGTCGGAAGAGCTCGACCGGTTCGTCGGCTCGTGGCGGGCGTCGAACGGCGTGCAGATCGCGATCGAACGGGCGGGCGAGGGCCTCGTCTTCGTGCAGAACGGGCAGCGCGCACCGGTGCAGATTCTCGGGGAAGACCACATCGGGATGGCTGCGGTCCGGGTCGATATGCGGCTCGGCGATCTACGCGACGGGAAGTACCACCACATGGACGTCACGCAGGGTCCGCAGACCTTTGCCGCCGAACGCGTCGATCCGGCAGGTCCGACGGACTGGAGCCTGGTGGTGGGCCGCTACTACTCGCGCGAACTCGACACCACCTGGACGATCGAGACCTACGACGTGGACGGGGGCGTCGGGGGCGCGCGCCTCGTGCTACAGAACGGCATGCGCCCCCTCAATCCGGTGGGCCCCGACCGCTTCGTCGCCCCGGGCGCGCAGCTCGAGGTGGAGCGGGAAGGCGGGCGCGTGGTCGCCTTCACCGTCGATGCGGGTCGAGCGCAGGGCATGCGGTTCGAGCGGGAGGGATCGTGAAGCACCCTTCGCTCCCCGGGGAACGCCGCGGCGGCGCCCGGGACGGGTCAGCGCGGTAGCGCGGCCCGGAGGGCGGTGATGCCGGCCGGACCGATGCGGCAGCACCCTCCGACGGCCGCGGCACCGGCCTCGACCCATGCGCCGACGTGGGCGTCGAGGCCACCCGAGCCGGAGAGCCCCGTACGGGCCTCGCCGGCGGCCGCGACCCAGCTGCGCGACGCGATGTCGTAGTCCTCGCCCGCGTTGGGATACGCGATCAGCGGCTTGGTCGTGGCGGAGCGGAGCTGCTGCAAGAGGGAGGCGACGAGGTGTGGCTTCGTGCAGTTCACCCCGACGGCCACGAGGTTGTCGATGGCGTCGCACGCCCGCGCGACCTCGGCGATGGGGGTCGCGTCGGAGATGTGCTCGCCGTCCGGGCAGCTGAAGCTCACCCAGGCCGCCCGGTCCGGCGTCTCGCGCATGAGCCCGAAAAGCACATCGGCCTCGAGTGCCGAGGGGATGGTCTCGCACGCCAGCAGATCCGCCCGACCCCGGGCGAAAAGGTGCCAGCGCTCCCGATGGAAGTCCCACAGCACGCTGCGGTCGACGCCGTAGTCCCCGCGATATTCCGATCCGTCGCAGAGGTAGGCGCCGTACGGCCCGACGCTCGCGGCCACCAGGGGTCGAGTTCGATCCACCCGGTGAGCGGGCTCCGCCCAGAAGGCGTCGCGCGCCTCGGCTGCGAGATCGGTCGCGCGTTGCAACAGGGCCACGCCCTGATCACGGGCGATCCCCCGCGCGGCGAAGCCGGGCAGGCTGGCCTGGTAGCTGATCGTCGTGATGCAGTCGGCCCCCGCGCGCAGGTACTCGAGGTGCACCTCGCGCACGGCGTCGGGGTCGTCGAGGAGGAGACGCGCCGACCACAGGGGATCGTCGAGATCGAATCCCCGCGCCTCTAGGGCGGTGGCGAGCCCGCCGTCCAGCACCAGCGGCGCGTTCGCTTCGAAGGGGTTCACGGCCGCACCAGCGGGGCGTCGGCTTCGAAGGGGTTCACGGCCGCACCGTGGCGCCCGCGTGCACTCGCGGGATCCGTGGGCACCGCTGCCTCGTGTCCCGTTTGAGAAGTCCGGTGCGAATACCATCGGGACTTTTCTAACGGGACACTAGATCCCGACGGCTCGCCGGACCCGATCGAGCAGGGGGCGGGCCACCGCCCGGGCCTTCTCGGCTCCGTCGGCGAGGATCCCGTCGAGCGTCGTGGGATCCTGCATGAGCTCGTCGTAGCGGCGACGGGGCTCCTCCAGCTTCGCCTCGAGCACGTCGTAGAGAGCGTCCTTCGCGTCCTTCCAGCCGATCCCGGCCTCGTACTCCTTGCGCATGGCGGCCGTCTGCTCGCTCGACGCGAAGTGTCGGTAGATCTGAAAGAGAAGGGTCGTGTCGGGATCCTTGGGCTCGCCCGGCATCGACGAATCCGTCTTGATCCGCCGCACCACCTTGAGCAGCTGCTTCGAGGTGCCGAAGAGTGGGATCACATTGCCGTAGCTCTTGCTCATCTTGCGGCCGTCGATGCCCGGAAGCACCCCGGTGTCCTCACCGATGATGGCGTCGGGGATCGGGAGCACGTTCTTGCCGAAGGTCGCGTTGAAGCGCGTGGCGATGTCGCGGGCGATCTCGACGTGCTGGCGCTGATCCTGGCCCACCGGGACCTGGGTACCGGCCACGACCAGGATGTCGGCCGCCATCAGGATGGGATACGAGAAGAGTCCCATCGAGATTCCCGCGTCGGGATCCGCATCTCCCTTCTCTTCGTTGGCGGCCACCGCCGCCTTGTAGGCGTGGGCCCGATTCATGAGGCCCTTCCCGCAGACGCACGAAAAGACCCAGGCGAGCTCGAAGGTCTCGGGCACCGCAGACTGCCGGTAGAAGACGTCCTTGCTCGGATCGAGGCCGAAGGCGAGCCAGCTGGCGGCGATCTCCCGCACCAGCCGCGTCATCTCCTTGGGGTCGTGAATGACCGTCAGCGCGTGGTAGTCGGCCACGAAGTAGTAGGCCGCATCGGTGCGTTGGGCCGAGAGGGAGAGACCCGGACGGATGGCGCCGACCAGGTTGCCGATGTGAGGAGTACCACTCGGCTTGATACCCGTCAGGAGACGAGGGGGATGCTTGGCCATCGGATGGGAGCGCGGGTTCAGGACCGGTCTGCCGCGGCGCGGGCCGCAGCCTCGTCGTATAAGAAGTGACGAAGCCGGGCCTGCGTCCACCTCGGGTCGGCCGGCGCGCCATGGATCGCGCGCGACGTCACTCCGCGCGGAGAGCGATCGAAGGCGGCACCCGCGAGGCCCGGCGGGCCGGGAGGAAGGCAGCGAGCGCGACCACCGCCAGCAGCAGCGCGGAAGACGCCACCAGGACGAGTGGATCGTGGCGCCCGACCCCGAAGAGGAGTGACCCGAGCAGTCGGGTCGTGAACCACGACATCACGAGGCCCACTCCGACACCGATCAGCGCCGGGCGGATGCCCTGTCGCACCACCATTCCGGTCACATCCGCAGCGGCGGCTCCGAGGGCCATGCGGACTCCGATTTCGCGCGAGCGCCGACTCACGGCGTAGGCGACGACGCCGTAGAGCCCCACCGCGGCGAGAAGCAGGGCGATGGCCGAGAAGGCGCTGAGCAGCGTCGTGTAGAATCGGGCCGGCGCGTGGGTGCTTTCGACGACGCGATCCATGGTGCTCGCGTCCCAGATCGCCAACTCGGGATCCATCGCGGCGACGACGCGACGGGCGTCCGCGAGCGCCGTCGTGGCCCCCGCCCGCAGTCGCAGCGACATGTACCCGGTGCTGGCCGCGAACTGGGTGTTCGGCATGTACACTGCGGGAGCTGGAGCCTCGCGCGGACCGAAGCGCGACACGTCCTCGACCACGCCCACGATGGTGTAGGTGCGCGCCGCATCGAGATTCCAGCTCACGTCGGGTCGGAGGCGACGTCCGATGGGGTCTCGATCGGGGTAGTAGCGACGGACCGCGGCCTCGTTGATCACAGCGACGGGCTGCGTCTCGAAGCGATCCCCGTCGTCGAACCAGCGCCCCCGGACCAGGCGCGTTCCCGTGGCCTGCAGGAACCCCGGTGTGGAGGGTCGAACGTTGAATTCCGGGCGATCGACGGCCTCCACCGGCGGCCGGTCGAGGAGTCGAGTCGAGGCCCCGATCGTTCCCGAGGCCAGGGGGACGCCGAAGCCCCACCCCGCGGCCTCGACGCCGGGAAGCCGCGCCAGCTCCGTCTCGAGCTCGCGAAAGAACGACGCGATCGCGAGGGAGTCGTAGCGGGCCTCGGGCAGAGACACCCGAAAGCGCTCGATGCGCTCGACGTCGAAGCCGAGGTCGACCCGACCCATCTCGCTCAGCGTGCGCAGCAGCAGCCCCGACCCCAGGAGCAGGGTGAGGGAGAGGGCGACCTCCCCGATCAGGAGGAGCGACCGCGCCCGATCGGCGCCCGCGCCGCGGCCGGTCCAGCGCCGGCCGGACGAGGAAGCGGGACGGCTCGCGTGGAGGGCGGGCACGGTGCCGAACAGCGCGACGACCAGGGCCACGAGGATCGCGGTGAATCCCGCGACGCCCGCGTCGATGCTGATCTCGTCCAGGCGCGGCAGCCCCTCGGGGGCGAGACGGATCAGGCCACGGGTGGCTCCGTGCGCCAGCGCGAAGCCGATGAGTCCCGCGAAGACGCCCAGCAGGGCGCTCTCCGTCAGCAGTTGTCGGACGATGCGGGTGCGGCTGGCTCCCAGGGCGGCGCGGAGCCCAATCTCGGCGCGACGCCCCGTCGCGCGGACCAGCAGCAGGTTCGCGACGTTGGCGCACGCGATGAGGAGCACGGTGGCGACGGCCCCCAGCAGCAGCCAGAGCGCGGTCCGAGTGTCGGCCACCTCGGCGTCCAGCATCGGCTCGAGCTCGAACCCCTCGTCGCCGTAGTCCTCGGGAAACGCCTCCTCGAGATGCGCCGACACCACCTCGAGTTCGGCGTGTGCCTGGGCCAGCGATCGACCTGGATCGAGCCGTCCCACCGCACGGAAGGTGCGACACCCGTGCATGCAGCTGCTGGTGTCGTGACGTCGCGGGCCCCAGATGTCGGCGTTGTTGGGGTAGCGGAAGCCGGGCGGTGCGACCCCCACCACCTCCCACGGCTCGCCGTCGAAGATGAGCGTGCGTCCGATCGCATCGGGGGTGCCGCCGAGTCGACGGGTCCAGAAGGAGTGTGAGACCACCACGATGGCCGGCCCTCCGGCGACGTCGTCGGCGCGGGTCAGGTCTCGTCCGAGGTGGGGCTCGACTCCCAGCAACCGCATGAGCCCGTCGGTGACGAGCACCCCGAAGACCACATCGGGGTCGCCCAGGCCAGTCAGCGTGGGTCGGGCGCGGGTATAGCCGGCCACCTGAAGGCCCTCCACGCCCTCCTCGATGGCGCTCAGGTCGGGATAGGCGATCGTGGCGCTTCGTTCCCCTGCGGGCTCCGTGCGCCAGACGACGACGAGCTCGTCGCTGTCGGCGAAGGGCAGCGGATCGAGCAGGACCCCGTCGACGACGCTGAAGATCGAGACCGTGGCGGCGATGCCGAGCGCCAGGGTCGAGGTCGCGGCCACGGTGAACCCGGGGCGCCGAAGGAGGGCCCGCATCCCGAAGCGGACATCGTTTCGCATCGCATCCAATCCCACGCCATCCTCCCGTCGTCGTCGTACATGGATCATCGCGACCTCCCGCCATTCGGCGACGATCACCGATGCGAGGTCCGCCCACGCCGTGGCCCGGTATCGAAGGCGTGCGGTGCCCGTATCGAGCTCAGCGAGCTGGCTCCGGTAGAGTGCCTCCATGTCGGCCCCGAACGAGCGTCGGAACTCGGCCGGCAGCAGGCGCAGGAGGAGGCCATAGATGCCCGAGGTCGGGGCGCGCCTCATGGCTCCGCGGGGCGCGCGAGTTCGCCGGCGCCTTCCAACAGGGCGCGCATGCGACGGGCCTCGTTGCGAAGGACCTGCCGCCCCAGCGGCGTCGCGACGAAGTAGCGGCGACGCTCGTCGACGGCGTCCGGACCGTCGACCTCGCCGATCAGCCCCTGTGCGAGCATCGTCCGGATGCGCCGGTAGAGGTTGGCCGGCAGGACGCGTCCGGGACGCCCCGGGTCGTCTTCGAGTTGCTTGACGATGGCGTACCCGTGCTGCGCGTGCTCACGGAGCACGGCGAGGATCCGGAACGCCTCGGGGTGAAGCGGAAGGAAGGCGTCGGCGTCGGAGTCGTGCATGTCGGACCGGCGAGAGGGCACATAGTGTCACGTCGACACTAGTGGGCTGGAGTACTAGTGTCAAGGCGACACTAGCCTCCCGCCACCGACTCGAAGAACTCCCAGGCCTCTTCGGCGGCCGACAGAATGAGCGTGGACGGGCCAACGAGCGCCTCTCGCGATCGGCTCTGCCGGTGGCCGGGCCACCCGTGTCCCGGACCGTCGAGTCGCCAATGCTCGAGTGCCGCGTCGCAGTTGGGCCACACGAGTCGCTCGGCAAAGTGACCGGCGTCGCGGCCGGTTGCGGGAGCGGGGATCGTCTCGACCACCGTCGGTGGGCCGCCACAGCCGTTGATGGCGGCCCGCTCGTCGAGCACGTCGGGGACGGCCCGATGGTCGGTGCGGTGGTTGGTGAGAGGGAAGGGGGGCCCCAGCCCGCCGAAGTAGAGCGCCCGCGGATCGTCGACGCTGTGGATGTGGAGCAGCGGGAGAGGCACGGAGGATGCCGGTACCGGTCCCATGGCCGCACCGCCAACGGGGGCGGCGGCAGCGAGAAGATCGGCGGCCTCGTGGGCCAGGCGGAAGCTGATGCCTCCGCCGTTGGAGTGGCCCGTCGCGAAGATGCGGGCGAGGTCGATCGGGGTGCGCAGCGCCAGGTCGGCCATCAGCGCTCGCACGAATCCCACGTCGTCGACCTCTTGATCGCGCGCCGAACCGCAGCAGCGGGGGCCCGCATTCCAGGTGTGCATCCCGGCGAGGCCGGTCCCGTCGGGATAGACCGCGACGAATCCTTCGCGGTCGGCGACCGCGTCGAATCCGGCCGAACTCTTGAACTGCTCCGCATTCCCCCCGCCGCCGTGGAAGGCGAGCACCACGGCGGGCGCCCGCCCCGCACCCGAAGCGGGAGGGATGTGGACGATGTACGAGCGCGCCCTCCCGTCGTGCCCCACGGTGAAGGTGTGGTCGCCCGGATCCAGCGCCTGGACCGGCGAAGGGTCGACGGGGTCGTCGGCCGGCGTAGCGCAGCCGGTCGCGACACACACCATCAGCGCGGGGCCGATGAGAACCGGGAGGCGTCGGTGGGGGAGCACGCTCAGGATGTTCGGTGAAGGCGGGTGGTCGGGGTTCGCGCGGTGCGCGTCGTACCGCGCGGTGCGCGGCGGAGTCCGGGGGTTGGCCGTCGTCGCGGTGCCCCGGAGATGCCACGCATGCGCGTTCCGTTAGCTATCGGCAGGTATCGACCGGTTGAAACCTTTTGCGAGCGCTCTTCCGTAGGGTGTATCGTACGATATACTGTGCTACCTGACGAACAACCTATGGAGCGATCTGTGAACTGGTCCTGGGGATTCCCA
Source organism: Longimicrobiales bacterium (assembly GCA_028279425.1). Classification (GTDB taxonomy): domain Bacteria; phylum Gemmatimonadota; class Gemmatimonadetes; order Longimicrobiales; family Gaopeijiaceae; genus Gaopeijia. The sequence goes on along the minus strand of JANQNV010000339.1, from coordinate 558 downwards.
TTCGACTTCACCGGCTTCGGGCCGGAAGGCCCGCGGGGACGTACCCGCGGCCCGCGACGCGGCTTCTTTCGCGCCGGCGAGGTGCGGCTCGCCCTGCTGTCCTTGCTCGCCGAGGCGCCGGGCCACGGCTACGATCTGATGAAGCGGCTGGAGGGCCGCTCCGGCGGGCTGTACCGGGCGAGCGCCGGTACCGTCTATCCCGTACTTCAGCAACTCGAAGACGAGGGCAAGGTTCGCTCGGTCGAAGAGAACGGGAAGAAGGTCTACCACATCACCGACGAGGGGCGCGGTGAGGTCGAGCATGCCGACGACCGCGTCTCGGGCATCTGGAACCGCGCCGACCGGTGGAAGGAGTGGGGATGCCGGATGGGGCCCGATACGGTCGAGGTGGCGATGTCGATCGGGCGGCTGGCGAAGTCGGCCTTCAGCGCCGGGTCCACGACGCAAGACACGGCGGACCGGGTGGTGGAGATCCTGAACCGAGCCCGCCGATCGATCGACGATCTGGATGCGACGTCGGAGGCGCAGGACGCCGCCGGAGGTTCGAAGGGGGCGTCG
>JANQNV010000297.1 GCA_028279425.1 Longimicrobiales bacterium | reverse complement strand
GCCCGCGCCCCGGCCCACACCAGCATCCCCGCGCCCGGCCACGCCCGCGCCTTGACCCCCGCCGGCGTCCCCGCCCTCGGCCCACACCGGCATTCCCGCGCCCGCCCCGGGCGTCGGCCCGCCGGCGCCGCCGCTCGCGCGCCCGCCCCGGCCCGCGCCCCGGCCCTACCCGCGCCTCGACCCACACCGGCATCCCAGCGCCCCGCCCGCCCCCCTACCCGCGCCGCGCTGCCAGCACCCGGAGTGCGTCGACCAGCTTCGCCCCGTCGGCCGGCGAGTTGTAGAGTGCGGGTGTCACCCGCACACAATCCCCCTTCGCGAGTCCGGAGCGGCCGACCGTGAACACGCCGAACTCGTCCTGCAGGGTGTCGGCGAGCCCGTAGTTGGCGGCGCGGGAGCCGTCGCCGTGTAGCCGGAAGCTCGTGATCGCCCCGACGAGGTCGGGGTCGTCGGGGGTGAGGATGTCCACACCGGGGATGTTGCGCGCGGGGGCCACCCAGGCGTCCCGGAGATACCTCAGACGAGCCGCCTTCGGCGGCACTCCGATCGCCTCCTGGAAGTCGAGCGCCGTCGGTACCGTCATGACGGCGGCGAAGTCGGTCGTGCCCGTGTGGATGCGGCTGTTGATCCTCTCCAGCGACCCCGGATCCCCGTGGGCGCGGTCGATCGAGGGCAGTCGGTCGCGCCGGATGTACATCGCACCCACGCCGACCGGCGCGCCGACCCACTTGTGCAGGTTGAGCCCGATGAACGGCCCTCCCAGGTCGCTCAGGGCCAGCGGGACCTGCCCGAACGAATGGGCGGCGTCGATGACGACGTCGGCCCCTCGGGACTCGGCGAGCTCGGTCAGCTCACGAACCGGGTGGATCAGCCCGGTCTTGTTGTTGGCATGCGTGAGCAGGACGAGGCGGGTGCGCGGGTTGCGGTCGAGGGCCGTCGTGTAGGCCTCGATGATCGCCGCGTGCGAGGCCGGCTCGGGAATGTCGAGGGTCGCGACCCTCGCCCCGGTGCGCGCCGCCAACGCGTTCATCGCCTGCTGCATGGCCGGGTAGTCGAGGTCGGCGTAGAGCACCGTGTCGCCCGCCTTCACCCCGTTGTACTGCCCGATGAGCGCCTGAAGTGCCTCGGTCGCGTTGCGGGAGAAGGCGATCTCGCCCGGGTCCACCGAGAGCGCCTCGGCGACCCGTCGGCGCGCTTCGGACGAGATTTCGGGAAAGTCCCGACGTGCGAAGAGTGAACTCTCGCGATTGACCCGATCGATGTTGCGGTGGTACGCCGCCAGCACCGGGGCCGGCATCATGCCGAAGTAGCCGGCCTCCATATTGGTCGTGCGGTCGGTCACCGCGTACTGGGCCGCCACCGTCTGCCAGTAGGGCTCGTCGTCGGGGGCCCCGCCCGGTCGCGGGGGCTCGGGCGAGGGCCAGCCGCCGGCCGAGACGAGTGCCGGACGGGCCGTGTTCGACGAGCAGGCGGGAAGGGCGAGCGCCGCGGAGGCTAGCGCGCTCAGTCGCAGGAAATCTCGGCGTGTGGTCATGCTCGATTCTAGGCGCTCGGATCGGCGGGGGCCACGGTCGCGCCAACGGGCCTTTCTCGGCGGCTTCACCATGCGGTGATCCTCACGACCCACCCGCGGTCCCTCCCACGCGCCACACAACCGGCGAGACCCGGAACCGAGAGGCGGTGCCCCCCGGGAACCAGGACGCCGACCCGCACCCGCCGGTAATCGCCGCTCCGAACCTGCCGCCCCTCCGCGCGTCGCACGCACGTGGAGCCCGGGATCGGGATTCCGAACCCGCCGCCCCTCCGCGCGTCGCATGCACGTGGAGCCCGGGATCGGGATTCGGAACCTGCCGCCCGTCCGCGCGTCGCATGCACGTGGGGCCCGGGATCGGGATTCGGAACCCGCCGCCCGTCCGCGCGTCGCATGCACGCCGGGCCTGGACATCGGAACGCCGATCCGGCCCGCGGGGTTGGCTCGACCGCGGAATGCCCGAGTCGTCTCACCAACCCGGAGATGTGCGTGTCTTCGTCGACCGAGATCCGTACCGAAGACGTATGGCGCCTGCGCGGTCTCGATATGACCCGCCTCGAGACCTTCACCGACGCCGCCTTCGCCTTCGCGCTGTCTTTGATGGTGATTTCGCTCGAGCCGCCTCGGAGCGCGGCGGAGTTGTATGCTGCGATGCGCGAGATCCCGGCCTTCGTAGCGAGTGGCGCGCTCCTCATGCTCTTCTGGTGGGGTCACCACACATGGAGTCGCCGCTTCGGACTCGACGACGGGCCGACGGTGATTCTGAGCTGCCTGCTCGTCTTCACGGTGCTCGTCTACGTGGTGCCCCTCCGGTTCCTCTTCGGCGTCCTGATCCTCTGGGTGGGGCAGGGGACCGGGATCGCGATGGGGTCCACGGACCTGCAGATCGGAGGCTTCGGAGACCTGCACGCGATGTTTGCCATCTACGGGTTCGGGTTCATGGCGATGGCCGGGTCGCTCGTGCTCCTCTATGCTCATGCCTGGCGGCGACGCGGGGCCCTGGAACTCACTCCGGCCGAGTGCTTCGAGACCGTCTCCGAGATCATCGTATGGGGGATGCTCTCGGTCGTGGGTGGACTCTCGGGCGTGCTCGCGCTCGTGATTTCGCCCTCGGCCTGGGGCTTCCCGGGGTGGGTGTACATGTTGCTTCCCATCGTCGTGCCGCTCTTCGTCGTGCCCCGTAACCGCCAGCGGGACCGGCTCTTCCCTCCCGACACCTCGACCGGATTATGACCCCCAGGCCCGCCCCTACCCCAGGCCGAAAACCGGTCCTCGTATTGCAGCTGCGACCCGAGACCGAGACGGCCGACAGCGAGTTCGAGGCGATTCTGCGCTATGGCCGCCTATCGCCCGACGATGTGGTCCGGGTGCGTCTCGACCGAGAGCCGTTTCCCGACGTCGACGTATCGTCCGTGTCGGCGATCATCGTGGGCGGAAGCCCGTTCGAGGTCAGCACGCCGGCGTCCGACAAGGGGGAGCTGCAGCAGCGGATCGAGGCGGGCTTCCAGCGACTCCTCGATCGGGTCGTCGCGCAGGACACGCCGTTCCTCGGTGCCTGCTCCGGCAACGGGCTGCTCGGCTCGTGGTGCGGCGCCACCCTCTCCACCCGGTACGGCGAACCCGTGGGCGGCGCCGACGTCACCCTGACCGAGGCGGGTCGCCGCGACCCGCTGCTCGAGGGCCTCCCCGACCGCTTCCGGGTCCTGCTCGGCCACAAAGAGGCGTGTGACGACGTGCCTCCAGGTGCGGTGCTCCTGGCGGGCTCGGAGGCCTGCCCGGTTCAGATGTTTCGGGTGAAGAACAACGTCTACGCCACTCAGTTCCATCCGGAGGGCGATCCGGAGGGGTTCGGCGTGCGGATCGACGTCTACCGCCACCACGGCTACTTCCCGGCCGAGCGGGCGGAGGAGCTCCGGGCCGCGGTCGAGGGGGAGGAGACGCCGTGGGCGCAGGAGATTCTGCGTCGTTTCGTGGCTCGCTACGTCGGGCAGACGTAGATCCCGCTCACACCGGCTCTCCCCGATCCGTCTTCCGGGGGGCCAATCGCGCGGCGCGCTGGACTTGACGCCCGCAATCCGAGATTAAACTTTGTTTGCAAACATTGTTTAATCCGAT
>JANQNV010000289.1 GCA_028279425.1 Longimicrobiales bacterium | reverse complement strand
CCCAGAAGGTAGTAGGCGAGGCCGAGGTGGTAGGCGACATCGAAGTTGAAGGGAGCCAGCGCGCGTGCACGCTCGAGGTCGGCGGCGGCCTCCGTGAAGCGCCGCGTGCTCAGCAGGCGGTGGCCACGGAAGCGCCAGGGGCGCCAATCGTCGGGTGCTCGTTCGATGGCCCGCGAGTAGAGTTCGATGGCCTCGGAGAACCGAAGGGAGTGGCGGAGCTCGCGAGCGAGCGCGATCAGGGCGTCCGCATCGTCCGGGGCGGCCGCGACCTCTGCCTCGAGCGACGCCAGAGCAAGTGGGTCGGGATCGGGTCGAGCGTGGAGCGGCTCTCCGGCGAGGGAAGTTGCCTCGGGACCGCGGCGGAGCCGCGCCCGCAGGAAGACGTGCACTCCCGAAGGGCCCCCGTCCCAGAAGGTGAGGCGCGTTCGCCCGTCGGCCTGCCGATCGACGACGGCGGGGATGTCGCTCGCCGTGAGGAACCACCCCTGGGGGAGGACGACCTGGTTGCGACTCCGCCCCAAGTTGCGGTCCCACACCAATTCGTCACCGAGGTCCACGTATCGCGCCGAGTCCACATAGGTCTCGTGGATGCGGAGACGGGTCGTACCGGGGGGGCGAGGCGCTGGGAATTCGATCACGACCACCTCGGTGTCGTCGGTGGCCGAGGCGACGACTCCTCGGCGCTCCGCCTCCAGACCGCGCACCGTCTCGACGTCGAGTTCGCTCCCGGTGTCGAGTCGGAAGGCGCGGGGGTCGAGGGCGCGGCTCCCGGCCCGCACCACGTTGAGGTATCGGTCTCTGTCGGCCCGCGTCTCGGTGTAGTCGTGATAGAGACGAAAGGCGTGTGTGGACGGATGCTCCAGGTAGTAGACGATCTCGCGGGTCTGCGATGCGCGTTGGGGGAACGAGCGGTCGGTCCGGGCGAATGTGCCGTCGTAGCCCCGCCGGACACCCGAGCCCGGGCCCGATGACGGCCGGTCTCTCTGCTCGCCCAGCGCTCGAGCGGCGTCGGCAGGGAGCGGGCGGGCCCGGATCCGGTAGCGCAGCGTCTCCCCCGACGGATTGAGGAAGCTGACGCGAAGCCGCCCGTCGGGTTCGAGGTCGACCTGCGAGGGGAGGTTGACCGACACGAGCTCGAACCCCTGTGGGAGCACGACCGCATTCCGGGCGATGCCGAGCGTTCGATCGAAGACGATCTCTCCACCCTCTTCGAAGTAGCTGGCCCGGTCCACGTAGGTCTTGTCGATGCGCAGTCGGGTCTCGGCGCCCGGTCGTACGGGTCCAGCCAGCGACACCTGAATGAAGTGGCGTTCGTCGGCGGCGCCCGGCACCCCCCGGTCGCGCGCCACCGATCCGTCGACGATCTCCCAGGTCAGGGGCCGACCGCTCGCGAGGTCCGTTACCCCGTGCACCACCTCTTCAGCGCCGGCACGAATCCCGTTGAAGTACCATTCCTGTCCCACGCCGGCTGCGGTCACGTCGTAGACGATGCGGAAGGCGCCCGAGCCGGCGTCCTGTAGCTCGTAGCGGGTGTAGGCGTCTTCCGAGAGCTGGACCTGGGCCGGGAGTGCGGCGGGCACGATGCCCGTCCAGGCGAGGAGAAGGGCCAGCGACGTCGTCGATGATCGGGGCATGTGAAGCTCAGGAATGGGGGTGCGCGACGAACGATACGGGACACTCCGAGCGGGCGCACCGTGACGGGCCGCGTCACGCCGGTCTATATTGCCGGGCCGCCGCGGGTGCGGGGCCTGAGCCCGTCCGCCGCGTGAGGTACGCGCTCGTCGGGGTTCATCTTCACGGAGGGAGCAGGTGACACGAGTCCTGGTCACGGGAGCCGCCGGGCAGATCGGATCCGCGCTGGTACCCGCCCTTCAGGACGCGTATGGCGAAGCCGCCGTCGTCGCTACCGACCTTCATGAGAGGCACACGGAGGGCGCGGCACCCGTTCACGCCCTCGACTGTACGGACCGCGATCAGATCACCGTGTTGCTCCGGCGCCACAACCCCGATGTGGTCTATCACCTCGCGGCGCTTCTGTCGGCGGTGGGCGAACGCCACCCGCAGCGGGCCTACGACGTGAACCTCGGCGGCCTCTTCAACATGCTCGAGGCCGCGCGAGAGCAGGGCTTCGCTCTGTTCACGCCGTCCTCCATCGCGGCCTTCGGCCCGTCGACCCCGGGTGATCGCACCCCTCAGGACACCTTGCAGCGTCCGACGACGATGTACGGGGTCACCAAGGTGGCCGGCGAGCTCCTGTGCGATTACTACCACACCCGCTACGGCGTCGACACGCGGGGAGTGCGGTATCCCGGGATCATCAGCGCCACCCCCCCGGGTGGAGGCACCACCGACTACGCCGTCGAGATCTTCTTCGCGGCCGTCGAGAAGGGATCGTACACGAGCTTCCTCGCCCCCGACACGCAGCTCGACATGATGTACATGCCCGACGCGATCCGCGCCGCCATGGACCTCATGGAGGCCGATGGCCGCCGGCTCCGTCATCGCAACGCCTTCAACGTGACGGCCATGCAGCTGACGCCGGCCACCCTGGCGTCGGCGATCCGGGCCCACATCCCCACGTTTACGCTCGACTGTGAGGTCGACCCGATGCGTCAGGCGATTGCCGAGTCGTGGCCGCGTGAGCTCGACGACAGCGCCGCACGCGAAGAATGGGGCTGGAGTCCGCACTACGACCTCACCGAGACGACCGCAGATATGCTGCGCTTGGTCCGGGAGCGAACCGCGACACCGGCGCACTGAACGAACCACTTCGAGGAGTCCCCCCGATGCCGATGGACCGCCTGAATGGCTTGCTGGACCGACACGTCGCCGACCTGGAGTCCGCGGGAACCGCCAAGGGTCGGGAGGCTGTGGTCACTGGAGTGGTGCCGGCGGCCGACGGCCGAGGGCCCCGTTTTCGCCTCGAAGGTGAAGGGGATCGCGACTTCATCCGGCTGAACTCGAACTCGTATCTCGGGCTTGGACTTCACCCCGCGGTGATCCACGCCGAGGAGGAGGGCTCCCAGGCCTACGGAGCGGGCCCGGGTGCGGTGCGCTTCATCTCCGGCACGTACGACGTACACGTCGAGCTCGAAGGGGCGCTCGCCGCGTTCCACGGGCGGGAGGCGGCGATGGCGTTTTCGTCGGCGTATGCCACCATCGTGTCGACGATCGTGCCTCTGATCACCAGCGAGACCGTCGTCGTCAGCGACGCCCTGAACCACAACTGCATCATCAACGCGATGCGGCTCGCGCGTCCCAAGGCCAAGGCGATCTACGCGCACAACGACATGGCCGAACTCCGCGACGCGCTGGAGGCGCACGCCGGGTCGGCGCGCCGGGCGCTCGTGGTGACCGACGGCATCTTCTCGATGCGCGGTGATCACGCCCCCCTGGCCGAGGTGCTCGAGCTGTGCCGGGCGTTCGACGATCGCTACCCGGAAAACGTGGTGTCGATCGTGGATGATTCGCACGGCGTCGGCGCCTTCGGACTCACGGGTCGCGGTGTGGAGGAGTACACCGCGTCGGGCCCCGCCGATGTGCTCGTGGGCACCCTGGGCAAGGCGTTCGGCGTCAACGGCGGCTACGTCACGGGAAGCTCTGCCCTGGTCGGCTTTCTCCGCGAGTCGTCCCCGATGTACATCTATTCCAATCCCATCACCCCGGGCGAGGCGAAGGCCGCGCGAACCGCGCTGGGAATCGTCGACTCCGACGAGGGCCGCGCGCTGCTCTCGCGTCTGCGTGGGCTGACGCGGCGGTTTGAAGAAGGGTTGGGCCGGGTCGGCATCGAGACGATTCCCGGTGAGCATCCCGTCGTGCCCATGATGATTCGCGACACCGATCGCACCCGCGATCTCGTGCGATACCTCTACGATCACGGCGTGCTCGTGACCGGACTCGCGTATCCCGTCGTCCCGCGCGGCGACGAAGAAATCCGCACCCAGATCAACGCCGACCACACCGAAGGCGACATCGACCTCGTACTCGACCTCCTCGACGCCTATCCGGGGTGACCCCGGTGCCGCGTCGACCACCCCAAGCAGGGAGCGCCCATCGTCATGCAGAGTGACATCGAGATCGCACAGGCCGCGGAGTTGAAGCCGATCCAGGAGATCGCCGAGAAGGTGGGGCTGGGTCCCGCCGACATCGTGCCGTACGGGCACCACAAGGCGAAGGTACCCCTGGAGGTGGCGCGCGCTCGGGGAGGGGATCCCGGGCGGCTGGTGCTCGTGACGGGGATCAATCCCACGGCGGCGGGCGAAGGGAAGTCCACGGTGGCGGTGGGGCTCGCCGACGCATTCTCGCTTCGCGATCGGCATCCGGTCCTCTGTCTGCGCGAGCCGTCTCTGGGTCCGGTCTTCGGAATCAAGGGTGGCGCGGCGGGTGGAGGGCATTCCCAGGTGGTCCCGATGGAGGAGATAAACCTCCACTTCACCGGCGACTTCCATGCGATTTCGTCGGCGCATGCGCTGCTCGCGGCTTTGCTCGACAACCACCTGTATCGCCCCAACAGCCTCGATATCGACCCCAACGCGATCACATGGCCGCGGGCCGTCGACATGAACGACCGCGCGCTTCGGTCGGTCGTGCTCGGGCTGGGCGGTCGCACCGGGGGGATCCCGCGCCAGGACAGCTTCGTCATCACGGCGGCGTCGGAGATCATGGCGATCTTCTGCCTCGCCGACGGTCTGGACGATCTGAAGGAACGACTCGGACGCATCATCGTCGGCTACAGCCGTTCCGGCGCTCCGGTTCGGGCCGCCGAACTGGATGCCGTCGGAGCCATGGCCGTCCTGCTCAAGGACGCGATCAACCCCAACCTCGTACAGACGCTGGGGGGGACTCCGGCGCTCATCCACGGGGGGCCGTTCGCCAACATCGCGCACGGCTGCAATTCGCTCGCCGCGACCCGTGCGGGCCTCGCCCTGGGCGATGTGGTCGTGACGGAGGCGGGCTTTGGCGCCGACCTCGGGGCCGAGAAGTTCTTCGACATCAAGTGCCGGTTCGGTGACCTTCGACCCGGCGCGGCAGTCATCGTAGCCACGGTGCGCGCTCTGAAGATGAATGGCGGCGTCGCGAAGGACGCGCTGCGCGGCGAAGACGTCGAAGCCGTGAAGACGGGATCCGCGAATCTTCAGCGACACATCGAGAACGTACGGAAGTTCGGGGTGCCCCCGATCGTGGCCGTGAACAAGTTCGCGACCGATTCGGCAGCGGAGTTGCAGGCGGTTCTCGACGCATGCCGGGAGGTGGGAGCGCAGGCCGTGATCGCCGATCCCTGGGGCGGTGGTGGCGCGGGCTGCCTCGACCTCGCCGACGCGGTGCAGGGTGTCCTGGACGCGGGCGAGGCCGACTATCGGCCGTTGTACGCCGACGAGGGATCGCTGGCTTCGAAGATCGAGACGGTCGCCGGGGAGATCTACGGAGCCGACGGTGTGGACATCGACCCGGCGGCGTCGAAGCAAATTGCGCGACTCGAGGAGATCGGGCTTCGCGATGTGCCCGTCTGTATCGCGAAGACCCAGTATTCGTTCTCCGACAACCCGTCCCTGCTCGGGCGTCCCACCGGTTTCCGGGTCACGGTGCGGGAGGTGACACCGGCCGCGGGGGCAGGGTTCGTCGTGGTGAAGACGGGCAACGTGATGACCATGCCCGGGTTGGCGGCGCGCCCGGCCGCCGTGGGGATGGACGTCGTCGGGGACCAGGTGACCGGGCTCTTTTAGGGCGGGCATGACGACGGGGTCTTCCGGCCCCGGGCAAGGCGGGGCCCCGCCGACGTAGCCGTAACAGCTTCAAGGGAGCCTCAACACTCAACAGCCTTCCAAGACCGCGGGTCCGTGCGAACAGGAGGATGGGATTATGTGGAAGCCGTCGTGGGTCGGAGTGGCGCTGCTCGCGCTGGTGGCGTGGAGTCCGGCGCCCGGGGCGACGCAGGAGGTGGGTCCGGATAGTGGGAGTCTCGTGATCGTCGGGGGAGCACTGCGCGACCCGGCGATCGTGCGGGCGTTCATCGATCGGGCCGGGGGCCCGGATGCGCCGATCGTCGTGATTCCGACGGCGGGTGGTGGGTCCGACGCGGCGTACGGTCCCTTCTGCACCTGCCTCCGGCAGCTCAGGGAGAACGGCGCTCGAAACCTCACCGTGCTCCACACCTACGACCCGACCGAGGCCGACACCGAGGCCTTCATCGAGCCACTTCTCGAGGCTCGGGGCGTGTGGTTTCCGGGTGGCCGGCAATGGCGACTGGCGGATTCCTATCTCGGCACGCGGACCGAATCCGCGCTCCGGGCCGTCCTCGATCGGGGAGGGGTCATCGGGGGCTCGTCGGCGGGAGCCTCGATTCAGGGATCGTACCTCGCTCGAGGCGATACGCGGACCAACGTCGTGATGATGGGCGACCACGAGGTCGGCTTCGGGTACCTCCGGAACACCGCGATCGATCAACACCTGCTGGCCCGGAATCGACAGTTCGACATGCTGGAGATCATCGAGGCCCACCCCGAGCTTCTGGGAATCGGCATCGATGAAGACACGGCCATCGTCGTGGATGGGGACCGCTTTCAGGTGATGGGCGGAGGATACGTCGCGATCTACGACTCCGGCGCTCAGGCCGAGAGCGGGCGGCCCTTCTACCTCCTGCGAGCGGGGGACCGCTTCGACCTCGCGGAGCGGGTGCCGAGCCGTCCGGGCACGACATTCAACCCCATGGTGGGCGTCGGGCGGTCGGGCGGCGGGACGCCCCGATGAGGCGGTCGTGGTGGGGACTCGCGGTGCTGGCGATGGCGTGTGGAGGCGATGGCGGCCCTCCTGACGCAGCGCCATCCGCCGGAGGGCTGGGCATGGGCGACGAAGCGTCCACCCCGGAGTTCCGAGGTCCGGAACGCCTCGCCGGGATCTTGTTGATCGGCGAAAACGTGGTCGAGTTCCAGCCCTGCGATGGGAGCGAGCCGCTGTGGCTCGACGGACCCCTCGCGATCGATCTTCAAGAGTTGCACGACGAGCTGACGCCGGGTGTCGAACCCTTCGAGGGGATCTTCCTGGACGTCGTGGCGAATATCGGCCCGCCCCCCGCCGTCGGCCCCGGAATCGACTACGGTGCGGCGGCGATCGTGTTGTTCCTCCGCCGGGCCGCCCTGGAGGGGTTCAATTGCGGGGACGTATCCGACGACCTGGTCGTCCAGGCCTCCGGTACAGAACCGTTCTGGTCGCTACGGGTCGATACCCAGGGTGCGGAGTTCGCGACCCCCGAGGGGCGCGTCGCCCTGGATCTGGGACCCCTCCGGGCCGATGAAGAAGGCTGGCTCATGCAGGGATCGGGTCCCGACGGCGGGAACGTGTTCGTCTCACTCGTCTCCATGCCCTGTCGGAACGCCATGTCGGGCGCGTTCTCGCACCTCACGGTCGAGGTGCAGGCCGGGGGGCGCTCGTATGACGGATGTGCTTTTCTGGGGCCCACTTCCGACCCCGACGCAGGACAGTAAAGGAATCCATTCTTGACGCACGGCGGCGTCATCGGGAGCTTTCCGATCCCGCTGCCGCACACCCTGGCCGGGCCTTCTCGGGCCTGTCCCGGGTCGTCTCGAACCGACCGTCCGAATGCGACCCATCCATCGACTGCTCCTGGTCTCGCTGGCGACGCTGTTCGCTGCAGGGTCCTCCGAGGCCCGTGGTCAGTCGCTGGCCTACAAGATCGAGGTGGCGGGCTTGGCTCGTTTCGAGTGTGTCGCGGTCTCGCAGCCGGACCTTCCGCGCCCCGACGAGGCGAATCAGGCCAGGCAGCTGGGAGCGACCGCGCGGCAGGCGGTCATCCTCGGTGACCTGCCTCGCGCGCGCGATCTTCTCTCACGCGCGGTTTCGCTCGATCCCGGTTCGGCCGCGCTCGCCTACCAGTACGGGCGCGTCCTCGAGGATCTGGGTGAGAGCACCGCAGCGGTAGGCCAGTTCTGTCGTGCGCTCGCCTTCGGAGCCGAAGAGGCCGACGCGCAGGATGCCCGAAGTCGCGTCGACGCCTTCGCGGATGCGACGGCACGGCGGATTCCGGCTCCCGCGCTCGACGCATTCGACCAGGGCCTCCAGGCTGCGGGCGAAGGGCGGCGCGAAGACGCCCTCACCGCGTTCGGGGCCGCGGCAGCAGCCCACGCCGACTTCCCGGAGGCGCAGTTCAACCGCGCGATCGTGCTGGAGTCGCTGGGGCGGGGGCCGGAGGCCATCGAGGCGTTCCGCACGTACCTGCTCCTGCGACCCGATGCGCCCGACGCAATTCAGGTCAGTGAGCGGATCGGCCAACTGCAGGCGGGTCCGGGATCGATTCCGAGCTCCGGGTCTGCTCTGGCGCTTGGGATGCTGCTTCCGGGCGGCGGGCAGTTCTACACGGGTCGACCGTTGGGGGGTGTGGCCCTGCTCGCGATCGCCGGGGGAGCAGCGGCGGCTGCGCTGTTGGTCGAGGAGGTCGACGTGCGGTGCCTCCGGGCTGTCGAACCCGGGCAGGCGTGCCCCCCGGGCGACATCATCGGTGAGTCGACGTCTCGACCATACCTCACCTACGGGCTGGCGGGTGCCGGTGCACTGATGTTGGCCGGTGCGATCGAAGCGTTCATCCACGCCCGTGGTCTGGACGACGTCGAGGTCGCCAGTTTCGGGGCCAACGCGCTCTTGCTGGGACCGTCCGTGCAGGCGTGGGGTCGCTCCGCCGACGTGCGGTTGTTCCGGGTGGTGTTCTGAGGCGGCGCGCTGGACGCGGCATCGCCGGGTGGGGCATCGCCCTCGGGTGTGCTCTCGCCACCGCGTGCGAGACGGTTTCGGTGGTGGTGGTCGAACTCGACCGCATCATCGTCTCGACGACCCGGAACACGATCATCGAGGGAGAGACCCTCAACGCCTTCGCTGAGCTTCTGGGCCCCGAAGGTGAGGCGCTGACGGGACGCACCATCGTCTGGTCGACCACGAATCCATCGGTGCTGTCGCTCTCCCAGTCCGTAGGGAGCGATGTCGTGGTGAACGGGGCGGGCCCCGGCGTGGCTACTCTCCGCGCCGCCTCGGAAGGGCGCACGGCCGAAGCCCAGGTGGAGGTCTTGCTCGGACCCTCCTTGGTCTTCACGCCCTCCGAAGTCTCCGTGTCCGGTATCGAAGGGGAGGCGAGCACGGCCCTCAACGTCGGAATCGGGAATGGAGGCAACGGCTCGATCTCCGGGTTGTCGGCCTTCGTATCGTACCCGGGCCCGAACACGGTCGACTGGCTCTCGGTGGGACTGAACGGCACGACCGTGCCCACGTCGCTCACGCTCGTCCCTTCGGCGGTTGGTTTGTCTGCGGGCACCTATACGGCGACGGTGCGTGTGACGTCACCGACGGCCGGAGGGCTCGCCAGCGACCTCGACTTCACCTTCGTGGTGACCCCGCCGCCGCCCGTCATCGCACTCCAGACCGATGCGGTGGGGTTGTCCGCTCTCCTCGGTTCGTCGCAGGCGGTATTCAGCAATGTGGCCGTGACGAATGCGGGTGCGGGTGCGCTGACGGGTCTCGAGGCGGAGGTCCAGTACCTTCCGGGCACGGCTGAGGGCTGGTTGACGGCCACGTTGTCGAGCAGCTCGGCGCCGTCGACGCTGCGGATCTCGGCCGTGGCGACCGGACTCCAGGCCGGCAACTATCGGGCGAGAATCGCCATCACCTCGCCGGTGGCTCGCGAGAGCCCGGTCTACGTGGAGGTGACCTTCCGGATCGCCCAGGCGAGAGAGAGGGTGCGCTGATGCGCCGGCGCGTGCCGCGCGCAACCGGCCTCGCCTTGGCGGGCTCGGCGGTCGCCCTGGGGCTCGTGGCGTGTTCGTCCGACAAGGTCAGCAGCGTCGAGGTGACGTCGGTGTCCGTGCGTCCGGCCGAGGCGACGATGGTGACGGGGGAATCGCGCCGAATGTCGGTCGACATCCGCGACCAGGACGACAACGTGGTACCCTCCACGATCGTCACCTGGTCGGCCTCACCCGCGTCGGTGGTGTCGGTCGACGAGACCGGCCTGGTGCAGGCGCTCGGGCCAGGCCCGGGTACGGTGCGGGCGACGGCCCAGGGAGTCACCGGGACCGCACGTATCACCGTCGAGCCACCCCCGACGATCAGCGTCGACCCGGCGATCGCGACGCTCGCCGGCCTCCTCGGGGGGACGCCACCGCCCGAGCCCCGCACCATCGAGATCGTCAACGCGGGGTCGGGCACACTCTCGGGCCTCGTCGCCTCCGTTTCGTACGAGCAGGGCCAGCCGTCCGGGTGGTTGTCGCCGGCCCTCGCCGGAACCGTCGCGCCCACTTCGCTGGTCCTGTCGGCCACCGCCACCGGCCTCGATGTGGGCGAATACTCGGCGACGGTCACACTGTCGTCGTCGGCGGCGGCCAACAGCCCGTTCGAGATTCCAGTTCGTCTCCGGGTCGTCACCGACCAGCCTGTCATCCAGGCGACGCCGTCGGTCGTGGGCTTTTCGGGTCTCAGCGGAGGACCGCGTCCGCCCGAACAGACGGTGCTGGTCGACAACATCGGCGGTGGAGAGCTCGACGACCTCGGGGTCCGCATCGACTACGGGGAGATGCCGGGGTGGCTATCAGCCACGCTGTCGGGCTCGTCGTCGCCCGCCGACCTGACGCTCGAGGTCGATCCGGCTCCGCTGGTGCCGGGCGCCTACGAGGCGGAGGTGCAGCTGCTCTCCACGACGGCCATCAACAGCCCGAAAGGGGTCGTGGTTTCGTTCAACGTCGAAGCGCTCGCCGACCTGCGGGTCACGAAGATCGGTCCCGACTCGGCCGCCGCGGGCACCCGGGTGTCCTACGCCCTTCAGCTGCGCAACAACGGTCCGAGCGCCGCCGAGTCGGTGGTGTTCACCGACACCCTGCCGACCAACGCGACCCTCACCGCAGTGCCCGACGGCGCCGTACGGAACGGCAGGATCCTGACCTGGACTCTGGGCACACTCCAGGCCGGCGAGCAGCGCACGTTCGCCGTCGAGGTCGACATCCCCAGTGGCACCGTGGGTGTGCTTCGCAACGCCGCTGCGGTGATCAGTCCGACGCCCGATCCGTCGCCGAGCTCTCGAGCCGCCGTCACCAACACGACGATCGTGCGGGCCTCCGATCTGGAGGCGGTCAAGGTGGGGCCCGACAGTGTGTTCGCGGGGCGTGAGGCGACGTACACGCTGATCGTTCACAACCGTGGTCCGAGTGACGCCGTGTCTGTAGTGGCGCGCGACTCGCTGCCGACCAACGCCACCTTCGTGTCGGCCTCCGATGGGGGACTCCTGTCCGGGGGAGTGGTGACCTGGCCGGTCCTGCCCGCGCTGGTCGCAGGCGACAGCGTGGTCGTGACCGCGACGGTGGCGGTACCTCCGTCCGAAGCGGCCGACCTCGTGAACCACCTCTCGGCGGCGGCGGCATCGCGCGACCCCGCACCCGACAACGACTCGGTGACCATCGTCACCCCGACCGTCGTATACGCGGATCTCGAGGCGATCGCGGAGGCGCCGGCTACCGTGGTGGCCGGCACGCAAATGACCCTGACGGCCGGGGTGCGGAATCTCGGGCCCGCCGACGCGGCCTCGGTCGTGGTCACCGACACGCTCCCCGGTGGAGTCGGCTTCGTGTCGGCGACCGGTGGGGGGACTGCCGCGGGGGGCGTGGTCACCTGGCCCGTGATCCCGGTTCTCGCGCCGGGCGACAGCGCTCGATACGACGTGGTCGTCGCCGTACCGGCGAGCGCAAGCGGTTCGTTGGTACACACGGCCGGCGTCTCGAGCCCGACGATGGACGCCGGACCGGCGTCGAACCGCGCATCCGTGCCGACCACGGTCGACACACGGGCCGACCTGGCCGTGGCGAAGCTGGGCCCTGCGACCGACACGGCGGGAACTCCTGCGAGCTACACGGTCATCGTGCGCAACGACGGTCCCAGCGACGCACCCGACGTGGTCGTGGTCGACAGTTTGCCCGCGGGCGCCACGCTCGTCTCGGCCAGCGATGGCGGGACCGTCGCATCGGGTGTGGTCACCTGGCCGACCGTGTCGGTGCTGGCGGCGGGCGACAGCGTGATCCGGACTCTGGTCGCGACGCTGGATCCCTCGCAGACGGGCCCGGCTGTAAATATGGCGCTCGCCTCGTCCGGCGTCGTCGACCCGGATGCGAGCGATGACGTGGCGTCGGTCACGACGGCCTTGCTGACGCGGGCCGACCTCTCGATGACGAAGACAGGGCCCGCTGCGGGCGTCGCCGGCCAGGACGTCGTCTATACGCTCACTGCCGCGAACGCCGGACCCAGCACGGCCACCGGCGTCGTGGTGACGGATACACTGCCGGCGGGGGCCAGCTTCGTCTCGGCGACCGGTGGCGGCACCGCATCGGGGGGGGTGGTCGGTTGGCCCGCGGCCACACTCGCTCCGGGCGCCACGCTCCAGGTGCAGCTCACGGTCCGGGTCGACGTCGCCCGGACTGCCCCGATCGCCAATGTGGCGGCCGTCACGTCGTCGGTGTCGGATCCCGTAGCGGCTGACAACCGCGTCGCCATCAGCACTCCGATCCAGGTGTCGAGCGATGTCGCTGTGGTCGTTACGGGACCGGCCACGGGAACGGCGGGGACGAATCTGACGTGGACCGTCGAGGCGACCAACGCGGGTCCGAGCACGGCCACGGGGGTCGCGGTGACCGATACCCTTCCGAGCGGGGTCACCTTCGTGTCGGCCACGGGGGGAGGCACCGCCGTGGGACGGGTGGTGACTTGGCCTGCGGTTGCTTCGCTGGCGCCCGGGGCATCGGCCAGCTTCAGCGTGACGGGAGCGGTGGGTGCGGGGGTCACGGGCAGTCTTCAGAACGTGGGGGCGGCCACCTCCACCTCGCCCGATCCGGTCGCGGGGAATGGCCGAGCGGTCCTGTCGACCACGGTCCAGTCCTCGAGTGACCTGTCGATGGCGAAGACCGGAGCGGCGGTCGATACCGCCGGGACCACGATCACGTGGACGGTCCAGGCGACGAATGCGGGCCCGAGCACGGCTGCCGGGGTCGTGGTGAGCGACACGTTGCCGGCAGGTGTAACCGGCGTCACGGCGAGTGGTGGTGGCGTGTACTCAGCCGTGGGCAACGTCGTCACCTGGCCCACGGTCGCTTCGCTTGCGGTGGGCGGCTCGACGCCCGCGTACACGGTGACGGCCACGATTCCTGCAGGGGCTACCGGCTCGTTGGTCAACCGGGCTCGGGTCGGGGCGACCACGTCTGATCCCGCCTCGGCCAACGACCGCCAGGCGGTGACGACGTCGGTAACGGCCGTAGCGGACGTCTCCGTGAGCAAGACCGGGGCGGCCGTCGACACCGCCGGCTCGGCGACGACGTGGACGGTGCAGGCGACGAATGCCGGGCCCAGCGCCGCCACCGGAGTTGTGGTGAGCGATACTCTGCCCCCGGGAGTGACCGGCGTTACAGCGAGCGGCGGGGGCACGTATTCGGCGGTCGGCAACGTGGTGACGTGGCCGACGATCACCTCGCTGGCCAGTGGAGCTTCGACGCCCGTCTACACGTTGACGGCGACGATTCCCCCCTCGGCCACCGGTTCGCTGACGAATCGGGCACGCGTCGGCGCCACCTCGGCCGACCCGACACCGGGCAACGACAGGAGCACCGCAACGACGAGCGTCGTGGCGCTCGCCGATATGAGTGTGACGAAGACCGGGCAGGCCGTCGATACGGCGGGTACGACCACGACCTGGACGGTGCAGGCGACCAACGCGGGCCCGAGCTTGGCGACCGGCGTGGTCGTCAGCGACACGTTACCCGCCGGTGTGACCGGGGTCACCGCGAGTGCCGGCGGTGTGTATTCGGCGGTGGGCAACGTGGTGACGTGGCCCACCGTGGCCTCCCTCGCCAGCGGGGGGGCGACTCCCGCCTACACCGTCACCGCTACGATCTCGCCGACCGCCACCGGGTCACTTCTCAATCGTGCACGGGTGTCGGCCACGTCGCCCGATCCGTCGTCGGCCAACGACCGGCAATCGCTTTCGACGTCGGTCGTCCGGGTCGCCGACCTCTCGGTGACGAAGTCCGGGCCGGCCGTCGATACCGCGGGAACGACGATCTCGTGGACCGTGAGCGCCACCAACGCAGGACCGAGTGCGGCGACGGGGGTGGTGGTCAGTGATACGTTGCCGCCCGGTGCGACGGGCGTCACCGCGAGCGACGGCGGCACGTACTCGGCCGTCGGCAACGTGGTCACCTGGCCCGTCGTGGCCTCGTTGGCGAGCGGCGCGTCCACGCCTACGTACACGGTGTCGGCGACGATTCCATCGACCGCCTCGGGAAGCTGGGTGAACCGGGCGCGCGTCACAGGCACGTCGACCGACCCGACGGCCGCCAACGACCGACAAGCGGCGACGACGACGATCGTCGCCTCCGCCGACCTCTCGGTCAGCAAGACGGGCCCTCCGGTCGACACGGCCGGGACGGCGATCACCTGGACGGTGCAGGCGACGAATTCGGGGCCGAGCACCGCGACGGCGGTCGTCGTGAGCGATACGCTACCGCCTGGGGCATCGGCGGTCACGGCGAGCAACGGCGGCACGTACTCGGCGGTGGGCAACGTGGTGACCTGGCCGACGATCGCGTCGCTGGCGAGCGGCGCGTCGACGGCGGTCTACACGGTGACGGCGACCATTCCCGCTACGACGACGGGCACATGGACCAACCGTGCTCGGGTGAACTCCTCGACGCCCGACGTCACCGCGGCCAACGACCGCTCGGCTACGACGACGACGATCGTGGCGGCGGCCGACCTGTCGGTGACCAAGTCGGCCCCCGCGGTGGACACGGCGGGGACGACGATCACCTGGACGGTGCAGGCGACGAACGCGGGTCCGAGCGCTGCGGCATCGGTGGTGGTGAGCGACACCCTGCCCGCGGGTGCGACCGGGGTGACGGCGTCGGGTGGGGGCACGTACTCGGCGGTGGGCAATGTGGTGACCTGGCCGACGATGGCGTCGCTGGCGAGCGGCGCGTCGACGCCGGTCTACACGGTGACGGCGACGATTCCGGCGACGACGACCGGCACGTGGACCAACCGGGCGCGCGTCGCGTCGGCCACGGCCGATCCGACGCCGGCCAACGACCGGCAGGCGGCGGCGACGACCATCGTGGCGGCGGCCGACCTGTCGGTAGCCAAAACGGCCCCTGCGGTCGACACGGCCGGCACCACGATCAGCTGGACGGTGCAGGCGACGAATGCGGGGCCGAGTACGGCGACGAGCGTGGTGGTGAGCGACACCCTGCCCCCGTTCGACGCCGTCACCCCGGTCGCACCCGCGGGCA
>JANQNV010000268.1 GCA_028279425.1 Longimicrobiales bacterium | reverse complement strand
AGCCAAGAAGGAGAACGCGACGATCTGAGGCTCGTCCCCTCCGCCGGGTGTAACATTTTCACCCGCCGCGTTTGTCACATTTTCGTCCGGCGTTGACAGCCTGCGGCGAACCGGGGCGATTCAGGTCCTCCTGCCGGTTGCGATCTTGAGTATCGCATGTGGCTCTGGCGTGAACTCCTCGTGGGCTCCGCTAATCCGCGTTACCCCGAGCAGGTTGGGCCAGCCCTTTCATATCTTCTAGCGGAGCGGCCACCCTGGTTGAATTGAAGCGAGAACTGCGCGCGGGGCGCGCCACTGTCAGGCCGCCGCTTCCGTGGACCGGCGCCGCGGGTCCGGTCACCCTGGTTCGACGATGTACCGGACAAGCTCTACCTGCTGCAGGGGTCCCAGTTCAGATACCCAAAGCGTATCCCCGCGGACTGAGAGAAGGGCGGTCCTTACGGGTAGTGTCACTGTGCCTTCGTACTCCCCCTCCGCGCTGAAAACGTCGAACGTCGGCTTCTCGACCCAACAGAGCGGGGTTCGCCCAAAACAGTCGGAATGGAGCCGGTGTGCAGCCACATAGCGTTCCACCCAGATGCGCCCTGCATCGCCGACCATGAGTCGCCTAAACGCGGGCTTCGAATCGGGTACCGGAAACGACCTTCCCGTAGCGGCTTCCACCGTTCGCACCGCCAACACCCAGTTCGTCCGTTCCTCTGGGAGGACCTGTGCTGGAGTCCACGCGCGTTGGACTCTGACTAGGCGATCCCCAAAGAGAACGTCGAACCGATAGTCGTCACTCCGCCCGATGGCTATCCGTCCCCCGAGCCCGATGTCTGATTCTGTCCGGGCTGGGAAGTTCACGTACCGATTGATGCGATAGGCTTCGTGGGAGGACTCCGGAAGCGGAAGAGCTGCGAGCGGAGACACCGCCCCAGTAGCGAGGTCGTGACGCATCAGCTTCGCGGGCTGACCGGCGGCCGATGTCCGCTGACGGTCTCCATGCATCAGCGACACACTGCTGTCGGTCACCAACGCGAAGTGCCGACCTTCGTTGAAACCTGTCAGTGCCGGGTGGGTTTCGACGACCGTGCCCGTCGAGTCGAGGACCGTGAGTCGATTGTTCCCACTGTCCCACACCACGAGGGAACCGTTCCGTGCAGCTACGATTCCACGCACCGACACGAATTCGCCGGGCCCTTCCCCCTCACGCCCGATAACGGTGTGGCTGTCGGACTCACCAGAGACAAGCCTCAGTTCGTGAAAGTCGTCGTCCCAGTAAACGAAACGCCCGCCACCTAGATCAGCGAGGGCAGTGACTTCCCCGATGGCTTGGTCACCCAGCTCGCTGGACCGGAGTCGGAAGAGCTCGCGCAGATCGAGGATTTCATCGGGGCCGCTGGACTGCACGACGAGTGTGTCTCGTGCGGCATAGGCAGGGCCATTGTGCGCCACCGCGTCTGAGCGGTCACAGGACGTCGCGACGAGCGCGTGGACAGCGAGGATCGCTGTTGCCGGCAATCGGACTGAACGCATTAGTGGTGCCCCCTAGGGCACGACGGCCGAGTCGAGGTGCGAGGCAGAGTCTTGCGCATCACAACTTATGCGCCTTACTGTTGCGTTGGCAAGAAGTCGTGGATCAAAGCCGAACCGGGAGGGCGCAGTGAGGGGGCGAACTCTGCACCTATATGTCCGCGAGCGTATCCTTTCTGTTCTTGGCGACCGTCCCCTGAAGTGGTTGGCTTCGTCGGCCGGGGTGCCCACGTCGACCTTGTCGGCCCAGCTGCTGCGCCCGAAGTTCAGTCTTGAGGTCGTGGTTCGAGTAGCGGATGCGCTAGGGCTTGACCCGTGCGAACTCTTACCTCCGTCCCACTCCCAACCAGCCATATCGCGGGCGGACCTTGTGCAGCAGATAGTGCGCCTAGCCCATGAGTTGGGCCGCTATGACGGCGACCCTCAGCGGGGGGCTTCATCCGCCCCCGACTCAACCAAGGCCAACTGAATCAAGCCCGCGCATTCTCCCGTCGATAGGACCGCCGCAACGCATACTGGCCCGTCCTCCACCATTGTTGCTCGAGCCAAGAAGACCTGCCCAGTGTGGATGCCTAGCATCCTGAGTCCGGCGGGGACGCGCAACTCGTCAAGTAGCGTGCCCTCGAAGTCGAATCGGGACCAGGTCGCAGCGTACCCAGGCAGGCTCGGGTGCTTAAGCCAGAACCCGTCATCTCCCGCTACTACCCCCTGGGCTCTCGTGAGGGTGGACGGGGCCCAGAGCGCTCGCTCCACCCAAGTTCTGACCACGGTGGATCGCTCGCGAGTCATACCGGTCGCGGCGGCAAAGGGAAGAAGAGCCCAGTCGGTCAGGTGCTCCCGATCATCCGCCGTTATGCCGTACGCCGGGAGGTCAATGCTTAGCGGCGCCCTCGCATCACCATTCAGCCAGATGCGGACTCGCTGTCTTCCCTCCTGAAGCGAAGCCACCACCACCGCGCTGCCATCTGATGAAACCGCCACCTGGTCTGAGCCAATCAGGGGCTGGGGAGAAACGAACGCTTCCGGCAGTATCCGGTTTGGGTCGCGGGCGACCAGAAACCGATGCCGGACGCCAAGCGTGTCGAGGGTAGTGGATCCGACGCCGGTGTGCCCCCAGGTGACAAGTGGGACATCCGCAGAAGCCTCCCCGAGCGCAGGGCCATTCACCGAGAACCCAGACAAGAGGTCGCCGCCCGCTAAGCGATGACCCCCGAAGAGAGTCAGGTCGAGATCCGGGTTCACGGAATCGAAGGGTAGTGAGCGAGGTCTGAGGCGACGTCCGTCTAGGAGCCAACGCGACAGCACCCTTGCCCCGTGCTCTACGATGAAAACCGTGTCCGATATTACCGATAAGGACTGCGCACCTCGCAGGCCTGGGTCGGTGTCCCCCGGGATACTCTTGAGATGTCGCCCCCCCTCGTCGAACCACTCGAGACTCCCCGAGTTGTTGTCGAGGACTAGGATGGGGCCCGAGTCCGCAATTGCGATGCCGGCCACCTTCCCGAACGAATGCACCCCTCGACCATGTCCGAGCAGGAAAGCAGCCGCTTCTTGGGGCGCCGCACTGAGGGGCCAGACAGCCCCAAAGAGAGCGACCAGTAGACCAGGAAGGAGCCAGTGGGCCGGCCGGGTGCCCATGATCTAGAACGTGAGGGCGGCGGATGCCTGTCGCAGCTTGCTTGCCGTTCTCGGCGTGAAGCGTCGCTGCACGATTGCGCCGTCGCACTCGCGGCGGACAATCTCATCCCTGCTCGAGAAGCCGGAAAGTAGGTGATCAGTTGCACCAGCTGTCAGCGTCAGGGCGTTCAATTCGGGTCGGAGCAGACTACCATCTTGGGTTAGACCAAGCGTAGCTTGCTGCTCACAATACTCGCCGCCTGAACAGTACAGAAAGACCTCGTAGCAGGGGTCATAGCCAAGCTGCGAGGACGTCTCTTGGCAGGTGGCGAAAGGAGTGTACGAGCAGCCCTCACACTCCTGAGCTGCGGCCTGGGACGGTGCGAACGCCGCCACCAAGCAAACGAATACTGTCATCACTGAATAGCGCATGCCTTTTCTCCCAGAATTAGGGGCCCTGTCGAAGAGGCGCTGGACCGTGTCTGCGGGGGGGGGCGTTCCAGTGCAGGGCGCACGCGGACCGGAGCTGCTGGGCTCGGGTGCGGGATGCAGCGGAATCAGGGGCCGTAAGAGCAAGGTCGATCCTGATTCGAGAAGGCCCCCGGATATGACCGGGGCGAGGGGGGCGAACTGTGCCACGAGTGTGCCGGAACGGGTGACGGGGCACCGTACTGAGAGGCACAGCCAGGACGGGGAGAGACGCGACGTTTCGCGATCTGCCCCTGTTTCCACCGCTCCGTGCCCGCTTGCGCCCCCGGGTTGGAGAACTCAAAATCGCCCGGGAGCAATCCCTTACGGGTTCGAGTCCCGTCCCCGGTATTCTTTGGCTACGGTGAGGGCCAGTCGGCGCTCCCCTCGTTCGGCGCCCTTCGATGACGCTGTAGGTACCTTAAGATCTGGCCCCGGCGCGCCGAGGCTTCCCTGAGCACCTTCAGTGACACGTCCGCGGTCTCACGCACCTCTCCGGAACCTAGAGAGTACGGATTTCAATGGCCAAGGGATCTCCCACGTATATCCTCGGGATTTCGGCGTTCTTCCACGACAGTGCGGCCTGCCTGGTGCGCGACGGAGAAGTGGTGGCCGCCGCGTCCGAGGATCGCTTCACGCGGATCAAGGCCGACGCCTCGTTTCCGATCCACGCCGTCGAGTTTTGTCTGGCGCACGAGGGCATCGACATGGATCGGGTCGACCACGTCGCGTTCTACGACAAGCCGCTCCTCAAGTTCGACCGGATCCTCGAGACCTACCTCAGTATCGCGCCGGGTGGCTTCGGCTCGTTCCTGCGTGCGGGTCCTCTCTGGATCAAGGACAAGCTCTACACCGACCGCCTGGTTCGCGACCCACTCGGGTGGGAGGGGCCGGTGCTCTATTCCGAGCACCACGAGTCGCATGCGGCCAGCGCGTTCCTCCCCTCGCCGTTCGAAGAGGCCGCCATCCTGACGATCGACGGCGTGGGCGAATGGGCCACGGCATCGATCGGAGTCGGCCGGGGGGGCGAGGTGGAGATCCTGCGGGAAATGCGGTGGCCCGACTCGCTCGGTCTCGTGTACTCGGCCTTCACCTACTACACCGGATTCAAGGTCAACTCCGGCGAGTACAAGGTGATGGGTCTGGCGCCCTACGGTGAGCCCAAGTACGTCGACCTCATCTATTCCGAGGTCATGGATCTCAAGGACGACGGCTCGTTCAGATTGAACCAGAAGTACTTCAACTACCTGGGTGGCCTCACCATGACCAGTCGCGCATTCGACGACCTCATGGGTGGGCCTCCGCGCAGACCCGAGTCGCGGATCACCCAGCGCGAGATGGACTTGGCCCGCTCCGTTCAAGAGGTGTGCGAGGAAGTCATGATGCGGATGGCGCGGACGGCTCGCGAGGTGACGGGTCTCCCGAACCTGTGCATGGCGGGCGGGGTGGCGCTGAACTGTGTGGGCAATGGTCACATCCTGCGCGCCGGCATCTTCGACGACATCTGGATTCAGCCGGCCGCCGGCGATGCCGGGGGCGCACTCGGCGTGGCGATGTTGGCCTGGACCCGTCACTGCGGCGGGGAACGCAAGGTCAACGGTTGCGGCACCGATGCCATGAAGGGCGCGTATCTCGGACCCGGGTACGACGACGCGGAGATCGAGAAGGCCCTCGACGAGTTCGGTGCCGTCTACGAGGTGTTGGACGACGATGAACTGTTCCCACGCGTCGGGGGCGCGCTGGCCGACGAGAATGTGGTCGGGTGGTTCCAGGGCCGCATGGAATTCGGGCCGCGAGCCCTCGGGGCCCGCAGCATCCTCGGGGATCCGCGTAGCCCGAAGATGCAGTCGAAGATGAACTTGAAGATCAAGTTCCGGGAGAGCTTCCGGCCGTTTGCCCCGTCGGTCCTCCGCGAGCGGGTCGCCGACTACTTCGAGCTGGACGGCGATTCGCCCTACATGCTGCTCGTCGCGCCGGTCAAGGAGTCACGACAGATCCCGATGACCGACGAACAGCGCCGTCTCTTCGGGATCGAGCAGCTGAACGTCCCCCGGTCCGACATCCCCGCGATCACCCACGTCGACTATTCGGCGCGGGTCCAGACGGTAGACCAGACGCGCAATCCCAGGTACCACCGGCTCATTTCCGAATTCGAGCGTCTGACCGGCTGCGGAGTCGTGGTCAATACCTCGTTCAACGTGCGGGGTGAACCCATCGTTTGCAGCCCTCAGGACGCCTACCGGTGCTTCATGCGCACCGACATGGACGTGCTCGTCGTGGGCAACTACGTCATGCAGAAGTCCCAGCAGCCCGAGTGGGCGGAGGAAGGAGATTGGAGAGACGAATTCCAACTCGACTGACCGCCAAGGAAGGGCGCGCATTCGCCTTCCCCGTCGGAATCGCGTTTCTGGTCATCGCCGGGATCACCTGGTGGAGAGGCCACGAGCTCGCAACCCAGATTCTGGGCGGTCTATCGGGTACGCTGATCGTGGCGGGGCTGCTGATCCCGTCGAACCTCGGACCGGTCTATCGGGCCTGGATGGGGCTCGCGCTCGCGATCTCGAAGGTGACGACCCCCATCTTCATGGGCATCGTGTATTTTCTGGTATTGACTCCCATCGGCTTCCTGCGGAGGCTTCTGGGAGGCGACCCCATGCGGCATTCCCCGGTCGAAGACAGCTACTGGAGTTCCCGACCGCAGGGCAAGCGGCAGGGCGACCTCAACCGACAGTTCTGAGAGCACGGATCTAGACATGTCCAAGAGAACAGGTGTGTTCGCCGAGATGTGGCTCTTCCTGAAGGAGAGCAAGAAGTGGTGGCTGCTGCCGATCCTCGTGGTGCTCGTGGCCGTGAGCGCGCTCCTCGTGTTCGCCCAGACGTCGGCTCTGGCTCCCTTCATCTACACGATCTTCTGATCGCAGGGGGCTGACATGCAGCGTGTGGTCGCGCGAGCGGTCGTGCTCGGCATCGCTCTCCTGGTGGGAGTGGTTCTCGCCGAGGTCGCCGTGCGCCTTTTCGCGCCTCAGGTCACGATGTTCCCGCGCTACGTGACCTCGTCGGAGTTCGAGATCGAGTTGACCCGCAACGCCCGCATCCGTCACGCCCGCGGGGGGCAGTGGTCGTTCACCTACACGACCAACGAGCTCGGCCGCCGAGGGGCGTACCTGCCCCCCGAACAGGTCGGCGACCGGCAGGTGGTGGCGGTGCTCGGGGACTCGTTTTCGTTCGGCGTCGGGGTCGACGACGGAGAGGCGTTCGCCGAGCGCCTGTCGGGCGTCCTGGGCTCCGGCTGGTTCGTGTTGAATGGCGGTATGGGTGGGTGGGGACTGGACTCCCAGATCAAGTGGTTCTACTCGGTCGCCGCCCCCTTCCGTCCGCAGACGGTCGTGCTCCAGTTCACTGACAACGACCCGCTCGACACCGATACCGGCGTCACCAGCGTCGACGCCGACGGCACGCTGTCCTTCCACCCCTATCCGACCAGCAAGCCGGCGTGGCAGGAGTGGATCTCGAAGTCCGGGCTGCTCCAGCGGAGCCACCTGTTCTCGCTCCTGCGCTCGGTACAGGGGGGAGGAGGGCGCCCCGTCGAGGCCGCGCCCCCGGATCCCGAAGCCGAGGCAGCGGCCGAGCGCGCGCACCGAGAGGTCCAGGAGCGATACGTGGCTCTCCTCGAGGCCTTCGCGACCCGGTTGTTCGACGAGGGTGTCGTCTTGCACTTCGTCAGTGTGACCCACCGAGACGACGTGACCGGCTACGAGTACGATCTCGACAACCACCCGGTCATCGCCGATGCGGTGCGCCGGCTCGATGACGAGGGTCTGCTCGGGTTCGTCGCTCTCCCCCTCGACCAGATGCGGACGATGACGGGTAGCCCCGAGGGCCATCAGTGGGGTCCGGAGCACCACCGCACGGTCGCGGATCGGCTGGCCACGGCACTCCTGGCGGCCTCGGGCTCGTCGGACGAGGTCGGGTCGGGGGTCGACGCGGGCGACTCCGGGGCAGAGGCCGCTGCCGTAGCCAGCGGGGGCTGAACTCTCGGCGTTGGCCTACCTGAAGCGCTTTCGATTCGATGCGCTGAAGATCGATCGGGAGTTCGTACAGGGCGCCGCGACGAATCCCGAAGACGCGAGCCTGACGGCGGCGATCACGGCCATGGCCCGGAGCCTCGGTCTCGACATCGTCGGCGAAGGGGTGGAAACCGAGGGGCAGGCCGCTCTGTTGAAATCGCTCGGCTGTGACCTCGCCCAGGGGTTCTTCTACGCGCGCCCTGCCCACCCCGATGCCATTCTGGCCGCAGGGCTGAAGGAACCCCCATTCACGGCCGAAACTTGACGCATTGGCTCCGCCCGCCGCGTAGCCCTGTCTCGTAGGTCCGGACCCATGCGTACGACGGCCCTCCTCTTCGCCCTGCTGGTGTCGCTCGTGCTGCCCCCCTCGGGCAGCGGCGACGATCCCGCACGGCCGACCGGCACGGTCTCGGGAACGGTCACGGTCGTTGCCGCGCCGCAGGACCGGCCACCGCCACTGAGCCCCTATGCGAGGCGCCGCGCGCGTCCCCCGCAGGAGCCGGGTGTGGCGAGGGGCTCGACCGATGCCTTCGTCTACCTCGAGCCCCTCTGGGGCGCGGTCGCGCCCGCGGCCGACACCGTCGCGCGGATCGTCCAGCGCGACCGTCTGATCATGCCCTATTCCACCGCGGTGCGTCCGGGCCAGGTCATCGAGTTTCCCAACGACGACGACGTCTTCCACAACCTGTTCTCCCTGTCGCCGGGCAATCGGTTTTCGCTCGGTCGCTACGCGCCCGGGGTCTCGCCCACGCACAGCTTCGACGACCCCGGTGTGGTACGCCTCTTCTGCGACATCCACGCCGAGATGGCCGGGATGATCCTGGTGGTCGATACACCGTGGGTCGTGCGCGTGGGGGATGACGGGTCGTATCGCCTCACCGGGGTTCCGGAGGGTGAGTACCGCGCCGTCGCCTGGCACCCCACCGCCGGGGCCGACACGACCAGGGTCACGATGTCATCTGCGGGGCAGGTGGAGGCCGACTTCCTCCTCGCCGTGGGGAGGTAGGCACCCTGTCTCTGCGCGTTCGTCTTCTGGTATGGTCCAGCGCGGCCGTCGCGCTCACACTCGCGGTGGCCGTGGTTCTGGTGGACGGCTCCTTCCGCCGCCAGATCCAGACCGACGTCGAGACCAACCTCGCCTTCGCGCGCCAGGTGGCGGCGAGCGCCTGGGCCGCCCAACTGAGCGACCAGGTGGAGGCGTCGGCGGCCTTCGCGCTCGACCCGCGTCTCCGAGCGGCCGTCTCCACCGAAGACCCGACCACCGTGGGGCAGACGCTCCGGGAGGTGTTCCAGAACGCGTCTCAGTCGTGGGCGGTGGTGTTGAGCCCACTCGGCGATCGCATCGCCGCCACGGACGACGCCCCGAGTCGGGCGCTCGAGCGGGGCGACCCTCTCCTCGGGGAGGCCCGCTTCTTCGATACCGGCGACCTCCGGCTGCGCGACGGCTACCTCGAACTGGTCGCGGTCAGCGCGGTGTTGTTCGGGGCTGAACCGCTCGCCGTATTGGTTACGGGTCACCGGGTGAATCCCGACGACATCGCGGCCCTCGAAGACGCCGTCGGGCGTCCGGTGGTACTGATGGCCGACCGCAACGCGGTGCCGGGTCCCGAGGCCAGCGGCGCCACGGGGCGGGCCGCGGCCGATGCGGCGGCCCGTTCCGACGATCCGCTGGACCCTTCCGCCCACGCGCCGTCCGAGGCCGACCAGGCGTTGCCGGTGATGCTGGTGCGGTCCGAGGCCGAGCGGTTCCTCGCTGCCCCGATCGCCCTCGTGTCCCCGAGCGAAGGGCGCCTGGGCACGCTCGTGCTGCTCAACTCGCTCGACGCCGCCCTTGCACCGGCCGACGACCTGCGCACCCTCCTCTTCGGGATCCTGGTGCTCGGATTGTTCCTCACGGTCGTGGTGGGCACGGTGTTTTCGCGAGGCATCACCGTACCGGTCGCCCAGCTCCTGGCCGAAACCGAGCGGCTCGGCCAGGGCGATCTCGAGCGACCGGTGGTGCGGCTACGCGACGACGAAATCGGCCGGCTGGCGACATCGTTCGAAGAGATGCGTACCTCGCTCAAGCGGGCGCGAGTCGAATTGCTGCGAGCCGAGCGTCTGGGGGCGATCGGCCAGGCGGCGAGTGCCGTCGCCCACGACTTCACCCAACCCTTGTCGACCATCTCGGGCGCCGTGGGGCTCCTCCGGATGGGGATCGAGTCGGAAGACGATCGACAGCGCTGCTTCGAAGCGATCGAGGGGCAGATCGACCGGCTGGGAAGGATGAAGGAGGAGATCGTCGATTTCGCGCGCGGCGAGCGCGACTTCGAGGGGGCGTGGATCGGCTTCGACAGCTTTCTGGAGAACACCGTGTCGGGGCTTCGCGGCGACCTGGCGTCGCGGGGCATCGGATTGCAGGTGGACCACGGCTACGACGGCGAGTGGTGGATCGACAGCTACCGCCTGGGACGCGTCGTCGAGAACCTCGTCCGCAATGCGGCTGCGGCCCAGGCGACTCGCGTCGTGGTTCGCACCGAGGCCGATGCGAGCGGGCTCGTGGTCGAGGTCGAAGACGACGGCTCCGGGATCCCGGGAGACCTGATCGACGATATCTTCGAGCCGTTCGTGACGCGGGGGAAGAAGGAGGGGACGGGCCTCGGGCTGGCGATCGCGCGCAACGTGGTCGTGGAGCACCGCGGCGAGATCGCAGTCGACTCGAAGCCCGGCCGGACCCGCTTCCGAATCCGTCTGCCGCACCCGTCCACGCCGACGGATGCCCCGCGTTCGCCACGCACGGGGTCGGTGCCCCCGGCCGAGGCAGCGGCCGAGTCGGCGCCCTCCGATCCGCGCGCCGCTGGGCGTCGTACGCGCTCGATGGCTGGAGCCGTCGTAGCAGGCCTCTTCGCCGCGGGGCCCGGCCTGGGTTCGGCGCCACTCGCGGCGCAGGTGCCGCTCGAGGTGTCCGGGCAGATCGACCTGGTGGCCTCTCCCGCCGACGACCTCGGCGTCAACTCTGCCGTCCGCGGTGACAACCCGTTCAACCCCGCGCGCTTACGGCTCTTCGCGCGAAGTTGGATCAACGAGCGGATCGGAATCTTCACGGAGCTGCTCTACGACACCGACGCCGAACTGCGCGTGAACGGTGCCTACATGCTGATCAACGAGATCGCCGACCAGTCGTGGCTTTCGGCTCGGGTCGGTCTCGCGCCCAACGTCATCGGTGGATTCGGCTTGAGGAGCACGTACTTCAACGCGAATCCGGTGATCGGCGTACCGCTCGCGTGGCAGTACTTCACGAACCTGTCGAGTATGGGCGATCAGACGGCTGCCGATCTCCTGGCGATCGGACCGGGTGTCGGCGCGGGCGTCCCTCTTCTCTACGACGCCTGCTGGAGCCTGCAATGGGAGTTCCTGGGCGAGTTCGATCGGTTCGAGTACTCGATCGGCGTGACGCCGGGCGCGGTGTCGAATCCGAGCAAGGCGATCGACGCCGAAGGGGCGCAGTTCCTGGGGCGCTTCGGCGCCCACCTGCGCCCTGGCGTGAGGCTCGGGGTTTCGGCGGCGCACGGCCCGTACCTCTCGCCGCCGGGAGAGCAGGGTGCGCCGTACCCCGGGTCCACCTCGGACTACGATCAGACGCTCATCGGGTTCGATGCCGAGGTGCTGTCGGGGCCTTGGGCCATATTCGCGGAGGGGTATCGCTCACGGTGGGATGCCCCCCTGGTCGACGATCCGATCGACCTGGTCGGCGGGTTCGTCGAGGCGCGGTACGACGTGGCCGCGGGGTGGTACGTGGCGGGTCGGGTGGGAGGGCTGCTGTTCGGCGAGATCACGGCCTCCGATGGCGCGACCGGTTCGTGGGACGACGACGTCGTGCGCTACGAGGCTGCCGCCGGGTATCGAATGACCCGTGAAGTGCTCCTGAAGCTCAACTACCAGCGCACCCAAACTCGGCGGGAGGGCTTCGCGCAGAATCTGCTGTCGGCCCAGATCTCGGCCGTATTCTGACGGATCCGACGATGATCGAAACCGACGAGTTCGACGTGGTGGTGGTCGACGACGAGAAGCTGATCGCGGAGTTCGTCGCCGCGGTCGTCCGGGAACTGCCGGGGGTCAGCGCGCACGTCTACACCGACGCCCGCGACGCCGAGCAGGCGTGGGCCGATCGGCTTCCCGACCTCATCATCACCGACTACCAGATGCCGGAGATGGACGGCATCGAGTTCATCGAGGCGTTCCGTCGCCGCCACCCCACGCCTCCGATCCCGATCATCGTGGTGACGGCCGCCGCCCAGCGAGACACACGCAAGAAGGCGCTCGACGCCGGGGCGAGCGAGTTTCTCCGAAAGCCGGTCGACCGCGACGAGGTGCGCATACGGGTGCGCAACATGTTGGCGCTGCGCGACGGGCAACGCTCGGCAGAACGTCGTGCCGAAGACCTCGCCATCGAGGTCGCCAAGGCGACGGCGGCGATCATGGAGCGCGAGGAGGAGACCATCTTGAGCCTCGCGCGGGCCATGGAGTACCGGGACTGGGAGACCGGGGGGCACATCGAGCGGATGGCCACCTATTCCCGCCTGATCGCCGAGCGCCTCGAGCTGGACGAGGGACTGGATCCGGACCGGATCTACAAGGCGGCACCGCTCCACGACGTCGGCAAGATCGGCGTGCCCGACCACATCCTCCTGAAACCGTCGTCGCTCACCGAAGACGAATTCCGAACCATGCAGCGGCACGCCGAGATCGGGTACGAGATCCTGAAGGACTGCAACGGCGACATTCTCCGCCTCGGCAGCGTGATCGCGCTCACGCACCACGAGCGGCTGAACGGGTCCGGGTATCCCCGTGGCCTGAAGGGTGACGAGATCCCGCTGGTGGGGCGCATCGTGGCGGTGGCCGACGTGTTCGATGCGCTCACCTCGACCCGCCCGTACAAGCGCGCATGGGCGATGGACGCCGCCTTCGCCAACCTGCGCGACGGCGCCGGCGAGATCTACGATCCGCAGGTCGTCGAGGCCTTCCTCGGCATGGAGGACCGGGTGCGCGACATCGCCGAGCGCGTCGCGGGCTGATTTCGAGCCCGCCGGCTGATCCGCGTCGGGCGGTGGCGAAGTCGCGTCGCTCGACGGTAGCCTGTGCATTCGAGCTCGGATGTCGCCGCCAAGGTGACGTCTGCCAGTCACCGACGAGGGGAGGGAGACGATGCACCACCACGATCGGATGTCCCGGTGGGTCTTGTTGCTGTGCGTGCTCCTGGTGGGCCCCGTCCAGGGCCAGGTCGCCGAACCCCCGGCGAGCGCGAGCCTCCAACCCTCGGTGGAGCTGCCCGCCGAGCTCGATCGAGTGCTCCGCGACTACGAAGGGCACTGGAGTACGGGCGATGCCGAGGCGCTGTCGGCGCTCTTCGTCGACCGGGGCCTCATCGTGAGCGGGGGCAACTGGATCCGAGGGCGTGAGGCGATTCGCGAGGCCTACAGGATCGCCTCGGGCCCGCTTCGCCTCCGAGCTATCGAGTACTCCGCCGATGGGGCGGTGGGCTTCATCGTCGGTGCATACGGCTACGGCGAAACCCTCCCCGTCGACGACGTTGGTATGTTCGTTCTGACGCTGCAGCGAGACCCGTCGGGTCACTGGCTGATCGTGTCCGACATGGATCGAGGGATCGGCTGAGTGGAGATGCGCTGGCCTGCAGGCCTCCGGGCCACGGCGGTCTTCGCACTCGCCACGGTGCTGTCGTGGGCGTGCTCCTCCGATGGCGACGCGCCCGTCGAGCCCGAGGATCCCCCCGCCACCCCGGAGGCCGACTTCACCGCGATGCCGGAGGTCGGCCTGTTTCCGCTCACGGTGACCTTCGATGCATCGCCCTCGGCCGCGTTCGACGGCACGATCGTGTCGTACGACTGGGACTTCGGCGATGGCGCCACCGGTCGCGGTCGGGTCGTTCAGCACGAATTCGAGCACCCGGGCCTCTACACCGTCTCGCTTACGGTGACGAACAACGTCGGCGACCGCGACGTGCGCGTCGTGGCCGACATGATCGAGGCCAACCGTACCCTTTGGCGCTTCGACGTCGACAAGCCGATCTACTATTCTGCCCCGGCGGTCGGGCTCGACGGCACGATCTACGTCTCGACGGGGATCCTGATCCACACCAACGTGGGGCGGGTACACGCCGTGAATCCCGACGGGACCGAGCGGTGGACCGCCGATCTCGACGAGAACTCGCCTCCGCCCGACGGGACGGTGCGCGCGGAGAACAACGGCTCGTCGCCCGCCATCGGGCCCGACGGCACCGTCTACGTGGTCGATCACCGCAACGTGATCTACGCCTTCGATCCCGGCACCGGTGCGCGGCGGTGGACGAACAACGACTACGAGAGTGACCGGGCCCGGGGGGTGGGCCAGAAGACCCCGGCGATCGGTGAAGATGGTACCCTCTACGTCTGCGTCGACTACCAGCTCTACGCGCTCCATCCCGACGATGGACGCCAGCTGTGGCAGCGCGACCTCCGGGGCGGGAATTTTTGTGCGACGTCGGCGGTCATCGACCGCGAGGGGGTGGTCTACATCGCGTCCAACGACTGGCTGCACGCCTTCGAGCGCGACGGCTCACCCCACTGGCCCGCCCCCTTCGAGATGACGTTGATCCAGGAGAAGTCGCTCTCTTCACCCGCCATCGGGTCCGACGGCGTCCTCTACTTCGGGTCCGAAAAGGCCGGAGCCCAGTTCGAGGGCTTCGTGTATGCGGTGAATCCCGACGGTACGCTGCGGTGGCGCTACTCCGTTCCGGGTCGACGCCACGTACGGGCCTCGCCGGCGATCGGGTCCGACGGCACGGTCTACGTCACGACCAAGGCGTATGTCGATCCCGTGGCGGGTGCGCAGCCCGCCCTGTGCATCGCGTTCCATCCCGACGGGACCGTCAAATGGATCTACGAGATCGCCCCGACGTCGGAGTCGATCCCGGCGGACTCGTATACCTCGCCCGCGATCGGGGCCGATGGACTGATCTATTTCGCCGCCGAAAGCGGGTTCATCTTCGCGCTCGATGGCGAGGGTGATCTGGTCTGGAGAGAGAACTTCGGCAACACGATCAACTGGTCGTCGCCGTTTCTGGTAGACGACGGTACCCTCTACATCGGTGGGAACCGCGGAGATGATTGGGCCGGCCGGTTGGTGGCGGTGCGCACGGGCAGCCTGGGACTCGACAACGGGCCATGGCCGACGTTCAGGGGTGATGCCGCCAACACCGGTCGGGCGCGTTGACGGCCGCCCCGAGCGCCGGATGCCTGGCGGCCCGCGTAGCGTTTCCGCGTTGGGACTGGGAGCAGACGACGCGACGAACGAGGTGACCCCGCCATGACCGCAGACGACGACGCGCTCTGGGCCCGCTGGCCCGAGGTCGACGCGCTGCTGGCCGAGGCGCTCGATCTCGAGGAAGGGGCGCGTGCGCGCCTGCTGGAGCGTCGCCGTCGGGACGACCCCGAGCTCGTCGAGTCGGTTCGGCGCCTGCTGACTGCCGCGGACGCCCCCGCCCAACGTCTCGACGCGTTGCCGAGCGCCGCCTGGCGAGCTCTGGACCGAGCCCGGTCCGGCGATCGTTCCCGCGTGCTCGAGGCCAACGACCGGGTCGGCCCCTACCGCGTGTTGGACGAGCTCGGCCGGGGGGGGATGGCCACCGTGTACCGGGCCGAACGGGTGGAGGGCGGCTTCCAGCAGGAGGTCGCCTTGAAGGTGCTGCGCAGGGGACTCGACACCGAAGAGATCGTTCGGCGTTTCGTCGCGGAGCGGCAAATCCTGTCGGAGCTCGCCCACCCCAACATCGCGCGGCTGCTGGACGGCGGGAGCACCGCCGATGGCCGTCCGTGGCTGGCCATGGAGCGGGTCGAAGGTCGGCCGATCGACGAATGGGCCCTCGAGCCGGGTCGCTCCCGGGCCGAGCGACTCGAGCTCGTTCTCCAGGTGGGGGACGCGGTGCAATTCGCACACACGCGTCTCGTGGTCCATCGCGACCTGAAGCCCTCGAACGTCCTCGTCGACCGAAACGGGCGAGCCAAGCTGCTCGACTTCGGGATCGCGAAGCTGCTCGATCCGGAGGGCGTCCCGGTCGGCGACCTGACCCGCACCGGCTCCGGCCTTCCGCTGACTCCGGCCTACGCCAGCCCGGAGCAACTCCGGGGCGAGGCGATCACCACGGCGTCGGATGTGTTCCAGCTCGGGAGGCTGCTCTACGAAATCGTGTCCGGGACACGTCCTTTCGTGGAGTCCGACCTCACCCATCCCGCCGGAGATCGCACGGCGTCGCCCCCCGAGCTGCCGGCCGAGCTGCGGGGTGATCTCGGCCGGATCGTGCGAAAGGCGCTGCGTCGCGAGCCTGAGCGCCGCTACGCGTCGGTCGAGCAGTTCATGGCCGACGTGCGTCGGTTCCTGGCCGGGCACCCCGTCTCGGCGCGCCCCGACTCCGTGGGCTATCGGGCGAGCCGATTCGTCGCCCGTCACCCCGCCGGCGTGGTGGGTTCGGTGGTGGCGATGGTGCTTCTCGTCGCCTTCGCCGTTACGGCCTCGGTCCAGGCTCGGCGGCTGGCCGAAGAAGGCGAGCGTGTGCGCCAGGAGGCCGCCCGTGCAATGGCCGCCCGCGACCTCCTCACCGACGTCTTCGAGGTTGCCGATCCGGACCGTTCGCAGGGAGAGACGGTCACCGCACGCGAGCTTCTCGACGCCGGCGCCGCCCGGGTCCGGCGCGACCTGGCTGCTCAACCGCGACTCCAGGCCGAGATGCTCGGTACGATCGGTGGCGTCTACCATCGGCTCGGTCTGTACGATCGTGCGAGGCCGCTGCTCGAAGAGGCGCTTCGTGTGCATCGGTCCGGTGTGGTCGACGAGGTCACGGGTGAGCTGGCGCTCCTTCGGGGGTTGGCGGCGAGTACCGTTCCGTCCGACCGGGAGGTGGGGATCGCCTTCTACGAAGAAGCTCTCGCCCTCGCCGAGGCGGAGCTGGGCGACGAGAGCCCCGAGGTGGCGACGATTCTCACCGAACTCGCACCGCAGGTCGGTGATGATCCGGAGCGGGAGGGCCGCATGCTCGAGCGAGCCGTGCGGATTCTACGCGACGTCGACGGGGAGCATCGGGCCGCGCTGGCCGAGGCGCTGACCGCCCGCGCGAGTGCGTTGATCGGCCCGGAATCGCTGGCCCTGCATCGCGAAGCCCTCGCACTCAGGCGGGAGCTCTACGGGGACGACCATACCTCGATCGCCGCGAGCCTCAACAATCTGGCCCTGAGCTTGGAGCCGACCGAGCCCCTGGCCGCCGACTCCTTGCTGTCGATGGCCGTCGACATCAACCTCCGCCGACTCGGGCCGGAACACAGCACGACGCTGGCCATGATGAACAGCCTCGCCGGCTTTCGCCGTGACCGCGGTGACTTCGCAGGGGCCGAGCCGTTGTACCGTCAGGTGCTCGAGATCCGACAGGCTGCGTACCCGGGGCAATGGCGCGAGGCCTACCCCCTCCACGGCCTCGGGTGGGTGCTGAGCGAACTCGGGCGGGCCGAGGAGGGCGAACCTTTCCTGCGGCGCAGCCTGGCGCTCCTCGAAGGCCAGCTCGATGCCGGCCACCCCCTCGTTCACATCGCCCGGAGTAGCCTGGGGCGCTGCCTGGCTGTACAGGGGCGCTTCGCCGAAGCCGAGCTCCTGCTCGTCGAAGCTTTCGAGGCCGTCGCTCGCCCGGAGCTGGTCGGTCCGCTCAACGCCCGAACCCTGCGCGAGCGTGTCGTCGAGTTCTACGAAGCCACGGGTCGCCCGGGCGAGGCGGATCGCTACCGTTCGCGCTCCTGATCGGCGAGGGCGTGCTGGAGGTAGGCGCGTGCCCGTGCCCACTCGCGTTCGACGGTGCGTCGCGACACGTCGAGCGCCTCCGCCGTCTGGGCGACGCTCATCCCGGCGAAGAAGCGACACTCGACGATGCGCGCCATGCGGGGGTTGTGGGCCTCGAGTCGGCGTAGGGCGTCTTCGATGGTGAGCAGTTGGGTGACGTCGGCATCGTGCGACGCGATGCCCGGGTGAAGGGTGACCCGGATGCGCGAACCACCGCGTTTCTCGGCCTGCTGACGACGCGCGAAGTCGATCAGGATTCGCCGCATCGCCTTGGAACAGAATGCGAAGAACTGCGCGCGACCCGGCCACTCCCCTCCCTCCACCCGATCGAGTCGGAGGTAGGCCTCGTGCACCAACGCGGTCGTGTCGAGCACTGCGTCGCCCGACCCTCTTGCAAGGTGCCGGCGCGCGAGGTGGCGCAGGTCGTCGTAGACGAGCTCGAGCAGACTCTCGAACGCCGCTTCGTCACCGCGCGACCAGCGCGCCATCAACCGCGTGATGTCGCCGGGATCGCCCATGACGCACACGTTCTCGTATGGCCAGGTGTGGAGCAAGCGCGCGGGTGGGGACTTAACGTTGTTCCTACAGCGCCCCTCACATCTGGTGACCGAGCGATTCGTTCCAGCGGAGTGCTTCCATGACCGTCGACCCCGTCGCCGACCCGCGACGCCGCTCCACGCGGCTCCTCGTCCCGCTTCTACCGGCCGTGCTGCTGTTCGCTGGTTGCGGCGATGGGGACGGGGGTACTCTGCTGCCCCCGGAGTTGCCCGACCCCGCGAGGGGCGAAGTGGCGTTCATCCAGTCGTGCGGCGGCTGTCACTCCTCGCACGACGGCTTCGATCTGGCGCACTTCGGTTTCGCCGATTCCACGGTGTTGCGCAGGGCGGTGGCCCACGTCGACACGTCGACGGCCCTCGACATCATCGCCCACATCAACGACCTCGGCGTCAGCCCCGTGGCGAGGGATCTGCGCATCTTCCAGCCCATGGGCGATCCCGCCAGCGGAGACGTCGATCTGGCGACGGCCCTGTTCGGCCGAGATGCCTGGCCCGACGACTGGGGCGAGGCCGATCTCCTCGAGGTCGATCCGGTCGCGGTCCCGTGGGCCGTAGCGTTTCCCGTCTGGTCGGATGAGGAGTCCAACCTCGATTGGATGCCCGACCGGCCCCCGCCGGACGTGTTGCTCGATACCCGCGGCGGACTCGTACGGGGCGCACTGGCCGGCTACACGGCGGCTCCGACCGACGACAACCTCGACCGCGCGCTCCTCGCTCTCCGCCTCGTGAGCCACGATCGCACCTCGCCGGTCGCGCCGTGCGCGCAGACCGACGACGGTGCCCTCGCCGATCCGGCGGAGTGTTTCGAGGTGACCCGCTGGACGGCATCGTTGGCCGGACAGCATGTACTCCGCGAGGGGCTGTCGTTCGACGGGGAGGTGGCGGGAGGCACCCGGGCGCAGGACGCCTTCTGGGACGTAGGGCAGGCGGCCCGTCGGGGGCTGGTGAAGAATCGCACCCCCGTGGACCACGCCGAGGACAATTGGGTGTCGTGGATGGTGCTCGGCTGGGTGTTCGCACCCGAAAACCACGCCTCGGGGTACACCGCGAGCGGCCTTGCGCGCGCCGGCCTGCCGCGCCACGCCACCTTCGTCGCGCTGCGCAGCCTGGCCGCCCGCCGCCCGGGCGTCCACCAGCCGTATTCCGACCTGCGGACGGCGGCGGTGCGGGCTCCGATGGGGTGGCTCGAACCCGCGATGTACACGGGCCTCCGTACCCTGGAGGCTCGCGAGGCTCGGGGCGAAGGGCCCAACTCGGCCCTGCGGCGCGAAGAGGCCGCCGAAGCGCTGGAAGGTGCGATCGTCACTCTCCAGCGGCGCATGGGGCTTCTCGGCTCGGCCTCACTGGTGTCTCGGATTCGAGATCTGGAGGGCTTCGACGCCGGAGGCGAGTGAGGAGTGGCCGCCGGGTTGTTCGGACAGGTGGTAGCTGAGAGTTTCGGGGGGCGATCGAGCCCTCCCATGTGACTCTGAACTGCCGCTCTGCGGCTGGTGCCTCGTGAAGACGATTCTTCGGATCCTGATGCCCGTCGTACTGCTCGTGTCGGCGGGGTGCATGACCTTTCCCGTCGCCTCGACCGTGGTCGACAACCCCGGCCGGCCCGTCTCGGCCGAGGCGTCGGCCTTCAGCTTCCTGTGGTTGACCCCTCTCCCCGTAGAGACCGCGAGTCAGTTGCTTCAGCAGCTCGTCGACGAGTGTGGTGGGGCGGTCACCGGCGTGACCACGGCCGTGAAGACCGGGTACGCGATCATCGGTCAGACCGAGACGATGGTCGTGGCCGGCTTCTGCGTCGAGGGCGGCGACTTCTAACCGCCGTCGTCGAAGGCGCAGCCTCCGTTCGTGAGGCTGCGCCAGCGGACCCCTCCGCACTCCGACTCTCTCGTCGGGTGCGCCGCTCCTTCCACGGCACGAAATAGATCGCCGCCCTGGTCGTACCCGTGAGTAGCTTACCGGCATCCGTCGGGGTTTATCGTGGGAAACCGAGGGCGTCATGGCGACGAGTCGAGGGGTCGGGTCCGGGGTCGCGGCGACGCTCGCCGCGGTGGCACTGATCGCAGGGTGCGGCGGGGATCGTGGGGCGAATGACGCGGGCTCGGCCGGGGTCGACCTCGTGGCCACCAGGGCCGCGACGTTCGGGGCCCCTCCCGGCGCGGTCGGGCCCGACGAGGGCGCGTTGTCGGACGTCTTCAGCGTGGTGGCCGCCCCGGACGGATCCGTCTTCGTCAGCGAACCTTCGCTCGCCCGAGTCGTCGCCTACCACCCCGACGGCCGCTTCTCGGGGGTGGTGTCGAGTGGCGGTGACGGACCGGGCGAATTCGGCTTGGCCGGGGGTCTGGGGTGGCGCGGTGACACGCTCACCGTCGCCGACTTCTCAAGGGGGGGAATCCACCTGTTCGCACCCGACGGTACCTTCTCCCACCTCGTTGCCTTCACGCTCTGGGTGGGCCCCTCGTCGTTCGGGTCCCGGCCAATGCGGATGCTCGACGATGGTTCGGTGCTGGCGTGGGCACCCACTTCGAATACGCAGATCCTCGACGGGTCGGTCACGCATGAGTCGTGGCTCAAGACGACCCGGACAGGCGAGATCCTCGACACCTTGCTCCTGCTCCCCGTCGAGGGGCGCCTCTTCGAGGTACGCGTCGGCGCCCGATCGAGGGCGGCGAGGCACCCGTTCCCCTCGACGACCCTGGTGGCCACACCCCCCAACGGAAGCGCTTTGCTTCTCGTCGAGCGCCCGGTGGCTACCGAGTCGGGTTCGGCGGCCTTCCAGGTGCGTCGACTGGACGCGTCGGGCGACACGGTGGCGCAGGCCGACATCGTCTATACGCCACGGCCCGTCGCGGCGGCGGAGATCGACTCGATCGCGCGCGCCGTCGGGGAGAGGTTGGCCGACCCTTTGGACGCGACCCCGGCTACGGTGGCCTCGAGCTTCCGCTCTAGCGTACCGTGGCCCCGCTTCCGCCCCCCTGTGACCGAGGCGCTGGCGGGGAGTGACGGCTCCGTGTGGATGCGGCGCGAAGATGAGGGATCCGAGGCCTCGTGGCAGATCCTCGACGAGAGTCTCCGCGAGGTCGGCCGCGTGCGCCTGCCCGCGGATCTTGCGGTCAAGGCGGTCGGCCGCAACGTCGTCTATGGCGTTGAACTCGACGCTTTCGATGTGCCGACCATCGTACGCTACGACGTGGGCCGCGGGCCCTGACGGCGTGCGGTCGACCTCTCGACGCGGGGTGCGTCTACTGCCGCGGCGGGCCGAAGCGACCGCCGCGGCGCCTCAGTCGGTCGCTGCGGCGACCCGGACGAACTTGATGTCGCGCGAGCGGGTCACGTCCACGTAGAAGCCGCTGATCGATCCGTGTCGGTCGCGCTCGAACTGCACCGTCATGCCCCCCGAGGCGGTGAACGTCTCCTCGGTCGACGACGGACGTAGCACGCGGTCTCCCATCCACAGCTGGTTGAGCACGAGGCGCGGCGCGGCGTCGGAATCGTCTTCGGGGGCTTCGAGGCGGATCTCGTAGAAGGTCTCGATCTCGTCGCTGTAGAAACGGCCGACGTAGTCGTCGAGGTCGGTGGGAGCCCACTCTTCGCTCTCCTCGGCCTCGTCGTCGTCCACGCGCGTGGCATGCGTCTCCTGACCGTTCTGGTACAGGATCGCTCCCACCGCTTCACCGTCTTCCAGCTCGAACTCGAACTGCGCGTCGACCGCGAGGACGCGAAAGCGGGTCGGGCTGACGGGCGCGACTTCGAGGGCCTGTTGTCCGGTCAGCTGGGTATAGAGGGTCTCTCCCTCGCGCCAGAACCGGGCGACCATCTGGGGCGCGGGGTCGATGGAGTAGCTGCCCTCGAATACGTCGAACTCCGCGCGGTCCCAGCCGTCGGGATCGAACTCGGCGTCGGCGACCAGCGCCGCTTCGTCGGGCTCCATCGCGTCGCCGAAGAAGGCAGCTCCAAGCTGGAAGGCCACGTCGCCGCTGTTGAAGGTGGCCGCGTTGCTCTGCACGGTCAGCCCGGCCTCGATCTCGGGGTAGTGTACGATCATGGAGCGGTGCGAAATGTCGGCGCCCCCGTGGTGCCGGCGTAGCAGTCCTCGTTGCTCATCGATGAAGAGTCCCAGGCCGTAGCCA
Source organism: Longimicrobiales bacterium (assembly GCA_028279425.1). GTDB lineage: Bacteria > Gemmatimonadota > Gemmatimonadetes > Longimicrobiales > Gaopeijiaceae > Gaopeijia. Next base: position 13,026 of record JANQNV010000268.1, on the reverse strand, counting down.
CTGCCTTCACCGTCGTTCAGTGTGTCTTCGGTCATCATCCACTCGACCAGCTCGGGCGAGCCGACCTTCGGGTCGAGCATGTGCTCACCCCAGCGCTGCAGGTCCTCGACCGAGGCGTAGATTCCGCCCGCCCCCACGGCGCCCCCGAGGTCACCCGGCGCCGTCCAGCCCGAGCCGCCGGGGGTGTACCCGTCGGCGCGTCCGGGGATGAGTACGGTGGGATTCATGCGCACGTAGCTCGCGTGCATGCCGAGCGGCTCGAAGATGTGCTCGCGCACGAAGTCATCGAAGTCCTGCCCCGAGGTGCGCTCGACGATCGTCGACGCGAGCGAAAAGGCCGTGTTGTTGTAGTTCCACTCGTCGCCGGGGCTGTTCTGCAGGGCGGGCTGCTGCTGCACGATCGTGATGACCTGCTCGCGGCTCACGGCCGAGGCCGGGGCCCCCGTCAAGCCGAAGGAGTTGAGGAATTCGCGCAGGCCGGAGGTGTGGGTGAGCAGGTGGCGGATCGTGATGACCTCGCCGAAGGCGGGCAGCTCGGGTACGTGCTCGCGGATGTCGTCGTCCAGGTCGAGGTGTCCCCGGTCGGCCTGGAGGAGCACGGCGAACGCCGTGAACTGCTTCGAGGTCGAACCGATGTTGGTGGGTGTCGTCGTGCGGAAGGGGATCTCGTGCGTGAGATCGGCCAGCCCGTATGCCTTCGAGAAGACCGTGCGACCGTCGCGCCACACCTGGACCGCCCCGCCCGGCCCGCCGGGTCGCGAATACGCGAACATCAACTGATCGGCGAGGTCTTCGGGGTCGTCGGATCGCTCCTCGAGCTGCAGGATCTGCACCTCGAAGTCACCCTCTTCGTCTTCGAAGGGGGCGACGTGGAGTGTGTAGGTACCGGCTTCACGAATCGTGGTCGAAAACGTCTCGGGTCCGCGGGCGGGCGTATCCCAGGTGGGGCCGACGGCCGTACCCTCGGCGTTGGTCAGGGTCACGACCACATCGACGCTGAGCTGGTTCACCTCGCCGTACAGCAGGTAGTCGTCGCCGGCCTCGAAGGTGAATCGGGCCGTGTCGCCCGTCGCGAGCGACCCTGCACGGAGCTGACCTCGCTCGATCGCGGTGGTCTGGGCCGAAAGCGCCACGGGGGCCGAAGCGACCGAAGCGGCGAGCGCGAGCACGGCTCCGGGGGTGAGGAGGAGGCGGGTCCAGCGGTGGTCGACGACGGATGCGATCACGGGGCGACTCCACGGTCGGCGAGTGGGATGCGGGGCTGCCATCACTACGGTGGCAGCCATCGGATGATTCACCACGGAAACCGAGCACGCGAGGGCGCCCGTACACGCGGATGGTCCGGCGTGCTGCTCGCAAGGGATCGGCGCACCAGGACGCTTGCGCCGCTCGCGTGGATGGGGCAGGGTAGGAGTTGAGCGAACGCGTATTACCCGCTTCGGGTGGGCCCGGACCTCCCTGGCCGCCGGGCACCAACCGATCTCCGTGGAGGCATGCCGCATGTTCATCGAAGCCGCGCTTCTGCTGTCGCTCGGCCCGACCGACGCTCCGATGAAGTGCCCCAACGCCCTGACCCTGCCTGGCATCGACGAGGGAGCTTATGCGATGGTGGTCGACAGTCGCATCGTCGGGAGCGATCGGGACACCGATGTCCTGGATCCGGACACGCCGGTGGAGGTGGTCGAGGTGACCTGCTGGGATCCCGAGACCGACCGAATGCATGCCGACAGCGGCGTGCGACTGATGAACTTCGTGACGCGCGAGCACGCCGCACTCGCCACGGATGCGATGGCCGATTTCGTCGCGGCGAGGGCCGCCTTCGTAGACGTCGAGGGAGTCGAGCCGGCCTCGCTCGACGCCCTCGCCGACCACGGGCTCGAGGATCGGGCGCGGTTCGACTTTCAGGCTGTCGAAGGAGCGTGGACGGTGACGACACGCGAGGCACAGGCCTTCCGCTGCACGCTCTCGTCTTCCGACCTGGGCGACGCAGAACCGGACTGCGGCGTCGACTACCGGGCGACCAAGCGGAACTTGCGCGAGAGGTGGGAGCGCGGGGGCATGTGAGCTCTCTTGAAGCCGCCCCCGTCTCCTCCAGCCGAAACGATCATGTCGTCCGAATTCCCCGTCGAAGGCGTAGAACTCACCCTCCTCCTCGTGGTCGACGACGTCGCCGCCTCCGTCACCTTCTACACCGAGGTGCTCGGTGCCCGGCTGTATCGGGAGTACGGCGGTGACTCGGCCGTCATCCACTTTCAGGGCAACTGGCTGCTGCTCGTGACCGGGGGTGGGCCGACACCCGGGAAGCCCACGGTCACCTTCGCCGCGCCCGACGATCCGGATCGGGTGAGCCACCAGCTCACGATGCGGGTCCCCGACTGTCGCGCCGCGTACGAGGTGCTGCGGTCGCGCGGAGCCCGGTTCCTCGCCCCGCCGGTCGATCGCGGCGGCGAGATCCGAGCGTTCTTCCGCGACCCGAGCGGTCACCTCCTGGAGATCAGCGAGGTGTATTGAGGGGAGGGGCGTCGGCCCGATTCGGCAGCCGGGGCCTCGGGTCCTCGTCGGGCCCCCGCCGGCCGTCAACCTTGGCGCTTCACGAAAGGCCCACTCGCCGCCGAAACTGGAGAGTAGCTCCCGCGCCGGTGCCGTGCGAGCACCCCCAGCCACGGATCACGATCGTTCTTCAACTGCATGGCCGCGCCCCATGAACGCCGAGCTGGACCTGATTCGCCCGATTCGCGCGGCCGTGCGCTCTCTTGCGCGTTCGAAGACGTACGCGTTGGTCGCCCTCCTCTCCGTGGGCGGAACCATAGGGCTCGCGGCGACGGTCTACGCCGTCGTATCGGCGACCTACTTCGCTCCTCTGGCAGGGCGCGCTCCGGACGAGCTGGTGCAGTTTTGGCAGACGGCGTCGCCTTCCAGCACCCATCCGCAGGACTACCTGCAGCCGCGCCGAATGGAGACGTGGGTCCGAGATGCGGAGTTCCGTACGATGTCCGCCGTCGCCGCGACCGGGATGGGGCCCACCCTCGTTGTGCGGAGTGAGCGTGGCGGCGAGCGGGTCACCGCGGCACCCGTGCTGGGAGACTTCTTCGGGCTGATGGGAGTCGCGGCTGCTCGGGGTCGGGTGCTCGGTGTCGATGATCTGCGCCCTGGTGCTCCCGCGGCGGTCGTCGTGAGCGACGCCTTCTGGCGGAAAGACCTCGGCGGAGGGGGACTGGGCGAGGTCGTCTTGTCGGGTGTCCCGTTCACGGTGGTCGGGGTGATGCCTCGAAGCTTCGAGCCGGCCCGCCGGGTGTGGATGTCGGTCGAGGCTCTTCCTGAGGGTGTGCGGCCCGCTGCGTATCGGGGTCTCGGGAGGCTTCGAGCAGGAAACACCGCGGATGCCGCCGCAGTCGAGGTGCAGTCGAGGGCCGCCAATCAGGTGGCCGCCGACTCGGCCGGATTCGGGGGCCTTGGGGCGACGACCCGCTCGATCGCCGAAGCGCGCTCGGCGCAGGAGCGGCCGCAACTATGGATGCTGGCAGGTGTCGTCGCAGCCGTCTTGCTCGTCGCCCTCAACAACCTCGGGGTGCTGACGCTGGTGCGAGCCGACGCACGAAGCGTCGATCTCGCGGTACGAGCCTCCTTGGGCGCGAGCCGATATGAACTCGCCCGCGCGCTGGCCCTCGAGGGTGTGCTCGTCGGTGCGGCCGGGGCTGCCCTGGGACTCCTGGTTGCCGGTCACGGAGTGAAGATGGCCGCGGGGTTGGTCGGAGCGGCGGATGCGCCCCCGCCCATCGGGCCGGATACGGTGGCAGTCGCGATCGGCTTCGGTGGCGTGATCAGTTGCGCGCTGGCGCTGATCCCACTCGGCGAGGTGCCGGGAACGGAGCTGCGCGCCTGTTTGCAGCGGCGCGCGGGTGGGGTGGGGGGAACGCCCTCGGAGCGTCGCACCCGGATGGCGCTCGTGGGTGCCCAGGTAGCGGTCGCGGTGGTGCTCATCTCGGTGGCGTTGGTGGTCCGGTCGGCCTATGGCGCCCTCTCCCGACTCGACGTGGGGTACGATCCCACCCGCATCGTGGAAGCGCGCCCGGACTGGGAGGTCGCTGGGGTGCCAGGTGCCGACCAGTGGTCGATCGCCCGTCGCACCCTGGACCGGATCGGGCGGGCGCCCGGCGTTGGCGCCTCCGCCGCCTGGCAAGAGGTCGGCCAGGTGTATCCACCTCGGCCCGAGATCGAGGCGGTGACCGACGGGCCTACGGTCGAGCTCGGCATGTTCGACGGACTGTATCGGTACTACGAGATCACTCCCAGCTTCTTCGAGACCTTGGGCACGGAGCTCGAAAGGGGACGCGGCTTTGGTGAGACACCAGTGGGGGGAGCGCCCGTAGCGATCGTTTCGAGCCGTGGCGCCGATGTGTGGTGGCCGGGTCAGAACCCGTTGGGTCGTCAGGTGAAGCTTGGGCAAGACGGTACATGGATGACGATCGTTGGCGTCGCTCCGGACTTCCGACAGCTCAACATGCTGGGGAGGGCGTCCAGCAGCCTTCCGAATCCGGTCATGCCGTTGCTCTTCGTGCCGGCGGGACAGTTCGACCGGCCCCCACCGGGGTGGGCAACGAACTCGTTCTGGGGCGGTGTCCGCATCGGGGCTCGCGCCGATGACCGTTTGGGGGAGGCCACACGGGCGGTTCGGGAGGCCGTCGCCTCGATATCGCCCGACCTTCCGCTCGTGAGCCTCGGCCCGCTCCACGAACAGCAAATGGAGATCGGGGACTCCGTGGCGACCACGGGACGCCTCGTCGAGTTGGCCCTCGCTGTTGTGCTTGGACTGGCGCTCATCGGGATCACGGGTGTCGTGGCGGAGTCGACAACGCGGCGAACGCGTGAGGTGGGCCTGCGAGTCGCCCTCGGCGCCGGGCGCGCCGGGGTCACCTGGACCGTCGCCCGAGAGAGCCTCGTGACCACGACGTGTGGTGTGTTCTGTGGCGTACTTCTGCTGGTTCTCATCCACGGCTGGTTCGAGTCCACGGTCTTCGACTACATGGTGACCCGCTTGGGCCCCGACCTGCTCGGGCTGCCCGTTCTGTCTCTCGGCGTCGGGGTCATACTCGCAGCGGCCTCGGTCGCGATCCTCCTCGCTTCACGACGCGCGTTTCGGGTCGACCCGGTCGAGGCGTTGCGGGCCGAGTAGGCGACCCCCGCTTGGTAAGGTGATCCGTAGTTCGACGTCCATCCGCGTGGAGGGTTGGAACCCCTGCAAGGAGGCTCGCCACCGAGACGACCCAGCTCGAGGCTTCACTCCGGGACGCCCAGGGCCGCACCCTCGCCGACCGTGTCGTGAACTGGACGTCTCACCCCGGTGCCGGTCGCCGAAGTGCGCCTCGACCGTCTGGAGCCTACGGCGCTGGTGAAGGGTCAGACGCTCCAGCTCTCCGCTTCCGCGGTGGACTCGGTGGGGGGGACGCTCGTCGAGCGCGCCGTGGTGTGGACTTCCAGCGACCCCGCGGTGGCGGCGATCGACGCTGAGGGGCTTCTGACGGGCGTTGCGCCCGGTGAGGCTACCGTCACCGCGGTGATCGAGGGGCGAAGCGCATCTCTCGACGTGGGCGTGGAGGACGGCGGGGTGGTTACCTCCGGAGACTCCGAGATCGTGGCGGCCGGCGGTGCCGTGAAGATCTTCTTCCCCGATGGCGCAGCGCAGCCGGGCACCGTGATTCATGTCGAGCCGGTGGAGGCGGCGCCGGGTCTACCGGCCACGCATATCGCCACGGCGACCACGGCGTATCGATTCGGCCCCGACGGCGCGAGCTTCGACGAGCCCGTCCGGGTCACGCTGTCGTTCGATCCGGCCGACCTACCCGAGTGGGGCGACCCCGAGGGCCTCGCCATGCACCGTTGGGACGGGACGCAGTGGCACACCCTCGGAGACGTCGACGTCGACGTGACACGGGGCACCGTCACAGCGAGCACGTCGGGGTTCAGCGACTTCCAGCTGACCCTTCCACTCCCAACCATCGCCCTGTCTCCCGATCCGGGTGAGGTGAACGATCTGCAACGCTCCGTGACGCTCACGGCGACCCTCGTGGGACCCGGCATCGCGGCCGGCACGGACTTCTCGGTTTTCGGTTTCGCCTGGACGACGCCGGGAACGAACGGCACGCTGATCGAAGCCGTGGAGAACCGGGCCACCTACACGGCCACGATTCCCATCGTACCCCAGGGTCACGTGGACCAGGTCACGGTCCGGGTGACTGGCCTGGCTGCGGACCGCGTGACGGTGATCCCCATCGGGGAGAAGACCGTGGACATCACCAACAGCCTGCAGTTCACGGTTCAGCTCACCCCGTTCCGTCAGGAGATCGACTTCGGGGGCGAGGCCACGTTCGAGGCCATCGTGAGTCCCTCGCCACCGGTACGAAGCGATCTCCGGTTCTTCTGGCAGTTCACCGACAACCACGGCACGTGGGATCAGGCATCGGGGCAACGATCCACGAGTCCGACCATCCGTTACGAGGCGTGGGACCCCGAACTGTCGTTGCCGAACCCCCCGCGCATCGACCGGCTCGACCTGCGAGTGATCCTCCTCGTTCGCAACGCAGAGGGCGACGTGATCGACGAGCGGGATCTCGGCACCGGGCAGTCCTTCGTCGAAGTCGCGGGGTCGAGCGCCCAGGGCAGCTGGGGTACGGAGATCAACCAGAGCTGCGCCGAGGCCTGGATCTACGTGCCCAAGGTCTCCGGGGCCAAGGGCTATTCCATGCGGGCCCACTCGTTCAACGACACGGCCTTCTGGGGCATGGAGATCACGCACCAGTGGACCGCGGCGTTCGGCTTCGGAGTCACCGACGATGGCGACCGCTGGAAGTTCTTCTTGTCGTCCTCGTGCGGAGCCGATCCACCGGCGGCGATTCCCTGGATGCAGAGCCGCTTCGGTGGCATGGTCGTGGACGTCGTGATTCAGTACTGACGGAAGGGGGGCGGGCGGCCCGGTCGGCTTCGCCCCCACCTCCTCAATCGTGCCGCAGCACCGACATCGGTTGGATGTGGCCCGCGCGGTGGATCGGCCCGACGAGGGCCAGGAGGGTGGCCACAGCGAGGATGCCTCCGGTCCCGACCAACAGTCCGAGGCCGACGCCGGAGGCCGCGCCGACGATACCGGCGAGCCCCCGCGCCGCGGCGACCCCCAGCGCGACGCCCAGAACGGCCCCCGGAACGATATGCAGTAGCGCACGCGTGAGCAGGCTTCGCCCGAGGCGGGGAAGGGGGGCGCCGAGGGCGCGTCGGATCGCCATGTCTCGTTCCCGCGCTCGCACCCACCGCAGGAAGTGGGAGTGCACCGCGCCGACCGCCACGAGGAGCGCGACGGCGCCGAACACGAGGGCGAGGCGGGCGAGAAAGACCTGGAGCACCCGGGACCGCACGTGGAGGCCGTCGAGCGTGTCGAAGGGTCGCAGCGCGACCGACAGGGGACGGAGCGCGGGTAGGAGAACCGACGCCGTGGCGGTACTCCCTCGCGCCAGCAGGACCGCGTTCGACACGGTGTCGGGGAAGCCCCGATACACGGTGGGTCGGTCGTCGCCGGTACCCCAGGTCGCGGCCTCGACCACCCCCGTGACTCGAAGAGCCAGGGTGTCGGCGAGCATCAGCGTCGAGCCCGTGGCACCTTCGCCCCAGCCGAAGGCCTCCGCGAGATCACGCGACACGACCGCTTCCGTCGGCGTCCGTGCGGGGTCGCCGGAGACGAGCGTGCTTCCGATCACATCGAAGAATCCCGCTGTCACCGACTCCACCGCGACCTCGACGCGATCGCCCGACCCCGTCGACACGGTGTCCCATCGGGCTCCATACACGGGGAGCCGAGCCGTGAGGGCGGCCCGGCCGTCGACGGCATCGAGGACGAGTCGTACCGGAGGGGCAACGCCGTCGGCCGCCGGTGACAGGAAGTGCACCGCGGTCTCCCCATGGCGGAAGCCGACGAAGGCGCCGTCGAGGGTGCGGAGCGAACCGACGAACAGCCCGGTCACGATCACGAGGGTCGATGCGAGCGCCACCTGAACCGCGAGCCCGACTGCGGCGAAGCGGCTGTTCGCCGGACCGCGCTGAAGTCGACTCGACGCCCCGACGCGCAGCGCCACCAGCACGGCGGGTAGCGCGGCGAAGAGTGCGCTGAGCGCCCCCGCCGCGGCTGCCAGGCAGAGGGTGCGCCCGCCGACGGCCACCCGCACGGTGGTGTTACCGCCGATGATCGGTAGGAGCCAGGGAGCGAGAGAGGTGAAGGCCGCGGTGAAGGCGAGTGCGGCGGCGGCCGAGAGTGCGGCGAGGACCCCCGCCTCGCAGGTGATGCGGATCCAGGTTTCGGTCGAGCGTGCCCCGAGCGCCGTGCGAAGGCGCAGCTCGCCCCGCCGCGCCAGTGTGTCGGACACGATCAGATTCGCACCGCTGAGCAGCGTGGTGGCCCACACCGTGCCCGCCAGGCCGAGGAGTACCGCGAGGATCAGCCCGACGAAACCACGTTCGCCGCCGAAGGGAGCCGCCGTCGGGTGTCGGAGGGTGGCGCGCCCGGGACGACGTAGAGGATCGGAGGCGCGGGTCGAGCGCTCGAGCCAGGCGGAGGCCGCGCCGTCGTCGGTCGGCTCGATCACGAACAGCTGAGCCGGTCGGGGCTCGACCGTGGCGTCGGTGGCCAGCCAGGAGTCGGGTGGGACGCAACAGATGGGTCCGTGGAACTCGGGCGGTGCGACGCCCACCACACGCACCGGCTGGTCGTCCATCCGAACGGTGCGACCGAGCACTTCGGCGTCCGCGTCGAAGCGCTCCGTCCACAGTCGGTGTGAGAGCAGGACCTCGTCGGGGCCCGTGGGCCCCCGACCGATTCGGGGACGGGCTTCCAGGGCCGCGAGGTATCCGGGAAGCACCCGCTGGCCGGTCACCCTCAGCAGCCCCGTCGGGGTCTCCAGCACCCGCGCGGACGGCCAGATGGCGGTCAGCGTTCGGAAGGGGGCGTCGCTCGGCCGCAGCCAGGCCTCGGATCCCGTGAGCGCGATGGTGGGCCGGGGCACTCCCTGGTCGGTGACCCAGGTGACGCGCGGAGCGTCGGCACGCACCCCGTCGTCGGGTGCCAATACGTGGGACCGTGTCTCGGCCATGAAGACGGCGATCCCGATCCCCGTGCCCACGATCATCGCGAAGCTCAGCGCGTGACCGGGCAGTCGTCGCACACGCCGGAGGGCGAAGCGCGTCTCCCGCAAGATCACCTCGATGAGGTTGCGATCGCTCCCAGCAGGGGGGCGCGTTGCGAGCGCCCGTGCGGCCGCCCGGACGACTTCGCGACGGGTCCAGCGCGCCGCCGCACGCGAACCGTGCGCGTCGCGCCGGTCGCCGGCGAGTTCCTCGATGGTCGTGGTGAGATCGTCGAGCTGAAGGCGGCGTTCGGCCCACTCGAGGAGCCGACGCTCGATGGCATTCATCGACCGGCCTCGGGCCCCGGGAGGGGGAGGTCGCTCAGCAGTCCCTCCCACATGCGGCGAAAGGCCTCGAGGGCGCTCACGCCCGTTGGGGTGGGTGCGTAGAATCGTCGCGGGCGTCCTCCGCGCGGCGACGGGGTGCCGACCCGCGAGGCGACGAGGCCCTTGTCTTCGAGACGCCGCAGGGTGACGTGGATCGATGCGACGCCCGGGTCGCGCCCTCCACGCCTGGTCAGTTCGCGGTAGACGGCGGCACCGTTGGCCTCTTCGCCGGCGTGCAGGACGGCGGCGAGGACCATGGCTTCGAGTTCTCCCAGACGCTCTCCCTTCGCCACGCCCACCCCCTCGATGCCCAGGCCAACCCTCGCGAGCGATGATTATGACAAAGTTATATACCTTCGTCAAATCTGACCTGGCGTCGCGTCGCGCTCGGCCGGCGCACCACGGAGCGATCCCGGGGACCGGAGCGTCGTCTCCGGACCCCGGGGCCGGCTGCCCACACCCTCTACGAGGCGGCCGCCCTCGCGGCACGCCTGCGGCTCAGCCACAACAAGGCGGGCGAAGCGACGAAGATCGACGACAGGGTGCCCACCACGATGCCGAAGCTCATCACCAGGGCGAGAGGCTGGATCGTGGCTCCGCCGAACAGGGCGAGGAGCACGGCGGCGGTGAGCGTCGTGCCGGTGGTCAGGAGTGTGCGCGGAAGCGTCTGGACGATCGAGCGGTTCTGGAGCTCCCTCAGATCGGCGCCCGGTGACGCGCGGAGGTTCTCCCGAACCCTGTCAAAGATCACGATCGTGTCGTTCAAGGAATACCCGATGACGGTCAGCACCCCCGCGACCGTGATGAGGCTCACCTCGATGTCGAGCCAGCGCATGAAGGCGAGGGTGGCGAGGATGTCGTGCGCCGTCGTCATCACCGCCGCGAGTCCCCATCGTCCGTCGAAGCGTGCGGCGAGGTAGGCGAGGGTCGACAAGAAGCTGAGGCCGATGGCCGCGCCGGCGCGGTGCTGAAGCTCACTCCCCACCTGGGGATCCACCGCTTCGCCCCGCATCACCTCGTACGCGCCCTCCCCGAGGCCCGCATCGAGCGAGGCGCGCGCCTGGTCGAGGACTCCGCCGGCCCCGACACCGTCCTGGGGGCTTTCGGGCCGGGTGCGGATCAGGAAGTCGCGCTCCGACCCGTAGCTCTGCACCGACGACGCGTCGAGCCCTCCCTCGGCGAGCGCTGCCCGTACCTGATCGCCCGATACCACCCCTTTGGTCTGCACGTGGAGGAGCGTGCCCCCGGTGAAGTCGATTCCGTAGCTCATGCCCCGGGTCGCGATCAGCAGCAGCCCCCCCGCGATGAACGCCCCCGACGCCGCGAGCACCCAGCGGCGGGGACGGAGGATGTCGATCGGCTTCGTGGCCAGGCCGCCGATGGACCAGAATTGGGGTCCTTGCGCGCGACTCTTCCTCCTCAGCCAAATCGAGAAGAAGGTGCGGGTGACGAACACCGCCGCGAACATCGATGCGCAGAGTCCGATCAGGAGTGTGACGGCGAACCCCTGCACCGATTCGGTCCCTACGCGATACAAGATCACAGCCGTGAGGGCCGTTGTGACGTTCGAGTCGACGATGGCCGAGAGGGCGTTGGAAAAGCCCCGGTCCACGGCGGTGCGGATCGAACGGGCCCCCGGCATCTCTTCTCGAATGCGCTCGAAGACGAGCACGTTGGCGTCGACGGCCATCCCGATCGCCACCGCGAATCCGGCGATCCCCGGCAGTGTGAGTGTGAAGCCGAGGGCCGCGAGGCTACCCAGGGAGAAGAGCAGGTACAGCGCCAGCGCGCCGACGGCGAGAACGCCCGAGACCCGGTAGTACAGCACCATCGCGATCATCACCAACGCGACGGCCAGCAACGACGTCCGGAGTCCGGCCTCGATCGAGTCCGCTCCCAGGGAGGGCCCGATCCCGCTCTGCTCGACGATGTGGAGGGGGGCGGGAAGGGCGCCCGCCCGCAGAACGAGGGCCAGGTCACTCGCGTCGGCCATCGTGCGGTTCGGAAGCTCGATGCTGCCCGTCGACCGAATCTGCTCGTGGATCATGACGGGCGTGCCCTGCACCCGACCATCGAGCACGATGGCCAGGTAGCCGCCCACGTTTCGTCCCGTCGCCCGCCCGAAGGCTCGGCCCCCCGCGTTGTCGAGTTCGAAGCGCACCTGTGGCTGCTGGGTCATCGGATCGTGCGCCGCCGTGGCGCCCTCGAGGTCTTCGCCCGTGATGATCGGCTCGGCGCCGACCAGGTAGAACGCTCGCCAGGCGTCGCCGAGCAGACCGTCGCCCTCGGTGCCCCACCGGACCTCCACGTCGTTGGGGATCACTCGCCGGGGTGCCGCATCGAGGACTGCGCCCACGTCTGCGACCCGGTCGGCCCGCACGAGATACTCCCCGGCCGCGGTTCCCCGACGTACGAGGCCGGCCTCACCGGCGGCGTCTTCGAGCAGGCGGGACAGCGCCTCGAACCGGTCGTCGAGGTGCACGAGGCGGAACTCCAGGAACGCGGTTTGTTGCACGATCCCGCGCGCGCGCTCCAGGTCGTGCTCTCCGGGGAGCTCGACGATGAGACGGCAGTCCTCGGCCGCCTGAACCACGGGGCTCGACGTTCCGGACTGGCTCAGGCGGCCGCGGATGACCCGCGCGGCGCCGTCGATGGCGCCGGTGCAGTTCTCCACGGGGGGGTGTGCGGGATCCAGTTCCAGCGCGAGGTGCACACCACCTCTGAGGTCGAGTCCGAGGTCGATGGGCACCCGACGGACGTCTCGGGTCGTGACCTGCCCCGATTCGGGGTCCAGGAGGCGCTCCGTCACGGTGCGTGGGAGGAGCGATATCGCGCTGGCGACGGCCAACACGGCGATGAGGATGATGCGTGATCGTACGGTTTTCATGGCGTCGTAGTCCCGGCAGAAACGAGATGTGCGCGCTCCAGCCCCACCCGTGGGTCGGGCGGCGCGGGCGCGTGGGGTTTTCGTCGTTCTGAGGGCTACGCGGGCGGTGCCCGGGCGTCCGGGAGGACGCGGAGGTGGCTGCTCCGGCTGGAGTCGAGCGACCCGTCGTGCGCGGCGGGCAGCTCGTCCGTCGCGGGTGAACCCACACCATGCGAATGCAGCGTGGCGCCGGTGAGCGTGCCCGACGCGTCGTTGCTCCACGTCGGTTCGCGGGGTGCGGCGCCATGGGTAGCGAGCTCGATCTGCGGGGCGACGCCCGAGGGCGCGATACCGGCCCGAACCAGCTCGGCCGCACCCGCGTCGCGCGGAGCGCCGAAGAGGAGTGCGAAGACCCCGAGACTGGTGAGAAGGAAGCGCGGCATGGGTGTGGTACTACGGGCGAGCGGGAGAGTTCACCCCCCCAACTGGCTGCGGGCGAACGCGCGGGCGACCGCGGCGAGGCGGGGCCCGGCCTGGTCGAACGCCTCGGGGTCGGTCACGTCGTCGGGAGCCGCCGCGGCCGCGTAGTCGATCCCGGCCGCCTCCAGAGCGGGCGCTTCGAGGGCGATCCGGCCGGCCAGCGCCGCCACCCGCACTCCGGCGGGCCGGGCG